>NZ_CP133779.1:4280918-4586698 GCF_034347425.1 Undibacterium sp. CCC3.4
TGTGGACGTTCAAATTCTATGACTTTAGTGGTTTCCATGATAAATCATCAGTGCGCTGCCGACCACCGAGCTCGGGTCGACAGAATCAAAATCGGCACCGCTACCTGACAGACTACAGGCAGCGGCGAACAGTCAATTACGCACACAGTATACCGTAGCGTGGCGCAGGCGTTTTACCAGATCTGCACCAGCTTGCTGCCATGCCGCAGCGGCGAGCGCTCGCCTTGACAACTGAACGCTGCGGAAAACTCCGGCAGATTCGCCAATGGGGCAATCACACGGTATTTATCTGGGGCATGCGGATCGGTTAATAATCTCAAACGCAGCATTTCAGCGCGAATCGAACTGCGGAAACTCTGGCCATTGGCCACGAAAAACCGTTGTTCCGGCGTTAAACCATCGATCAGTGCCGCCTGCGGCTGCACTTCTAAAGCCGTGCGCAAGGCTTGCAAGGCGATTTTCATCCCACCTAAATCGGCAATATTCTCACCGGCCGTCAGCTTGCCGTTCACGTGCAAGGTATCAATCGGATTGAATTCATCGAATTGCTGCTCTATCGCCTTCACCCGCAGCAGAAACTGCTGTTCGTCACGTTTGCTCCACCAACTTTTGAGATTACCCTCGGCATCAAACTGACGTCCTTCGTCATCGAAGGCATGGGTCAATTCATGTCCTATGGTGGCGCCGGTATTACCATAATTAGCGGCAGCATCGGCTTTGGGGTGATACAACGGCGGTTGCAGTATGCCGGCTGGGAAGACGATTTCATTCATGCTCGGGTTGTAATAGGCATTGACAGTCTGTGGCGTCATGCCCCATTCGTTGCGGTCGATCGGTTTGCCCAGCTTGGCTAAGCCACGTTGAAACTCAAACATCGCCGCCTGCGTGACATTGTCGACATACGAATCCGGCGTGATCTGCAGGCTGCTGTAATCGCGCCACACATCGGGATACCCGATCTTAACCATCACGGTATCGAGCTTCTTATAGGCTTGCTGTTTGGTCGGTTCCGACATCCATGCCAACTTGCCTATACTGGCACGCATCGCGGCCTTGATGTTATTCACCATCTCCAGCACGCCGGCTTTGGCATCGGGCGGGAAGAATTCCGCCACATACAATTGGCCGAGTGCTTCACCGGCTTGCGCATCGATATTGCCTAACACGCGTTTCCAGCGTGGTTGCAGTTGCTCGGTGCCGGCCAAGGTTTTGCCATAGAAATCAAAATGCGCATCGACAAAATCATGACTGAGGTCGACGGCACGGGCATTGAGCAATTCCCAGCGCAAATAAGTTTTCCATTCCGGCAGCGACAAACGCTCGACCAGACCGGCAGCGACACGCAAAAACTGCGGATGTGCCAGATTGATTTGCCCTGGCTGCGGCAAGCCTATGTCATTGAAATACACTTGCCAAGGCGTGTTTTTATGCAACTTCTGCAAACCTGCCATATCCGACAAATGGTAACTGGCTTGCGGATCGCGCAGTGCCACCTTGGAGAGTGAAGCTTTGGCCAACTGCGTTTCGAGCTTGACTACCTGGGCCGCCGCTTGCTGTGCCTCGGTCTCAGATTCACCGACGAGCATGAACATGTGCGTGATATAGGCCAGATACTGCGCACGTATCCGCTGCGTCTTGGCATCCGTATTGAGATAATAATCACGATCCGGCAAGCCAAGGCCACCTTGCGTGAGCTCAGGAATCGTCCGCGTGGCATTTTTCGCATCCTGTCCGACATCGAAACCAAACAGCGCGTACACGCCCTGCTTATGCAAACGCGCCAGCATCGCCATCAATTCACGCTGATTCGATAGCGCGGCTATTTCAGCAAACTGCGCCGCCAAAGGCGTGAAGCCGAGTTGTTCAATGCGCGCCTCATTCATGCCGCTGACATAAAATGCGCCGACCAGACGCTGGCTCGGGCTGCCGACAGAGCCATCACCGGCCGCTTCAGCGATGCGTTTCAATGCCGTCAAATTGCGTTCGGCCACTTCATCATAGGCACTGTAACGTGAACGATCGGCCGGAATCGGATTATTTTTAAGCCAGTTACCATTGGCATACTCAAAAAATTGTCGACACGGATCAGCAGTTAAATCCATGGTCTGTGCTTCGAGCACGAACTGATTCGACGGCATCGTTTGGGCTGCGGCGGGCACGCAGGCGCAGGCGACCAATACGGCCATTGCCGTGCGCTTAAAAAATTTTAATGAAACCATGGTTTGTCTCTTTGGCTATAACAATGAATCGGCATGACCGATAAGGGAACAACAATTACTTGATGTGTTCAGACAAGATCGGTAACACAATACCGGAAAACTGACCGGGCGCATGATAGACACGCTGCGTGGCGCGCTGAAAATCGGCCGGCTGCGCCTGTGGAATCGACATGAAGCTTTGCGGATTGAGGTCAACCAGCGGAAACCAAGAGCTTTGCACCTGCAGCATGATGCGATGGCCGCGCCGGAAAGTATGGTTAATATCGGGCATGCTGTAATTGAGCGCGGTAACTTGGTTCGGCACGAAGGGTTCGGCCTGCTCGAAGCTGTTTCTGAATTTTCCACGCAATGGTTCACCGCGTACCAATTGCTGATAACCGCCCATACTGAGCGCCGGTCGGGCCACGTCAGCGCCGGCCTCATGCGCCGGCTCGGCTTGCGGATAATCGGGTGGATAGACATCAATCAATTTCACTACCCAATCGGCATCGCTGCCGCTGGTACTGACGAAAAGTTGCGGACTGACTGGGCCAGCCACCGTCACATCCTCGTTCAACAGCGCAGTTTGATACGTCAACACATCCGGCCGCGTGGAGGCGAAGCGCTGATCTGATACCATGTATTCGCGCGGCACGCCGGTGGCCACGTAGGAAATGAATGGTACCGGTTTGTGCGGATCACTGACATATTCATCAAATGCCGGCGCCGCGTCGGTCGGCGTTTGCCAACTTAAGCTGCCGCCAGCACCGAGGTATAAGCGGCGCATTTGCACTTGCTGCGGCGGCCAACTGGCATAACGCCGCCAGACATTAGTACCGGTTTCAAACACTGTCGCCACCGCCGCCGTCTGATTGCTCACACCTTTCAGGTACTGTTCAAAAAACGGCAACAAGATATTTTTGCGATAGTATTCGCCGGTTTTCGATTGAAAGTCGACATGTCCCAGCGTTTTACCATCGGCACTGTGCCAGCCACCATGCGCCCAAGGGCCGATGACGATGCCATTGAAATAGCCTTGGTTGTTGGCAGCGATGCTGTGATAGGTGGCAAACGGGCCGTGTAAGTCTTCGGCATCATACCAACCACCTACCGTCAGAACGGCCGCTTTGATTTGCTTCAGATGCGGCGCGATATTGCGCGCCTTCCAAAAGTCATCGTAACTGCTGTGTTCTATGGTCGGCATCAGCAGCGTGCGTTGTTTCTCACTCAGTTGCGCGGTAATGCGCGCGAGGCTCAAGTGTTCAAGGAAGAATTGGTAGCCATCGTTACTGCCGTAATCATACGGAGTCCAGGTTTTCGGCAAGCTGGTCGGGTTTTTCTCGATGGTGAAACTGGAATAAAAATCAAAATTAGCCGCCAACATAAACGCGCCGCCATGATAGGAATCATCGCCCATAAACAGATCGGTGACCGGTGCCTGTGGCGAAGCCGCCTTGATGGCGGGATGCGAATTGATGATGCTGGCCGAGGTATAGAAACCCGGATAGGAAATCCCCCAGATACCGACTTTGCCATTATTGCCAGGCACGTGTTTGAGCAGCCATTCGACGCTGTCGTACATATCTTCACTCTCGACCCCCTCGCCAGGGGCGCGTGTTGCTTGAAGATGTGGCGTCATTTCTTGCCAACTGCCTTGCGATAAAAAGCGCCCGCGCACATCTTGATTAACGAAAATATAACCGCTGGCATCGAATTCTTTACCTGGCCCCAGTGTTTTCGGATAAAAATCCACGCCCTGATGCGTTTCATCACCCACCCGTACCCCGACACCATACGGCGTACGCGTGATCAAAAAAGGATAACTGAGCGAACTGTCTTTCGGCACATAGACAACGGTATGCAGGCGCACGCCGTCGCGCATAGGGATATCGTAGTCGTATTTGGTATACCGTTCGCTGGTACTGACTTCAGCCTGAGCACTGATACCGAGCAGCGTGCTGCAAGCCAGCACTGCCGCCACCAATGAACTAGTAATTTTCATGCAATTCTTTCATCCGCTAAAACAAATCGGGAACTCAATTCCCACTACCGACTCTAACAAGCAGCTTGCACCACTTGGTAACAGAGTGTATGGAACGGCCCGACTGCCTGCCTTTTTCCTTTTTTTGACGTAGACTGATTACTTTACCGCTGGGACATTGTCATCATGAAAATCCTCACCCTACTCTTTATTCTATCGTGGAATCTGCTCACGACCGCCACCGCACAGGCGCACTCATCGCACTGGCACGGCGGTTACCGCGGCGGTTACCGCGGTGGTGCCGGTCTGGGCGTCGGTCTGGGCGTCGGCTTAGGTCTGGGCCTACTTGCTAATCGCGGCCCCTACTATGGTGGCTACTACGGAGCTTATTCCGGCAGCTACTACCGCAGCTATCAGCCGTATTACGGCGCCACCTACGTCAGCAGCCCATATTACTACCGCGACACATCCTACTATCCGACGGTACAAAACAGTCAACCGACGGTGATTTACAATTCGACCAGCTATGTCTCGGCACCGCCGCCGGTCAGCTACCGCAGCGATGAAGTCCGTTACTACGATGCGCCTCAGTCTGGCGACGATTGGTTGTACTGTAATGATCCCGATGGTTTTTATCCGGCCATCAGTAACTGCCCAAGCGGCTGGCGCAGAATTCATAAGTAAACCACGCACTCTCTGCGAGTTCTTAATATATTAAACAGAAAAAGCGAGGCTGTACAGCGTCGCTTTTCTTTGCAGCTCAAAAATCAGTTCAGAACGGCAGCGATCGCCTGTGCAGCAGCTTCTACATTGCCGCTATTAAGGCCGGCCACGCAAATCCGGCCGGAACGCACCAAATACACAGCGAATTCTTCTTTGAGACGATCACACTGCTCAGCACTCAAACCGGTATAACTGAACATCCCGCGTTGCGTGAGGAAATAACTGAAATCACGCCCCGGCACTTTCGCCGACAAGACATCATGCAATTGACGGCGCATCGCTTGAATACGATCGCGCATGGCCACGACTTCGGCTTCCCACATCGCGCGCAAGGCCGGATCACTCAACACCCGCGCCACCAACTGGCCGCCATGCAGCGGCGGATTTGAATAATTGCGACGAATGGTAGATTTCAATTGTCCAAGCACATTCACGGCTTGGGCCGCATCGGGGCAAACTACGCTCAAGGCACCGCAACGCTCGCCATACAAGCTCATGCTTTTGGAAAAGGAATTGGCGACGAAAAAGCTCAAGCCGGCATCGGCTAACAAACGTATTGCATACGCATCTTCTTCAATCCCATCGCCATAACCTTGATAGGCCAAATCCAAGAAAGGCAACAATTCGCGCTCTCGCAACACCGGCAGCAATTGCTGCCATTGTTCTTTACTCAAATCGACACCGGTAGGATTATGGCAGCAAGCGTGCAACAGCACGATGCTGTGCTTGTCAGCTTGGCGCAGGGCTGCCAGCATGGCATCGAAACGCACACCGCCAGTGGCCGCATCGTAGTAAGGATAGGTTTTAACGGCCAAGCCACAACCTTCGAAGACGGCGCGATGATTATCCCAGCTTGGATCGCTCAGCAACAGCGTACTGTCAGGGAAATAACGTTTGATGAAATCGCCGCCGACTTTCAAGCCGCCGCTGGAGCCAACTGTTTGTATCGTCACGATGCGGCCGGCCAAAGCGGCCGGATGAGCGACACCGAACAACAACTGCTGGACGGCGCTGCGGAAATTGGCCGCACCTTCCATCGGCAAATAAGGACGCGCACCGGCTGCGGCCACGACTTGGTGTTCAGCTGCACGAACCGAAGGCAACATGGGAATTTTGCCGGCATCATCAAAATAAATACCGATCGACAAATTGATCTTGTTCGGCCGCGTATCTTTACCAAACGCTTCGTTCAAGGACAAAATAGGGTCGCCCGCATAGGCTTCGACATGCTCAAACATGAGTACACTCCGGATGGTTGCTTAAAAAAACAATGTGCTGGGGCGAAGTGTTTACAAAAAAAACCAGCGCCGGCAGCCTTTGCTCGCTATTGTGACACATCCGCTTGCGTCTTTAGGATACAGAGGCAGGATAAAATTGCCGCCTCTGTATCGTTTCGCTCACATAGCTAATCGCCGCCGTGTGACGATCCAGTCGCCTCGACCGGCATACCGATGCCGCTCTGGCCCTCAAAAAAGAAGGGCTTGCGCGGTTTACCGCCATGACCGCGCGGATTCATCGTCGCCGTGTCATACAGCCGCCCATTGAGCATCACCTGCGTGACCCGGTCCGACTGGCGTATATCGGCCAGCACATCGCCATCAATGACGATCAAGTCAGCCAACTTACCCACCTCGAGTGAGCCGATATCGTGATCAAGACCAAGATAGCGGGCACCGTTGAGGGTGGCGCTACGCCAAGCCTGCAGCGGTGTCATACCGCCGCGAACCAAGGTCCACAATTCCCAGTGTGCCGCCAAACCTTCGCGCTGACCGTGCGCACCAAGGTTCACCGCCACGCCGGCACGCTGCAAATCGGCCGCCACCGCAGCGGCACGGAACACATTGTAATCTTCCTCGGGGGCGATTTCACGCCGTACACTGCGCGGTTCCAGCACGGTACGCGGCACATATTTACTCAGTAGCGGATGCTGCCACACATCTGTATGGGCATACCAATAGTGTTCGCCATCGAGACCGCCGTAAGCCACACCGAGTGTCGGGGTATAGCCGACCTTGGTCTGCGACCATAACTGGCGCACATCGTCATACACTTTCTCGACCGGCAAAGCGTGCTCGACACCGGTATGACCATCAATCACCATGGTCATATTATGCTCAAACAAAGAACCGCCCTCCGGCACCACCATCATTTCGGTCTGACGTGCTGCTTCAAGAATTTGCTGACGTTGGTCGCGGCGTGGTTGGTTATAACTTTTGACCGAAATCGCACCGGCGGCCTGTAAACGTTTGAGGTGGGTCAGCGCATCGTCGAAATGATTGACGACCGCGCTGAAATTGGCCTTGGCACCGTACAAAATCGTCCCGGTCGAAAAAATACGCGGCGCCACCAATAAGCCGGCTTTTTGCATTTCGCTGTGACTGAAAATTTCATTGGTATCGTTGGACGGGTCGTGCAAGGTGGTAATACCAAAAGCCAGCGAGGCATAGTCGATCCAACTTTGCTGCGCGATGATGCCGCCCTCCCCCATGCTGCCATGCCAGTGCACGTCGACGATACCGGGCACAATGGTCTTGCCGTTGGCATCGATTTCCAGCGCACCGGCCGGTATTGCCACATCGGCCATGGTACCGACGGCGACAAGCCGATTATCGCGCACCACGATGCGACCATGTTCAATCACTTCATCACCACGCATGGTGACAATGCGCGCACCGGAAATGACCGTCACACCCGACGGCTTATCGGCCGCCACCGTGAAGCCGATAGGCAGGCCATGCTCGGGCGTTTTGGGTAAGGCCGCGGCGGCACCCGGAACAAAGGCGAACACGTCTTTCAAATCGCGGCTAAATAATTCATCGCCGAGCGCAAAATGGATACGGCGACTGTCCCCAGACCAGTGTAAATACTGCGCACCGTTGACATCGAGGCGCGTCACCGGCAAGGCATCACTTTTCTCACCGATACTCACCGCTTTGCCAGCCAGCGGCAACGGCGTGACATAGGCATGGTAACGTTCACCGAAAGCCAGCCAATTACCGTCCGGTGAGAGAGAGAATTCGCCGGCGAATTCGCTCTTGGCCACGGTTTCCTCGGCCTTTCCATCCAAGTTCACCCGCACCAGCGCAGTACTCCAATCGACTTCGCCACTGCTTTGCGTGCGCGTGACGTAGACCGCCGTTCCATCGCGACCGAACTGCGGCGCACTGCCTTCTTCGGTGAGTAAACGCGGGACGCTGCGGCCGTCGAGCGCAAGCAGATAGACCCCGGCATCCATGCCATACCAAGGCGTGGTCAGGTAGCCGCCCTTGGTTTTAACAAAGACAACTTGACGGCCATCGGCTGAAAAACGCGGCTCGGTATATTTACCCAGTTTGGTCGTGAGTACCGTTTCCTTGCCGCTGGCGATATCGAACATACGCACGGAACCGGTTTTTTCATCGTCCCAGGTGGTATAGACCACCCGTTTTCCATCGCGAGAAAAGCTGGGGAAAAATTCAAAGTGATCATTTTGCTGGGTCAAGCGGCGTGCTGTTCCTTGCGGCAGCGTGCGTAAGTACAGATGTCCAAGTGCCGAATACACCACCGCCTTACCATCCCCGGCGACATTCACCGAACGCAGCTGGTGCACGGAAAAATGCTCGGGCGCGACCTCATGCTCGAACCGCAGCGCCGCGCGCACTTCGCGCGTATCACTGACATGAAAAGGAATTTCTTGCGCTTTTTGCGCAAACGGATCGACCCGCCAGATTTTCCCCTTAGCCCAGATGACGATTTCTTTACTCCCAGGCATCCAAGCAAATGCCGGGTAGACACCGTGTATGGCCCATGATTCCTGCATGTCACGCTCGAGTTCCGGCCAAGCCGCCGTTTCAATGCCGGTATCGAGATCTTTCAAAAACAAGGTCGACTGGTTGCGCAAGCGCCGCACGAAGGCCAGGTAACGGCCATCGGGCGACGGTACAGGACGCACGGCACCACCGGCACCGCTGACGAGTGCGATCTGCTTGCCATCGCGCAGATCGCGCCGGAAAATTTGATAAATCTGCCGATTCGAATCTTTGTTGTATTCGAATGCCGTACCGCTGGTAGTGTCTTGTGAGTAATACAGGTAGCGACCATCCGGAGAAAAAGCCGGCTCGCCCAAATCTTTTTGCCAGTTCGGTTTTTCATTCAACTGTACGCCGCTGCCACCGCTTCGATGATACATCCAGATCTCACCGGAGCCGAGCGAACGGGTGCCAGAAAAATGCTTGCGCGCGGCAATGTACTGGCCATCCGGATGCCAGACAGGATTGTTGAGCAAGCGAAAATCTTCCTTGCTCACTGCATGCGCGGCGCTGCCGTCGGCCTGCATGACCCAGATATTATCGCCGCCACCGGCATCGGACATGTACGCGATTTGTTTGCCATCGGGTGAAAAGCGCGCCTGCATTTCCCAAGCGATGCTGTGCGTCAGCGGCCGCGCTTGACCGCCGGCGATCGGCAACAAATACAAGTCACCGAGCAAATCAAACACCAACTGCTGACCATCGGGGCTGACATCCACACTCATCCACGTACCGCTGCGGGTATCGAGCGTCACGGTGTTTGCCACACCGGGAGGATGATTGACATCCCATTTACTCTCAGCCTTCGGTGCCGCAGGCGCATCGGCGGCGACCGGCCCGGACAACATGAGGACGACCAAGCCGCTCAATAAGCTTACCCAATACATCTGCGCTCCCTTCATTTCTATTAATATATTAATCAACTAATATATTAACATGTACCTCCCTCAAACCTTAAAGTCCATGCAATGCCAAGCACCTTGGCCTCCCCTTCCCAATCAGGCGGCCCATGCCCAGCAAGGTAAAGGTAAAATTAACCGTTCCAGGCCCGCTTCAAAATGCAGAAAATCCGCCATCCAAGCCGCCGCCGCCGGAAATAATGCCACCGGCACCGAGCAGATTAAAACCGCCGTTCTGTATGACGCCGTCCATGCCGGAAATCGTCAGGCGAAAATAAATCCCTGCAGCGACGGTCTGAAAATGCAGCCCGCGTGGATACTCGGCAATCAAGGAACTGAGCGGGCGGGCGAAATACACCGCGTCATCAACTGCCGCGCCCCAGCCAAGCACCAAGCCATAGTCACCGGAAAAGCGCGCGACCCCGCTGCTGCCGTCGTAAAAATTGCAACTGGCTGTGCCGCCCAGCACGCCACCAAAATAGCAACTGGCGGAATAGGGTCCATACCAAGAACGTCGGGCGCTGCGCGGCGCATTACAAGCAAGGCCCGCACCGGTTTGCTCAATCCCATTCCAGCCACGGCGATCGCGCAGACAAAATCCTATCGGTATCATGTCGGCGCCGGCACCGAGATATTCTTGATGGTGGAAGTTGACCGGCCCGGCGGTGTACACGCTCTCCATATTTTGCGCTTGTTGGGAAAAATTCGGATTATCAAAACCACCCGCGGCTTCCTGATAGTGCCCATTCTGGTAAACCCAACGCGTGACGCGCACAATTTCGCGATTTTTTATGCTATTGACCACTAAGTAAGGATTTTTGATTACCGAAAAAAGTCCTGCGGCGGTAAAATTGGCGTTGATTGCCGCATGATCAGGAAATCTGGTCAGCGCTTTCTTCACATTAAAAGCCAATGCTGGCGCGATCTCATAAATATTCACCGGCTGCCGGTCGGTAAACGATGAGTGATTCAGCGCCGCCAGCAAATCGGCGCGGCTGTCGGATAAGCTGATCAAGGCGCTGCTTGCGTCGGCGATCGATTTGCCTGACAAATGATGATGGAGGTTCAAATCACCCGGATTGACCGTCGCTACGTCCATACCGAAACTGGCACGTTGGGCGAGAAATACCTCAGTCATACCCGAACCGAAGCGAATGCTAGCCGGCTCGGTACGACTGTCGGCCAAATACAAAATGCGGCAAGGCACGCCGGCTCGGGCCGACTGACCCGGACAAGCACCGAGATCTCTATTGACAATAATCGGGCGACTGAGCGCATTGTAGTAGCTGCCACCATAGTACAACTTCACTACCAGATGCAGCTGATTACCATTTTCCAGCGCCTGCAATACCGTCGTCGCGGCCGTCGAATCAAATCGGATTTGTATTTTTCCAGCGTTCTCGGTAAACGGCAAGTCGCCATGCAGTACCGTCGTCTGCCCAGCGCTTTCCTTGAGCAACAAGACCGAGGCTTGATGATAGCCACGCAAGCCGCTGCGGCCCAGATCCAGCTGATAGACACTGTTGCGATCGGCAATATCAGGACCATCAATGTGCTCCGGCTCCAAGCCGGTGATGCTGCGTATCCAATCGCGTACCGAGGCAACCTCGCCGAACAGCATGTTCAGCGGCAGATTAGGCGCTACGCTCGCCGTATACACGCCGACCTGACGATAACCACCAGCAAAACTGCCGACCACCGCCGGCGCACCACTATCACTATCTTGCCCACCCGCATTGACCGGCTTACCCGCATCCATGCCGTAACCGCTCGTGCGAAACGCCCGCGCCACCGAATCTTGGCTAAGTTTGACAAACGCCGACAATGACGAGGTCATTTGTTCGAGCCGACCATTCTCGCCGATTTCACCGCCCGGTTGCCCGGCAAGACCAGGCTCCCCGGCCCCTTTGGCCCAGCCCATCATATCGATCGCCTGTTTCATTTTCAACTCAGAGACATCGCGCGAAACCGCAATCGGTGCAGTACGCGCCGAAAAACTCAGCGGCTGCGCCAATTCATACAACACAAAATCGGAATACTGCGCTTGATACACCGGATACACATGCACAGCCTTGACCTTGATGCCGCCGGTGCCGTCGAGTTGACGCACGCTTGAACCTGAATAGACGGTAATGCTGCCGGACGGAGATAAGCGATCGCAATGGCCGGCCGAAAGTATCCAGCGCTCAGCAATGATAGAACCGGTGCAGGTGCTTTCTCCAAGTTGCCCGTTACCGAAGTTGGCAATTTTTGTCGTCGACACCAAAAATGGCACGGATTCAATTTGCACCGGACGTCCGTTCAGTACCCGGGCAACGGGCGACGCTGCCGTCGCCGTCCCCCCCAAAAATACCTGCACGATTAAGCTAGCATACAGAACGATGTTTTTCATATGAGTGCCTAGGAGTCTGTCGATCACACCCCGATTGAGCTTAGCTAAAAAGCAGAATAGCCTGCCAGATTAGCGCAGCTCGAGGAATAATCGCTTGGACAAGCGAGTTCACCCCCCGACCGAAACTTTATGAATTGTGCTACTTAGTCCTTATTATTGAATTCAAAAAACGACTATTTTTAGATATTGACAACAAATAAATAAGCGCAACAAACAGCTTGGCATAGCGATGCGACATTTACATCAAAGCAACTAGTTTGTTGCACCGAAAAAAAAACCACCTGCAGCGGCTGCAGGTGGTTTTTTCTGAATTACAACTACTCAAACGATCACGTCTGCCGTTTCCGTTGTCGCTTCGACTTCGTGTTTACCAGAAATGAAGACATACATCGCCGGTACCACGAACAGGGTGAACAAGGTGCCGATAGAGAGACCGGTAAAAATTACCAGGCCCATCGCATGCCGCCCGGCAGCGCCGGCACCGGAGGCGATCACCAAGGGCAAGACACCGAATACCATCGCGGCAGTCGTCATCAGAATCGGTCGCAGACGCTCACCGGCTGCTTCTTCAATCGCCGCGCGTTTGCTCAAACCTTTTTTGCGCAACTGATTGGCGAATTCGACGATCAGTATCCCATGCTTACTGATGAGCCCCATCAGGGTCACCAAACCTACCTGAGTATAAATATTGACCGAAGAATAGCCCCAGAAAATAAAGATCATGGCCCCGAACAAAGCCAGCGGTACCGACACCAAAATGATGACCGGATCGCGGAAACTTTCAAATTGCGCCGCCAAGGCCAAGAACACGATAATGACCGCAAAAATCATGGTCACCACGAAACCGCCCGATTCATTTCTGAATTGACGCGACTGACCGGAGTAATCGACCGTATACCCACTCGGTGCAATTTCCTTGACCAGCCCACTCAAGTAGCTGAGCGCTTCATCCTGCGACACCCCGGCGACGCCAGAAATAGTCGCAGAATTAAGCTGCTGAAAACGATTGATCGCTTCCGGCACCACGCTATGGGTGATATGTGCCACCGTGCTGGCTGGAATCATCGCACCGCTTGGTGTGCGCAGGTAAAAATCGAGCAAATTATCGGGATTGAGCCGGTCAGTTTGCTGTACTTGCGGTATCACTTTATACGAGCGACCGGCGATCGAGAAGTAATTGACATAACCACCACCGAGCGCGGCACCGAGCGCCTGCCCGACATCTTGCTGCGTCATGCCGAGCGCGGTGATTTTATCGCGATCAACTTCCAGCGTCGCTTGCGGCTTATCGAGCTTGAGATCAACGTCCATAAAATAAAACTTGCCCGATGCGCGTGCCTTATCCATTACCTGCTGAGCAATGGCATTGAGATTCTCAAACGGCTCAGTCGTGGTGATCAAGAATTGCACCGGCAAACCGGATGAGCCCGGCAAGGCGGGGAACTGGAACGCCGCCACGCGCGCACCGGCGATCTGATTCCATTTCGCTTGCAGATCCTTTTGGATTTCTTTAGCGCTGCGATTGCGATCAGCCCAGTCTTTCAGCAACACACCACCGATACCGGCATTGGTAGTAGGTACACCGGTAATCTGAAACATCTGCTTGTATTCAGGCATGGAATGCGCGACCTGATACACTTGATCGGCATAGGTTTGCATCTGATCCGAGGTCGCCGTCGGCGCACCGACCACTTGCGACAGCACGATGCCCTGATCTTCTTCCGGTGCCAGTTCTGATTGCGACATCTTGAACATCAAACCCAAGCATAAAATCAGCAATACGCTCATGACAATCAAGACTTGCCAAGTATTGAGCAAGCTGTGCAGCAGACGTAAATAGCCAGCGCGTACCCGCTCAAACTGATGATCGATGAATTTCACGAAGCGACCTTCGCTTTGTTCGGCCTTGAAAAAGCGCGAACACATCATCGGCGAGAGCGTCAATGCAACCACACCCGACACCGCTACCGCACCGGCCAAGGTGAAAGCAAATTCAGTAAACAAGGCCCCGGTCAAGCCGCCTTGAAAACCGATCGGCACATACACGGCAATCAACACCACGGTCATGGCCAGAATCGGCCCGCCCAGTTCGCGTGCGGCCAACAAGGAAGATTCCAGAGTCGACTTACCTTCTTTCATGTGGCGATCGACGTTTTCCACCACAATAATGGCATCATCGACCACCAAGCCGATCGCCAGCACGAGCGCGAGCAAAGTCAGTAAATTGATCGAATAGCCGAACATCAGCATGACGAAGAAAGTACCGATCAAGGACAAAGGCATGGCAATCACCGGCACCATCACGGCGCGGAAACTGCCCAGGAACAGATAAATCACCACCGTCACAATGAGCAAGGCTTCGAGCAAAGTCTTGACCACTTCATCGATCGAAGTATTGATGAACTCAGTGGAATCGTAGACGATCTGACCGGTCAACCCAGCCGGCAATTGTGACTGCACACCGGGGAAAGCCGTGCGCACGCGCTTGGCGACATCCAGGATATTCGCCTCCGGCGCGACCTTGATACCGATGAACACCGAACGCACGCCACTGAAAGCGACGTTGAAATCGTAGTTTTCCGATCCCAGCGTGACGGTAGCCACGTCTTCAAGACGCACGATGGCGCCATTGCCCTGCTTGACCGCTAACTGCTTGAACTCTTCCACCGAATGTAAATCGGTGCCAGCCGTCAGCGGCACGGTAACCATTTGGCCTTTCGAGGCACCGAGCGCGGCGAGATAATTATTCGCCGCCAGTGCGGTGCTGACATCGGCCGCCGTGACGCCGAAGGCCGCCATCTTGCTGGCATCAAGCCAAGCGCGCAAAGCAAACTGACGGGCACCGAGCAATTCAGCCGTTTGCACGCCATTAATCGAATCCAGCTTAGGCTTGACTACGCGGATCAGAAAATCCGTGACATTATTGGTCGGCAGCGTATCACTGTAAAAACCCATATACATGGCATCGGTAGTCTGCCCGGTCTGCACCGTCAACACCGGTTGCTGCGCTTGCGCCGGCAATTGGTTTTTAACGGAATTGACCTGCGTGCTGATTTCGGTCAGGGCGCGGTTGGCATCATAATTCAGACGCAAGGTGGCGGTAATGGTCGACACCCCACTGCTGCTCGATGACGACAAGTAATCGATACCCTGCGCCTGGGCGATGGCTGATTCCAGCGGTTGAGTAATGAAACCGGCCACGGTTTGCGCATCGGCGCCAAAGTACGTGGTTGAAATCGTCACCACCGCATTTTGCGTGCGCGGGTATTGATTGATAGGCAGACTGAACAAGGAGCGCAAACCGAGCACAACGATGAGCAGACTGACCACGATCGCCAGCACCGGACGCCGGATAAAAATATCGGTAAATTTCATCGTAGCCCCTCTTAGTGTTCTTGCGGAGTAGGATTCGGGCTGTTTTTCGGCTGAACGGAATTATCCACGATGACAGGCGTGCCGTTTTTCAATTTCAACTGCCCGCTGGTGACCACCATTTGCCCGACTTCGATGCCTTTCAAGACCGCCACCTGATCGCCGCGTGTGGCACCGGTCGTCACGAAGACTTGCTGCGCAACTTTCACGAGCTGACCTTGCTCGTCTTTCTTGTCACCGTCTTTGACCACGAACACGGTCGAACCGTAAGGATTATAGGTAATCGCGGTTTGCGGCAAAGTGATGTATTTATTCTTATCGCCGACATCAATGGCGACATTGGCGAACATACCTGGCAACAGCAACTGTTTTTGATTGCTCAAACTGGCTTGTATTTGCACGTTACGCGTGGCGGTATCGATTTTCGGATTGATCGCGCTGATCTGTCCGACAAATTCCTGCCCCGGAAAAGCATCGCTGCGCAGTTTCAAATTTTGGCCGAGCTTGACCGAAGAAATTTGTTTTTGCGGCAGAAAGAAATCAACAAAAATCGGATCGACGGTTTGCAAGCTGACCAGCTTGTCACCGGTATTGACATACTGACCGGGATTAACCGTGCTGATGCCAAGACGACCGTCGAACGGAGCACGTATGGTTTTTTTCTCGACCAGTGCGGCCTGCTGCGCTACTAAGGCACGCTTGCTTTTCAGATCGGCCATATCGGCGTCGACCTGGGCCTGACTCACGCCTTCCACCGCCAACTGTGCCTGATCACGCTTCAATACCGTGGCCGACAATTCAGCACTGGCTTCGAGCGCATGCAATTGCGCGATATCGGCATCGGCATTGAGTTCTATCAGCACCGCGCCACGCTTGACGTTTTGTCCCGATTTGAAATGCACTTGACGTACCAGACCGGTAATTTCCGAACCGATGTCGACACCGCGGAAAGCACTCACCGTGCCAACCGAACTCAATTGCGGTTGCCATTCCAGCGCTTCAGCCTTGGCCGCACTGATGGTTTGTGCGCCGGCTTTCGGTGCACTCGCAATCAATTGCTTGATTTGTAAATATTTGCCGAATGCCAGTCCGGCGATCAACAGGACTATGCAACCTAACATGATGAGCATACGCTTGGTCATGAATACTTCCCCTTACGATTCAAATACGATTCAAATTAAAATGGCATACCGAAAATCTGCTGCCGCTCACTGCGACGCTGCCGTACGCGAAATGTCAGCGAGCTCGCTGCGATTCCACCAACCGCCGCCGAGCGCCTGAAACAGCGCGGCCGTATCGGCATAGCGACTGGCTTGCGCCTGCACCAAGGCGATACGCGCACTTTGATAACTGCGCTTGGCATCGAGCAGCGCGAGCGAGCTGACACTGCCCAATTGATACTGCTTAGTGGTCAAATCTAAGGTTTCTTTGGCCAAGGCTTCGACTTCGGCCTGCTGCTTGAGTGTTTGCGCATCGTAGTCGAGCGCGCGCAGACTGTCGGCGACATTTTGAAATGCCATCAACACCGTATTTCGGTACTGGGCTGCGACCTGATCGTAAGCGGCTTCGGCGGCGCGGCGTTTAGCCGACAAGGCTCCACCATTAAACAGAGGCGCGGTCAAACCGGCCCCGATGCTCCACAAATTACCGTTACTCGAAAACAGTTTGCCACTGTCGGTACCGCTGTAACCGTAATTGGCCGTCAAATTCAGTTGCGGGTACTGCGCCGCCGTTGCCACACCTACCTGAGCGCTGGCCTGCTGCAGCAAACTTTCTGAGGCCCGGATGTCTGGGCGTTGGCGCAGCAAAGTCGAGGGCACAGTCAAAGGCAAGGTCGCCGGCAATTGTAACGACTCGAGTTCAAAATGCGGCAAGTCTGCTTCACCCGGCAATTTACCGGCGTAGACAGCCAGTTGATTCCGCGTTTGCTCCAAACTTTTCTGTAAAGCCGGTACACCGGCGCGGGTTTGCGCCAGCAAATTACGTTGCGCCAGCAAACTGGCTTTGGCAATCGCACCGATCTTGAACTGCTTTTCCAAGACCTCCAGCTGACTGTTTTGGGAGGCAATGATTTGCTCGGTCGCTTGCAATTGGGCCCGCAATGACGCTTCGCGAATCGCACTGGTCACCAGATTAGCGGTCAAACTCAGATACGCCGCTTCAACCTGGAAGCGCTGATAATCAACGCCGGCGCGCAAGGCTTCGAGACCGCGCTGATTGCCACCGAACAAATCGACCGCATACGATACGCTCACCGAAGCATTGTAGAGATCATAGGCCGGCACATGCACACCACTGGTTGCCACCGCCGCCTGCTGCTGGCGATTGGCACCGAGGCTGCCCGACACGGCCGGATAAAGTACCGAGCCGGCCTGTGCCGTATAATTTTCTTGCGCTTGGCGCAAAGCGGCTTGGGCGGCTGCCAGATTCGGGCTTTTTTCCAAGGCAGTACGAATCAAGCTATCGAGCGCCGGTGAGTGGAACACCTGCCACCATGCCGAAGGGATATCCTGACCGCTGACCAAGGTTTGCGCCACACCGGCCGCACCGGGCGCGGCCACAGTGCCAGCTAGCGGCGCACCATAGGCGGCCTGATCAGCATTGAGCGGGGCTAGCGGCGTTTTAAAATTAGGGCCGACCACACAGGCGCTGAGCAAAACGCCGAGCACGCTGAGCGAACACACGGTGCGCGCGCCACGGCTTAAAGATTGTTGGGAAAATTGTTGACCCAAGCTGTTGTTTTTCACTCCACCCTCCGGGAATACGCGTACTGATCGTCAAAAAAATACAATAAAAACAAGATCGAAATTATTACTGACCTAAAAGTCATCAATATCCTACCCGATTTTGCCAGACGCTGACAAGCAAATCAGGTAAATACTTCCGTGACGGAAAGTTTTTACCTTTCAATGCGAGCAGCGGCGCACTCCAGAGCAAAATCTCTATGCAATACGATTGATTCAGATCAACCCCATTATAAATAGTGTGCCTTAGTTTTGCGTAGTCAGGCAAGCACAATGACATATGTTTTTGTCAAAGTTCAGTCGGTGAAGAAAGCGATATGATGAAATACCACAGAATGCATTGGCAAAACTTGCTGGAGAAAAACTTCAGAAAATTCCTACAGAAAAATTAGGGAACTGCAATAACATGGCGAACGTTTTTTCCATACCGAAAATACCGCATGCCGCGGGATTCCTGCCAAAAGCTCGCAGGAATCGAGTGGCACGTCGCTGCCGTCAGGGTAGGAGCGTCGATCAAGGGCACTTTTTTTCTGTGAAATGAACACGTTCTGCTGCGCCTGAGCAGCACAGATATAAAAGGCGCATACGCGGCAATGACGAATTGGGCGAATGGGTGGATGCGCAATCGACCTAACTTGTGGGTAATGATCAGCGCGCTTTTGGCGAGAACCTGGCGGCGTTCGTGCTTAACTAAAAATGCCAGAAATTATCGTGTTTTCAGTGCAAAAACGATACTGGGTTCCAGCCAAAAGCGTGCGGGACTGACGAGGTATGCGGTGTTTCAGGTGTAAAAAAGCGTCCATCAGGCTGTTGCGACAGCCTCTGAACGCCGAGGTTTTACGCGCACATCTGATAAGCGAGACACGCGACATCGATCAAAGCTTAGTACGAAAAATTGTATGATTTTTTTTAGAGCAAATCATATTTCTTTTCGGGAAATTCAATACTTATCCCAATGAAAATCTACGAATCCTTACCTACACTGAGGATGCTTAATAAGCAAAAACGCATCAGGCATAGTAAGTCGATCTTGCGCTGCGGTCGGAGCACAGGAAAGTATTTCCGTAGATTGGAGCTTCAAAAAATTTACGCTATGGACAGCATCGACGCATTATCGAGCAGGAGTTCTTTTACACACGATCAATTCCGTCGCAACAAACCCAGCCCAAAATGCTTGGGAACATACATGGCGATCCTATGCCGGACATATAGGTTCAGAATTTTTCTATGGGACGGTCATTGGGTCTCATTGGAAAAGCGACTCTGGGCTTTTTTCCATGATAGGAGAGAGCACGGCAACTGACTGCAACTTAAGCCAATGGGGAGCCTCATCAATGTCGACAATATTGATAAAACTTCGCGACCGCCGTTGCCATGCGAGAAGCAGCCCGGCATGTCAGATTGCATTGATAGCGGTGCTGTTAAACGGCCCGGCCAGCGCCACCGAGCTCAGCATAAGCAGCACCTCGCCGATACCTCAACTTGAAATCGGCAAACGGAAAAATATTCCCTTAGCTGACTTACCGCCGACGGTACGCGCCTTAGCAAACGATGAACGCCAGAGCATGGTCAATGGCATGCTGATCAGCGATGAAGAATATCTGCAGCGTTCCAATTATCACGCCCGCCTGCAAGACGAAAGAAATCTCCAAGGCCGCATCAAGCTACGCCTCGCCACCCTTGATGGCAGCGAGCTCAGTCGCTTTCGCTACCACGGTTTACTGCCCGACGGGCCGACCAGAGACGGCCCATGGACCAGCGTGATTCGTGTCTTCAGCCGCGCCGACGGCTTACTCATCATGCTTGACGAATGGGATTACGTGGCGTCGGGCGGCGGTGTAGTGACGGTGAAGGAAATGATGAATGCCAAAGTCGGCCCTTGGCCGGCGCGTTTCATCGTCAAAAAAACAGCCGACGGTCGGGCGATCTCGGAACTGACTTGGGCTAGCGATGAAAAATATCTGACGCTGTCAGTCTGGGAAGACTTGAGCAAGCCAAATCGCCGCAACGGCGACGATCTGGCTTGGTTAATCGGCATCGCCGACCAGCTCGACAGCGTCCAGTCTCAGGCCAGCACTAAATAAGCACCGGTCGCCGCGATGGCCGCGCCAGCTACTCGGCTGAGCAAGGTCCAGCGGCGTGCCGCCAGTGCCGCTGCTAAGCCCGATACATGCAGGGTCGCCGTCGAGAGCAAAAAGCCAGCACCAAAGGCGGCGGCACTGGCACTGGCCGGCATTTCCGCGCCATGCGCATAGCCATGCGCGAGCGCGAACAGGCTGATCAGTGCGACGCTGCCGGCCACCGGCATGCGTATCGCAAACGCGATCAGCAAACCAAGCACGATCAGCGAAGCCACAATACCGGCTTCGATGCCGGGTAAAACGATACCATTCATGGCCAACAGTGCGCCGGCCGCCATCATCACGGGAAAAGCCAGCGGCAACAAGTACAAGGCTGGACGTCGATGATGGGCAGCCCAGATACCGACGGCTAACATCGCCAACAAATGATCGAGCCCTTGCCACGGATGCAGCACACCAGCCCAAAAACCGCTGACACTATGTTCAATACTGACGTGCGCCGCCGCCGGCCCAGCCGCCAGTACCAGAATCAACAGCGCTGTCGTGCGCGCGACCGAGATATAGTTTACTTGTTGCATGGTGTTTCCCTTAAATAGTAGGTTCAGTAAGGACATCGAGCATGCCTTGCTCGCGAATGAAGGCAACCACCGCTTCCAAACCTTGGCCGCTGCGCAGATTGGTAAACACAAAGGGGCGCTCACCACGCATGCGCTTGGCATCCTGCGCCATGATGTCAAGATTGGCACCGACATACGGTGCCAAATCGATTTTATTAATGATCAGCAGATCGGAGCGGGTGATACCGGGCCCCCCTTTGCGCGGAATTTTTTCGCCGCCGGCGACGTCGATCACGTACAGCGTCAAGTCCGATAATTCCGGGCTGAAGGTGGCAGCCAGATTATCGCCGCCCGATTCCAGCAAGATCAAATCGAGATCAGGAAAATCGGCGCTCATGCGTGCGATCGCTTCCAAATTGATCGAGGCATCTTCGCGTATCGCCGTGTGCGGACAGCCGCCGGTCTCTACCCCCATCAAGCGTTCGGCCGGCAAGGCTTGGGCGCGCAGTAAAATATCCATATCTTCTTTAGTATAGATATCGTTGGTGATGACGGCCATATCATAGTCGTCACGCATATGCCGACACAGCATTTCGCACAGCGCGGTTTTACCGGAACCAACCGGACCACCGATGCCGACACGCAGGGGATTACTGGAATTTGCCATCATAAATCTTTCATATTTTAAATTTTTTCACTTCACGAACGGTACATGCGGCTGAACTGGACTTCATGCTGCATCGATAGCAGTGACAAGCCCGGTGCCCAATTCGATAATTGATGATCCTCGAGTTGTTGTGCCGTCGCCGCTGCGGCTGCCAATTCTTCTCGTAGCGACAAGAGCAGTCGCTGGCCGGCGACCTGTCCCAGCGGTATCGATTTCACACACACCAGCGACTGATTTTCCGCCCAAGAAAACAGCATCCCAAGCAGCACCGCCTCAGCCGGCACGGCCAGCGCTACGGCGGCGGCGGCCAGTGCGGTCGGCAACGGCAATTCTTTTTGTTCCTGCAACAGCGCCAGCAAGCTCGCATCAGCGATCTCGAGATCGGCAATCAGCTTACCCAGCGAATAACCCATCTGTATGGTTTCGGCGCGAAATTCGGCGCTGTCACGTGCGGCGATGAAAATCTCGGTCCAGTGCCGCACGGCGAGGCCATCGCGCGCTGCAAACGCCTGCAACAAACGCCATAAAATCGGCGCTTCGAAGCGCGCGACCACTTGCTGTAAATTCGCCACTATCCAGCTTTTCGCGCTCGCTTCGTGGTGCACCAAACCCTGCGCAATCGCCGTTTCCAATCCTTGCGAATAACTGTAAGCGCCGATCGGCAGAGCCGGACTCGCCAGTTGCAACAAATGCAGTAAAGCCGATGCCTGCATGGACTACTCGCGATCCGATGGTCGATGTATCCGTTGGCGCACAGGAATCGGTGCCAGCGCATGATGGCGCTCGTCGCCATGGCTGTGGCCGCCACCATAGGCACCGGCTTCCGGCTCAAAGCTGGCCAACTCTTCAATGACTTCGGCACCGAGCCCCTGCAACATATCACGCAATACTGCGTCTTGCCGTATGCGCAGAAAGCCATCGGCAAGCTGGGCTTGGGTATGCCGATTACCGAGATGGAAGGCGCAGCGCAGCAGATCGAAAGCGCTGGCACACTTGACGCGATAAGTAGGCTCCGCAGCGGCCAGTACTTCGATCACACGGCCATCGTTGGCCAGCATACGATCACCATCACGCATCACCGTGCCACGCACAGTGAATACCGCCACCTCTTCACCATTAGTCAGGCGCGCGCGCAGGCGCGATTTCTCGCGCAATTCGTAAGGCAACAGCAATTGGCCGTCGACCGCGCCGCTGTGCGCAATTTTATTATGTAAGGTCAGCATAGTTGTCGCATCAAAATAAAAAATAACGTTGCGCCATCGGCAGCACATGCGCCGGCTGACACACTAATAATTCCCCATCGGCCCGCACTTCATAGGTTTCCGGATCGACCTCCATCTTCGGCATGAGGCCATTATGTATCATGTCAGATTTGCGCAGATGACGCATATTCTTTACTGCGATCAGGGTTTTATTCAGTTTCAGTTGTTCCGCCAGTCCGGCATCCATGGCGGCTTGCGAGACGAAGGTGAAGGATTTTTTCAAGCCGCCACCGAAGGCACCGAACATCATCCGATAATGGACCGGCTGCGGGGTCGGAATCGAGGCATTCGGGTCACCCATCTGAGCCGCCGCAATCATGCCGCCCTTGAGTATCATCGATGGTTTGACACCGAAAAATGCCGGCTTCCACAACACGATGTCGGCGATTTTTCCTACTTCAAGCGAGCCAACCACATGCGAAATACCATGCGTGATGGCCGGATTGATCGTGTATTTGGCGATGTAACGGCGGGCGCGGAAATTATCATTATCACGCCCATCTTCAGGCAATGCGCCGCGTTGCTGCTTCATTTTGTGCGCGGTTTGCCAAGTCCGCATGATGACTTCACCGACCCTCCCCATGGCTTGCGAATCCGAAGACATCATTGAAATCGCACCGAGATCATGCAAAATATCTTCGGCGGCGATGGTTTCACGACGGATGCGCGACTCGGCAAAGGCAATATCTTCGGCAATCGCCGGATCAAGGTGATGGCATACCATCAGCATGTCGAGATGTTCATCGAGCGTATTGATGGTGTACGGCCGGGTCGGGTTGGTCGACGAAGGCAGTACATTCGCTTCCCCAACTGCGGCAATGATGTCAGGCGCATGACCACCGCCAGCCCCTTCGGTATGGAAAGTGTGGATGGTACGATCTTTAAAGGCGGCCAAGGTATGCTCAAGAAAACCGCCCTCATTGAGCGTGTCGCTGTGCAGCGCCACTTGCACATCCATGCGCTCGGCCACCGACAAACAGGTGTCGATGGCCTGCGGCGTACTGCCCCAATCTTCATGCAATTTCAAGCCGATTGCGCCGGCGCGGATCTGCTCTTCCAGCGGCAGCGGCAAGCTGATATTACCCTTACCAAGAAACCCCAAATTCATAGGGAAGGCATCGGCCGCCATGATCATCGCATGCAAATGCCAAGGCCCCGGTGTACAGGTGGTGGCGGCCGTGCCGACCGCCGGCCCGGTACCACCGCCGAGCATCGTCGTCACGCCACTCATCAGCGCTTCTTCGATCTGCTGCGGACAAATGAAATGAATATGCGAATCGATGCCGCCGGCGGTGACAATCATGCCTTCACCGGCGATGATTTCCGTCGCGCCGCCTATGGCCATGTCCACCCCCGGTTGAATATCAGGGTTACCGGCCTTGCCGATGCAAGCGATGAGGCCATTCTTGAGACCGATGTCAGCCTTGACGATGCCCCAGTGATCGAGAATGACGGCATTGGTGATGACGGTATCCATCACCGCGGCATGCGCCAACTGCGACTGCCCCATGCCGTCGCGTATCACTTTACCACCGCCGAATTTCACCTCTTCGCCGTAGATCGCAAAATCTTTTTCGATTTCGATGAACAAATCGGTATCGGCCAGACGTATCCGGTCGCCCGTCGTCGGACCATACATTTCGGCATAGGCCGAACGTGAAATTTTCATAAGTCCCCCATCACTTGGCCGTTAAAACCGAACACCCGGCGCAAGCCGGCCAAGGCCACCAACTCCACTGTTCGCTGCTGCCCCGGCTCGAAACGCACGGCCGTGCCGGCAGCAATATTAAGCCGCATGCCATAGGCCAGTTGACGCTCAAACAGCAAGGCCGGATTAGTCTCAAAAAAATGGAAATGCGAACCGACTTGTATTGGTCGGTCGCCGCTGTTAGCCACTTGCAGCGTGAGGGTGGCACGGCCAACATTAAGTTCGATGTCGCCGGCGGCGATCAACATTTCACCTGGTATCATCGGTCATCCTAAGGAATCGGGTGGTGCACGGTCACCAACTTGGTGCCGTCCGGGAAGGTCGCTTCGACCTGTATATCGGGAATCATTTCCGGCACGCCCTCCATGACATCGCAGCGCCGCAGTATCTGTGTACCCTGAAACATCAATTCGGCCACACTCCGGCCGTCACGCGCACCTTCCATGATCGCGGCCGTAATCAAGGCGATACTTTCCGGGTAATTGAGTTTGAGACCGCGTGCCTGCCGCCGCTCGGCCAGCAAGGCTGCGGTAAAAATCAGTAATTTGTCTTTTTCTCTCGGACTTAGATCCATTATTTCTCCTGTTACGGCCAGCGCCGACAATCGTGCAAGTAGCGACTCAATACTGTGGATACAGCAATAATCAAACCAGCTTTCAGCTATCCCTGGGGACAATATTGCGACATCCGGGTGCAGCATCGCACATTTTCAGTGCAATGTTTCCACAAGTATGCAAAAATACTATACCCCCCTATGCTATTTATACCTTCATGAGCCATACTGTTAAAGACAAACAAAAATTACTTAACCGAGTACGCCGCATCCGCGGCCAACTCGAAGCGATAGAACGCGCGCTGGAAGAAGAAAAAGGCTGCATGGAAGTACTGCAGCAAATCACCAGTTGTCGCGGTGCCATGAACGGCTTAGTCGCCGTGGTACTCGAGGAACACATTCGCACCCACCTGGTGGCGGCCGAAGCGACCGATGCACATGGCGACGCCCAGCAAGTGCTGATCGATGTCGTCAACAGTTATTTTAAATAAGGCAGATACCCATGACCGACCTTTCCAACTTGATCATTGCCGGCAGCAGCAACGCCTGGCTCTTCATTCCCAGTGCCATCGCTCTCGGCGCCTTACACGGGTTAGAACCAGGCCACTCGAAAACCATGATGGCGGCCTTCATCATCGCCATCCGCGGTACCATATTTCAAGCGGTGCTGCTCGGCGTGGCCGCAGCCTTATCGCATACCGCCGTGGTATGGGCGATTGCGCTGGCCGGGCTGTACTTTGGTCAACAATGGAATAATGCCGTCTATGAAGCGTATTTCCAAATTGCATCGGCGCTACTGATCATCGCCGTCGCCGCCTGGATGCTCAGAAATACGTGGCAAGACCAGCACCATGCTGAGCACGACCATGATCATCATGAGCACGAGCACGATCATCATGAGCACGAGCACGATCACCAAGATGCCCATGAACGCGCTCATGCCCAAGACATACAGCAACGTTTTGCCGGCCGCAGCGTCACCACGCCACAAATCCTGGTCTTCGGTCTCACCGGTGGCTTAATTCCCTGTCCGGCCTCGATCACGGTTTTACTCTTGTGCTTGCAGTTGAAAAAAGTCGCTCTCGGTGCTACCTTGGTGTTGTGCTTCAGTTTAGGATTGGCACTGACCATGGTCTTGTCAGGCGTGCTGGCAGCGCTGAGCGTGAAACATGTGGCGCGTCGCTGGAGTGGTTTCGGTGAATTTGCCCGCAAAGCACCCTACATTTCCAGTGCCCTGATCTTATTGGTCGGATTCATGCTGGCCTACCAAGGCATACGCGCATTGCCGTAAACGTCAGCGCGGCCCCATTCTTATTGCGAGTCATATCATGCTTAATAAAATGCTTAGCCTCACGCTACTAATTTTGGTTCTGCCAGCATCCGCAGCCTCGAGCAATCAAACTTGGCAACGGGTGCATATCGGCAGCGGTGGCGGTTACGATTTCCCACTGTATGCCAACCATGACTTACAGCAGCCACTGCCGTTGGTGCGTGAAGTTATTTTAGTACAACACGGTGTACAGCGTAACGGCGATGATTACTTTGCCGAAGCGATGACATTACTGCAGGCAGCCGGACGCAATAACGAGGAAGTGCTGATCATCGCACCGAATTTTCCAGCCAAAGCCGATCTGGCCAAAGGATTTACCGACTTGCCCTTATGGAGCTCGGCCGGTTGGAGCGGCGGTGACTATGCCGTCTCCGGCAGCGCGTACGAACTCAGTTCCATGCGCGTCTATGATGATTTGCTGACGATGCTGACGCAAAAAAAACAGTTTCCGGCACTAAAAAAAATCACCGTGGCCGGCCACTCCGGTGGCGGGCAATTGGTACAACGTTATGCCGTGCTCAATCAAGTCGATGAAACCGTGCGCCAGCACGGTATCGCGCTCAGCTATATCGTCGCCAATCCGTCCTCGTTTTTATACTTTACAGCCGAGCGCCCGAGCGAGCACGGCTTTGTCAATTATGATACCAGCCTGTGCCCGGCTTACGACCAATATCGCTACGGTATGCAAGCAATGGTAGCGTATGCGCATCAGATCAGCGGCGCGGCAGCCTTTGAACGCTACCGCCAGCGCAAAGTGACTTACTTAGCCGGCACTGCCGACAATGACCCACAACATCGCGTGCTGGATAAATCCTGCGGGGCCGAAGCCGAAGGAGCGACGCGTCTGGCACGCGCCCGTAATTATTGGCAATATGAGCAGCATTTGGCTGGTGCACGCAGCTTGGAACAGCATCAGCGCTATGAAGTCATCGATGTCGGGCATAACCAAAGCAAAATGTTCGGCTCACAGTGTGGCAGCCAATTATTGTTCGGCGTCCCGCGCGCCGACGGTGCCGCCTGTCGCATGATCAGCAGCGATAACAACACTAATCAGCAAGCAAGCACAGATCGACCTGCGCAAACCAATACAACGGGTACAATGAGCAACCCTGCCGCCACCCCGCCATAATAATCGATGACTTTCTCCTGGTTCCCTTCCCTGATTTCCACCGATGGCAGCACAATGGTCTTCGCCAATGTATTGCTACAACAATTGGGGCTACCGGTACCGGCAGTACCAACTTTGATGCTCAATGCCAGCCGCGCACCAAACTTCGGCACCCTGCTCACGCTGCTGCTGGCCGCGGTCAGCGCCTCGCTGATCGCTGATTTAATCTGGTTTCAGGCGGGGAAACTGTTCGGTTACAAGGTCTTGACCTTACTGTGCAAACTCTCGATCAACCCGGGATCCTGCGTCAACCAAACGGAAGCGCGCTTCATTCGTTGGGGCATGTGGTCATTGGTATTCGGTAAATTCATTCCCGGCTTTTCTACCGTCGCACCGCCGGTGGCCGGGGCGCTCGGCATGTCGCGCAGTAAATTCTTAATCGCCTCGGCAATCGGTGCCGGCTTATGGGCGGGTTTGGCATTGCTGCTCGGTTACGCTCTGCAGGCACAGATAGCGCTGGCACTGTTGCTGCTGGCTGAACATGGTATACAAATCGCCGCCATCTTCGGCACTCTCCTGGCGCTGTGGCTTGGTGTTAAATTCTGGCAAAAGAAACGCTTCGAATACTTGGCTTTGATGCCGCACATCAGCGCCAAGGAATTACAACAATTGTTAGCGTCAGATACCAAACCACGCGTCATCGATTTGCGCAGTTATGCGCTGATTCGAGAAAGCGGTATTTTTCCCAATGCGCTGGTACGCGAAATGAATCATGTCGGCGATCTGGTCAATGCAATCGGCTTCGATCAAACCATCGTCACGCTGTGCGCTTGCCCCGCCGATGCGGCGGCAGTCGATGCCGCACACACGCTCAAAGCGCTTGGTTTCCTCGATGTGCGCCCACTGAGCGGCGGCTTCGACAGTTGGCAAGCGTTACAGACCGAAGCGCTTACATCAGCATAGACATCAAGTTTGCCAGATACGCGGAACCACCGCCTCACGTCCCATCAAGGCCGGACGTAAGTGCTGCCAGACCAACTGCTGCCAAAGACGCGCCGTTTCACTGGAATTTCCGAGATAACGGGCGACAATCACCGATTTCATCTGGCTCACGCCACCTAAAGCAGTTTCTTCGCGCGCTGCCAGCAGCGCACTGCTTTGCGCCCGCAAAGCCTGCAAGGCAGCAGCGCTGAGCGGGTTGCCGCAACCGAGCACGCTGGCGCAAACGCTGCGCCCAGCCAAACCCAAAGGACTCTGCATGGCCGCGCCAGCGCCCTCGATACTGCCCTGTTCATGCCAAATCAATTGCTCACCGCGCAGAATACGACTGCACTGAGTAATCGTACCGGAGGCATAACGTTCGGCCGCAGCACTGCGGCCGAAACAAAAAATATCGCTGCTGATGAAGCTGGCTTGCTCGTCGAGTTGCACGGTCTGATTCAAGATCACCCGTGCGTCATCGAAAAAAATACTTTCCTGTGGCAACCACTCAAGCTGCGCGCCAGCAGCGACGCGCAGAGCAATGTCTTGTTGCGAAATCTGGCCATTACTGCGATACCATTTGGCCGCTCCTGGCGTTGTGATCAAGACCCGCGTGTCGGCAGCGACATGAACTTCGGTCTTGAGCCTGTCACCGCCAACCACACCACCAGGCGGATGAATGATGATGGCATGGCAGACTTCCGATCCTTCCGGGTACAAAGTTTTTTGCACCCGCAACGGCCCATGGTGGCGACAATGGGTAAGGCGTGTGCTGGTCGCATCGCGCTGAAAGCCAAGCTGCAAATGAGCTTCCCAATCGGACGAGGTCGGCGCGCGCGGAAAAACTGGGGGCGAATTCATAAAGTTATGTGTTAGCAAAACAAGCAATATACCGCCCTATTGCGCAAAATTCCAGCGGCCTGCGCCTCACTGCCGTGTCGATCTCGCCCCTTGCTCGATCTGAGCACCCACATAACGCTGCGGCAGCGCTTGGCAGACCTGCACCAGCTAGTGCTCTGGGCGCTGCCATTAATCGCAATGCGCTCAAAACCAATCGGGAAAAAGCGTCAGAAAATCCGGCCGTTCCCGGCGTATTTCGGCATGCAAGCGCTGCAATTCATTTTGCCTATCCTGTTTCACTGCAGGAGAGTCGGCGGTGGCGATTCGATCAACTAACAAAGTATGCGCAAAATACAGTCGAAACAGGAAAAAATTGTTTTCTTCAGCCACACTACGGCGTTCAATTTTCATCTGAGCCGCATGGACGGCCCGCAAACCATCGATCAAAGGCTGCGGCGCAGAAGATAATTGTTGTAGCGAAAAATGCTGATAAATCCGGTCATTGGCGGCGCTGATCGTTTTTGCCAGCGCATCATCACCGAGCACATCGTTGACGAACCTCAGTGCAATCAGCCATTCTTCAGCCTGCTGTAATTGCGCCGGGTCGCCAGGCTGCGCCGTGCTGATCACAGCGAGCAAATGAATACGATATTTCTCTGCCACACTATGCAGCAAAGCCGGATCAGGATCGTGCATGCCTTGCAGCAGATCGAAATTATATCGACAACTTTCCATATCCTCGCACGCATTCTGATCAAGCTGACTTTGCACGTAATTGCGCACCATCGCATCATGCAAAAAATTGTACTGCGTTATGTTGCATCCAGCGACCCGAAAAACCGGTATGCGTTCGGCGTACTCACGCATACGCACTATCGATTCATCTAGTTCGGCGCGGCTTCGTGGGCTCAGATTTATACTCGCAAGCAAACACTCAAGGGTGCGGCGCGCCGTAGTCGAACCACGTGGTGGGCGATCGCTGTTGAGAATGAGGTAATTACGGTACTGTTGCGTGCGCTGCGCTGGCGACGGCGCGGCTCGCGTAATGGCAGCCTGCGCCGTCACCCGCGCCGCCAATTGCCAACTAGGCCATAAGCCCTCGATCTGAACCAAGCGCAGCAGTTCCGGCGATTCTGCCCGGCCATCCAACTGCTCATGTGGCTGCGCCGCCGATGCCAGCGGCGGACTACTGCGATTGCTCACAGCCACAAGCTGAGCGGCCATATCCTCTTCCGTCGCCGCTGAGGGCGCGGCTGCTAATGGGGCTCCGACTGGGGTACGACTAGAGACTGGCGGTGCAAATAATAAAGCACGTAAGATCGGTGAACTTGGCGGCGAAGTTGGTACACCATTCATAAATCACTTTCTAAAAAAATGCTCGGCAATATGTTCGTCCCACTCACGCTGCAATGATGCGGAGCTCAATCGCGAATCTCGCTCAATTCCCTATTATTGACTTTCAAAATTCGACCATAACAACCCGACGAACGGTGCCATACCAGCGCGTATTGCGCCTAAAATCTGACCTCTAAGCGGCAGTCTTGCATGCCGCTTTATTTTAAAAAATAACTGGTAACATCGTTTTTTTATTTACTTGATACGCCATCGCCATGCCATTTCCCATCCTATCTGAACTGTCACGTTTGTTTTCTTTTTCACTCCGCAGCAACGCCGAGCACGTGCCGAGCAATGCCATGGAACGCGCTGCCACATGGCAGGCATGGGCCAATGCCGCTGCCGCCGGCAGTGCAGAACAGCGCGACATCGCGCTGGCACGCCTGCTCGATTGCCAACAGCGTGAACTCGAAACTCTTGATCTATGCGAGCTGGAACTGCGCAGCCTGCCGCCCTTTCTGCCAGAACAATTACAGCGCCTCGAAATCGCCGACAACTTGATCAGCAAGCTCCCGGACGACTTACCACCGACACTACGCGTACTCATCGCGAGCAACAATCCTTTGACGGCATTACCGAAACAATTGCCCCCGCAATTGGAACACCTGGAAATCGCCGACACACACATCAACACCCTACCCAGCAACTTGCCATCGACCTTGCGCACCCTGATGCTCAACTATTCACCGATACAAGTACTGCCCGAGGATCTTCCCAGCGGCTTGCAGATTCTGTTCGTCAATGGCACCTTGATACGCCACTTACCGGACGTGCTGCCAGCGGCGCTGCGCATGCTCAAAGTCGAATATACTTTACTGCGCGAATTGCCGACTCCCTTGCCACCCGAGTTAACCCATCTCGACATTAGCCATACCCGCATCACGCGCTTACCGGTACAACTGCCCCCCTTACTCGAACTACTCAGGGCCGGACATACCCGTCTGCGACGCCTGCCGCCACTACCGCCCACACTCAACTATCTTGACCTCAGCTACACCCGCATCACCCGCCTACCGTCCGATTTTCCGTCGCATCTCAATATCCTCATGGTTGACCATAGCCCTTTACTGAGATTACCTGACCCGCTGCCGCCGAGCTTAGTCTACCTGTCGGCCAGCCATACCCGCATCAGCGAACTACCGTCCGAATGGCCAGTTGGCTTGGTCTATTTTTACCTACCTGAAAGTCTGGCTAATTCCTACGAAGACACTGCCGATGTGTCTGAATATAGCCGAGAGCAATTGCACAGCATGCTCTGCGATCTGATTGAAATTTGGTATCCAGCGTCACAACAAGTAGCAGCGCAAACAGCTTGGGACGCACTCTACACAGAAGATAATGCGGCCGCGTTCATCCACTTTCTGCACGATTTACCCCGTACCATGAACAGCCGCTTACCCTCGTTCCGCGAATATATGCAAACTTGGCTGACTCAACTGACGCAATCAGCAGCTTTGCGCAGTGAAACATTTTTACTCGCGCACGGGGCCACCGAAAGCTGCGAAGACCGTCTCGCGCTGACACTGGCACACATGCAGCATTGTCAGATCAAGCATGCCGTACTCGATGGTCAATACGATGCGCAACTGGAGAATTTGGTGTTACGCGGTCGCGAACTGTATCGACAGGAAGTACTGGAAAGCTTCGCACATGAAAAAATCATTCAGCAACAAAGACTTAGCGAGGCCGACGGTATGCTGCCGCATGAGATCGATGAAATCGTGATTCACTTAGCTTATTTGGTGGCCTTGCGCGAAACGCTGGCATTGAATTGTATCGTGCAGGAAATGTACTTCTTCAGCATTGCCGGGCTCAGTCAAGATGATCTGGCGGGCGCTGCTGCTGCCGTGCGGCAGAGCGAGAATGCCGGCTTTGCCATGTGGCTGGCCAATTGGGAACCGTGGCAAAGTGCCATGCAACGCTTAGACGGCGCACAGCATGCGCTGGCACAGGAAAATTTAAGTACACACTTAGAGCAGCATTTTGACGACTTGCTCGAGCAAAGTCTGCAGACACTGGCTCTAGACCCCGACAGCGCGGCCTATGACAACACCAGGATACGCCTCGGTGCCGAAATCTTACAACGCGAACGCAGCAGGCACAATTGGGCCTACACGGTAGAATTTATGCGTCGTCAAAATATGCACTCACTGTTAGCTCCGGCTTGGCCAGAGCAAAATCAGGCGGCCATGCCGCCGCCATTTATACCGCCAGATGGCGTTTGATGTCAGCACCGTCCATCAAGCTTTGGTCGCCGGCTGCCACCACTTCACCGCGTGACAAGATCACAAAATGGTCGGCCAATTCGCGTGCGAAATCAAAATACTGCTCACACAGCAATATCGCGATATCGCCGCGCGCGCGCAGCATGGCAATCACGCGGGCGATATCTTTGATGATCGATGGCTGTATACCCTCGGTCGGCTCATCAAAAATAATCAGCTCCGGCTCGGCCAGCAAAGCGCGCGCAATCGCCAATTGCTGCTGTTGACCGCCCGATAAATCACCACCGCGACGCTGGTGCATCTCTTTCAGAACCGGGAATAATTCATAGACCTCAGCTTTAATGCTGCGCGCCCGTGCGGCCGACAGACTCGCCATACCCATCAGTAAGTTTTCTTCCACGGTCAGACGAGCAAATATTTCGCGCCCTTGCGGTACATAGGCGATACCGCGTGCAGCGCGCTGATGCGGTGCCAGCCGATTGATATTCTGTCCCTGAAAAATCACTTCCCCCTGCGCCACCGGCAAGACTCCCATCAGGCATTTCAACAAGGTGGTCTTGCCGACGCCATTGCGACCTAATAATGCCAGGCACTCGCCCTTGTTCAGACTCAGCGAAATTCCCCGTAAAGTGTGGCTGGAGCCGTAATATTGATGTAACTGTTTGACTTCCAACATAGTATCCCTGACTTTTCAAATGATATGCACTCGTTACGCTGCGCGGCCATTACCGACCGAGATACACTTCGATCACCCGCTCATCGGCCTGGACCTGCTGCATCGTTCCTTCCGCCAGTACGGCCCCTTCATGCAGCACCGTCACCTTACCCGCTTGCGCGATTTCGGCCACAAAACCCATATCATGTTCGACCACCATCATCGAATGCTTGCCGCGCAAATCATTGAGCAATTCTGCCGTGCGCGCCGTTTCCGCATCTGACATACCGGCTACCGGTTCATCGAGCAAAATCAGCTGCGGTTCTTGTATCAACAGCATGCCGATCTCCAGCCATTGTTTTTGACCATGCGAGAGCAAGCCGGCGCGGCGATCGGCTTGGGTATGCAGTCCTATCAACTCCAGCGTCGCGGCGATCTGATCACGTTGACTGCTGTTAAGACGAGCGAACAGGGTAGACCAAACTCGCTTATTCATTTTCAGAGACAATTCCAAATTTTCAAACACGCTGTGCTGCTCAAACACGGTCGGACGTTGAAATTTTCGACCTATACCGGCATGCGCAATTTCCACTTCGCTCATCGTACTCAAATCAAAAGTTTGACCGAAAAATGCCGTACCGGAAGTCGGCCTGGTCTTACCTGTAATGACATCCATCATCGTGGTCTTGCCGGCACCATTAGGGCCGATGATACAGCGCAGCTCGCCGACCGACATATCGAGGCTCAGATGCTTGATCGCACAAAAGCCATCGAAGGAAACCACGATATCTTCCAAATACAAAATTGCGCCATGACTGGTATCAAGCCCGACCGGCTTGGTACGCCCATAAGAAACCCCTTGATCACCGGTAGCAGATTCATACTGCTGGCCCGGGCGTAACACTCCGCTCATTACCTCAGTCATGCATCCTCCGGAGTTTTTTTCCATTTTGCGAACAGACCAAGCACACCTGTTTGCATGAATAAAGTCACCAAAATAAACAGCAAGCCCAGCGCATATAGCCACAACTCAGGAAACGCCGCCGTAAACCAACTCTTCAAGCCATTCACCGTGAAGGCACCGATAATCGGACCGAGCAAAGTACCGCGCCCGCCGACCGCCGCCCAAATCACCATCTCTATCGAATTTGCCGGTGACATTTCAGAAGGATTGATGATGCCCACTTGCGGCACATACAAAGCCCCGGCTATCCCGCACAGCACCGCCGACAGCGTCCAGACGAACAGTTTGAACCATAGCGGGTCGTAGCCGATGAACATCAAGCGGCTTTCGGCATCGCGCACCGCTTGCAAAACACGACCAAGTTTCGAACGGACGATGGCACGGCAGAGCACTAACACCGCCAGCAATATCACCAGCGTGATCAGGTAGAGTACCGCACGCGTGCCGGGGGCAGTCAGGCTGTAACCGAGAATGCGTTTGAAATCAGTGAAACCGTTATTCCCACCGAAACCGGTATTATTACGGAAAAACAGCAACATGAAGGCGAAGGTCATGGCCTGGGTGATGATGGAAAAATACACTCCTTTGATACGCGAGCGAAACGCGAAGTAACCGAACACAAATGCCAACACCCCCGGCACGGCGACCACCAGCAGCATGCAATACCAAAAATTGTCGGTCATGGCCCAATACCACGGATAAGTTTTCCAATCGAGGAAGACCATAAAATCAGGCAGCGTGCTTTGATATACGCCATCACGGCCGATGGCACGCATCAAGTACATCCCGTGCGCATACGCGCCGAGTGCGAAAAAAACGCCATGACCGAGTGAGAGAATGCCGGCATAACCCCAGACTAAATCCAGTGCCACGGCCGCCAAGGCATAACACATGAATTTCGCCACCAAGGCGATGGCGTAGGCGGAAATATGCAGCGCATGTCCATCGGGAAAACTCAGATTCAACACTGGTAACAAGGCCGCGATCAAAGCACAAACCACGATGGCACACCAAGCCGGACGAGAAAATAACGAGGCAATCATTCTACACTCCTGCCCTTGAGAGCAAACAGACCTTGCGGACGCCGCTGGATGAAGATGATGATGAAAACCAGTATCACAATTTTGGCCATCACGGCTCCAGCCAAAGGTTCGAGAAATTTATTCACTTCCCCCAAGCCGAAGGCCGCTAAAACCGTGCCGGCCAATTGACCGACACCACCAAGCACCACCACCATGAAACTGTCGACGATATAATTCTGCCCAAGATCGGGCCCGACATTACCCAACTGTGACAAGGCAACCCCGCCAAGACCGGCAATCCCGGAACCTAAGCCGAAGGTCAGCATGTCAATCTTGCCGGTCGCAACGCCGACACAATCAGCCATGCGGCGATTTTGTGTCACGGCTCGTACAAACAAGCCTAGTCGGGTTTTATTCAAAATCAGCCAGACTGCCGCCACCACGGCGAGCGCAAAGAAAATAATGATGATGCGGTTATACGACAATACCAACGAACCCATCACCGTCACTCCGCCCGACATCCACGAAGGATTGGCAACTTCGACATTCTGGGCCCCGAAAATCGAGCGTACAGCTTGCATCAACATCAAGCTGATACCCCAAGTGCAGAGTAAAGTTTCGAGCGGTCGGCCATATAACCAACGGATCACGCTACGCTCAAGCAGCATGCCGATACCACCGGAAACCAAGAAAGCCGCCGGCAGCGCCGCCAGCAAATAAGCATCGAGCGCGCCGGGAAAATAATGACGGAATACCATTTGGCAGACATAGGTGGTGTAAGCACCGATCATCAATAACTCACCATGTGCCATATTGATGATACCCATGAGCCCGAAACTCACCGCCAGCCCCAGTGCCGCCAATAGCAAGACACTGCCGAGCGAGACACCATAAAATAAATTACCAATCAACTCAGTCCAGGCGATGTGACGGTCGATCGCCTGCAAACTCGCCACCGCGGCGATGCGTATCGCGGCCTCAGGCTCACTGTCGCTGCCATCGGCATTTTTTGTCAGCATTTTTTGTAATTGCGGCCGCAAACCGGCATTCGTACTGTTGATCAGCGTTTTGACGGCTGCCAGACGCAAGGCAGCATCGTCCGACTGCAAGTTGGCGGCGGCAATCAATAATTGCAGTTCGGCCCCGACTTGTGGATCTTTCTCTTTGATGTAAGCAGCATTGAGCAGAGGTAGTTGCTCAGGTGTCGCCTGCTTTTGTAAAGCAATCGCCGCCGTCAGACGCTCTGCTTTATTACTGGAAAATAATTGTATGCCCGAGAGTGCACTCTGCAAGGCCCCGCGCAAACGATTATTGAGAGGAATGACATCCGCACCGTCAGGTAGGTTGGCTGTCACGCCGCTACTGAGGTCGGTGGCTTGTTCGCCGACTGCCAGGTACACGGTATCGCCCTTAAAGTACAGTTCCTCTTGATTCAGTGCCCGCAGCGTGGCGGCGGCCTCAGCGCTACCGAGTGCGGCAATGCTGTTGACAGCCGCAATACGTGCATCCGGGTCATCGCCGGCCAGTGCTTTACACAATGCCACATCGAGCTTCGCCTGGGCCTGATAACTGAGCAGCAGGATGCCACAACAGAGCAGTATTTTTCGCAATATCATCAAAGTACAGACCTCGTTTGGGTAGCAGTAAGCTCGGCCAGCATTGCCCCTGCCGCCGCCAGCGGCGACAGGGCAATGCGAAGATGGATCAGATTCACTGCGCGCGGCTACGCACAGCTTGAGCGGCAAAATCAGAGTTTCTGTTTGCCTTCGTTACCAACAATGAAAGGACTCCACGGCTGCGCGCGGATCGCTTCCTTGGTTTTGTAAACCACACTGAACTGGCCATCCGCCTTGATTTCACCGATCATCACCGGCTTGTGCAAATGGTGATTGGTCTTATCCATCACCAACTCAAAGCCAGATGGCGCTTTGAAAGTTTGCCCACCCATCGCGGCGATGACTTTATCGGTATCGGTCGATTTGGCTTTTTCTACCGCCTGCTTCCACATATAGATACCGACGTAGGTGGCTTCCATAGGATCGTTGGTCACGACGGTAGCGGCGTTAGGTAATTTTTGCGCGACCGCGTAGTCTTTCCATTTTTTGATGAAAGCGGTATTGACCGGATTTTTAACCGATTCAAAATAATTCCACGCTGCCAGATGACCGACCAAAGGTTTGGTATCGACACCGCGCAATTCTTCCTCACCGACCGAGAATGCGACGACCGGCACATCGGTCGCTTTCAGACCGGCATTGCCAAGCTCTTTATAGAACGGCACATTGGAGTCACCGTTAATGGTCGAGATCACCGCAGTTTTGCCACCGGCAGCGAATTTTTTGATATTGGCCACGATGGTTTGGTAATCGGAATGACCGAACGGTGTGTAGACTTCATCGATATCGCTGTCTTTCACACCTTTACTGTGCAAGAACGCGCGCAGTATCTTGTTGGTCGTGCGCGGATAAACATAATCGGTGCCGAGCAAGACAAAACGCTTGGCCGCGCCGCCTTCTTTCGACATCAAATATTCCGTAGCAGGAATCGCTTGCTGATTCGGTGCGGCACCAGTGTAAAACACATTTTTTTCCAGCTCTTCGCCTTCATACTGCACTGGATAAAACAATAAACTGTTCAATTCTTTAAATACCGGCAGCACCGACTTGCGCGACACCGAAGTCCAGCAACCGAACACGACCGAAACTTTATCTTGGCCCACCAATTGGCGTGCCTTCTCTGCAAACAGCGGCCAGTTCGAGGCCGGATCGACCACCACCGGTTCGAGTTGTTTGCCAAGTACACCGCCCTTGGCATTGATCTCGGCGATCGTCATCAAAGCAACATCTTTCAACGATGTTTCCGAAATCGCCATCGTCCCCGACAGCGAATGCAAAATACCAACCTTAATCGTGTCGGCGGCGAGTGCCTGCGACATCCAACTTGTGGCGACGGCTAAGGTCAAGGCTTTCAAAACGATACGACGTGTCATGTTTGCTCCAGAGAGTGATTGAATGAAAGGTAAATCCGCTTCCACCTCAGAGATAGCAGTTTGCGTGCCAGCAATGCTCGCAGCAAAAACCAGAGCAGAGATCACTTATTGAACCAAAACAGGGAGAAACCAGCTCGTCATCTCGCCACCGCTACGGAACGGGATTTTTCGGTGCGAAGCTGAGTGAAAAACGTGCACGCTCAGCCAAACAAGCACCTCAGCCCCTGACACTGCTTAAGGCATGCGCGGATAACCGGTGATATCGGCAATCTCCTGATACAAAGGCTGCAAGCGTGCATACATCTTCTGATACACGCGCCGATACAGTGCATCGTAGATGGCGACATGTGCGGCAATCGGCTCAAAGCGTTGACCTACCCGCGTCATAGCCGTCATCGCGCTGTCGAAATCGGCATGCAAGCCCAAACCGACGGCAGCATCGATCGCCGCCCCCAGCGCCGAGGTTTCATAGATATGTGGACGCGTGGTTGGCAAGCCGAAAATATCGGCGGTCAACTGCATGGCCGCATCGCTTTGCGAACCACCACCGGACACGCGCAATTCCGTGATCGCCACACCGCTGCGCTGTTCAATACGCTCCTTCCCTTCGCGCAACGCATACGCCAAGCCTTCGAGTATGGCCCGATACATATGCGCACGCGTATGCACATCACCGAAGCCGATGATCGCTCCCTTGGCCTCGACACCGGGCATCTTGATACCCGGCGTCCAGTACGGCTGCAACATCAGACCCATGGAACCGGGTGGTACGGCATTGACCAAGTCATCAAACAATTCTTCCGCCACCCCACCGCGCAGCGCTGCCTGTGACTGCTCAGGGTGACCGAATTGCTCCTTGAACCAATTGACCATCCAATAACCACGAAAAATCTGCACCTCCGTGCTGTATTGCCCAGGAATGGCGGCCGGATACGGCGGAATGTAAGGCGTCACTTCCAGATAGCGCGCACTGGTCGTATTAATGGTGGCCGTGGTACCGTAGCTGAGACAGCCGATATGCGGCAAGCGACAGCCCGCCCCGATCACCTCGCAAGCCTTATCAGCCGCCGCCGCCACCAAGGGCGTACCGAGCGGGATACCCGTGGCTGCTGCGGCCGCGGCCGTGATCTGCCCGATCAGCGTCCCTGGTGCCGCCAAATCAGGCAAGCTGGCGCGTCGCACCGCCAGCGCCTGCCATTTCCAGTCAAACTTGCCGGCCCATTTCAAGCGCTTATAATCAAATGGCAGATAACCGACTTGCGAACCGATGGAGTCGATGAATTTTCCGCCCAAACGATAATTGAGATAACCGGACAGCATCAGATAATGCGCCGTCTTTTCCCAAATCTCCGGCTGCTGCGCCTTGATCCAGTTGGCCTCGGCCTCGCCACGAAAATAATTGATGGTTGAACTCACACCGGCCAATTTAAACAGGCCGCGCCACAGCACATGCAAGGGCGGCACATCATCGGTGCGACGTTGATCGAGCCAGGTAATGGCTGGGCGCAGCGGCTGACCGGCGGCATCGAGATTAATCACCGTACCGCGCTGCGTCGTCACCGCGACTCCGCGCACCGCCGCCGGCAGCGCACCGCTCTCGGCCCAGAGTAATTGACAAGCACGGCACACCGCCTGCCAATATTCTTCCACATCGTGCTCGGCCCAGCCCGGCTCGGTAGAAAAATAGGCGGTCAACGCCACCTGCGCTTTGGCAACGATATGCCCGTTCAAATCAAATAAAATCGCGCGCACACTTTGCGTACCATTATCGATTGCCAGAATAGTCGCTTGCGTCATAAGGAGAGCTCCACTGGTGTTGGCATGATCATTCCGTCGCAGGCAAAGCGTGACAAGTCTGCCACAACAGCAAATAAGCCGCTACTTCCTGCTCCCAACGAGCATCATCCCACCCCAGTTCCGGCTGACAGATGGCGCGAATACGCGGTAATTGCGCCACACCGCCGCCGCGCAGTAACAAACCGATACGGGTACGCCGCAACAGCAAATCCTCCAGATGGCACACGGCTTCACAGCGCGCCGCCCAACGTAACTCTACCCACAGCGTCAAGGTTCCGGCGATCAGTTCCAGCTCACCAGTCTGTGCCGCCGCCAACACTTGCGCTGCCAAAGCGCCGTAGTGACCGGCCAAACGCGCCGTCTGCGAGGCTGGCAAACCCGGCGGAGCGAAGCATTCAGCACTCACGTCAAACAAAGCCGTATTGCGCCAATCGGGCCGCCAAGCCGGCAACAAGGGGGCTAACTGGCGCAAGGCGTCGAGTGCAATCAAGCGAAACGTGGTCAGCTTGCCGCCGGCAACCGTCAACAAACCGCGCTCCAAGCAAATCGCATGATCACGCGTTTCTTTGGAGGGATCGGCCTTGCCACTGCCGACCACCGGTCTTACTCCGGCATAACTGGCGATGATATCGGCGCGTGTCAGGGCCAGTGCCGGAAACTGAAATGTCAGCGCCACCATCAAATACGCCAGCTCGGCCGCAGTGATGGCCGCCTCCTGCTGCAAATCATCGGTATGATCGACATCGGTCGTTCCAACCAAGGTCGCGCCTTCCCAAGGGTAAATAAAAACCGGCCGACCATCGATAGGATGCATCAGGCTGACAGCCTGCGCTACCGGCAAGCGCCAACTCGGCAGAATCACATGACTACCACGCAGCGGCCGCAAACGCGCTGCTGCACCTTGCTGCGCGCGCAAACGGTCGGCCCAGGCACCGGTGGCATTGATCACCGTCTTGGCTTGCAGTGTCAGCAGCGTACCAGTTTGCGCATCGCGCGCGACCACACCATGGGCACGCTCAGCGGTATACATAATCGACTCGACCGCGACATAATTGAGCGCCGTCGCACCGTAAGCCTGCGCCTGCTGCAACACCCGCAATACCAAGCGAGCATCATCAGTTTTCGCATCGCTGTAACACAAACCGCCCTTAAGACCAGCACGCAAAATATGCGGTGCCAAGCCTAAAAACTCATCGGCGCGAAAATAATGCCGCGCGCGCTGACCGGCCATAGCATCATAAATCGCCAAACCAAGGGAAAACAACCAACGCCCCGGACGACGACCACGGTAATCGGCAAAGGCAAAACTCTGCGGCTCGACCAAACCGCAAGCACCACTCATCAAAGCTTGCCGTTCGCGCACCGAATCGCGCGTGAGAAAAAATCTTCCCTGCTGGATATAACGCAAACCACCATGTACCAGCTTGGATGAGCGACTCGAGGTACCCCAGGCGAAATCACGCTGCTCTAGCAGTAACACTTTCAAACCACGGCGCGCCGCCTCCAGCGTGATGCCGGCCCCGGTTATGCCACCGCCAATAACGATCACATCCCAGTCGGCGACAGGGTCCAGCGCGGCCTGCACATGGGCCGAACGCGGCGCGCTCATGTCAGCCGCTCCGGCAAAGTTTTGTGCGGGTTCATCATTCCCTCAGGATCAAAATGTCGGTACACCGCCGCCATCGTCGCCAGACCAAGCGCGCCTTTCTCTGCTTGCAAATACGGCGCATGGTCTTGGCCGACACCATGTTGATGACTGATGGTACCGCCGTGCGCAACGATCGCCATGGCCGTCGCCGCTTTCAGGCGCTGCCAACGTGCCAGATCGCGCTCATAATCGCCACTGAGGCGAAACACAAAAGTGCTATAAACACTCGCGCCCTGCGCATACATGTGTGACAAATGGGTATACCCATGCACGCGCTCGCCGTCTTGTGCAAAGGCCTGCTGCGCCGCGCTTTCGAGTGCCGTCATCATATTTTTTACCTGCGGCCAGTTGCACGCGGTCTCCACCGTATCGATGGCATACCCCTGCTGCCACAGGCTGTTACGCAGATAAACGTTCTTGAAGCGACCATGCCGCCATTTCTCGCCGATGGCCCGACCAACGGCAATACCGCCGTGTGCCCGCGCCAGTCGGCGTGCTGGTGCCAGCGCAGTGCGTACTGCCGCGGCATCACCACTGGCACCGACCAGCAACAAACAGCGCTGCTCGCCACAGCCGCGCCACGCCAAATAACGCTGTAGCAAGGCGAGCAGCCGGCTCGCTCCAGCCAACTGCAAACTCGTCGCCGTTTCCGCCGCATTTGACAAACGCAGCATCGACAAGCCCGGCACAGCACGGACAATTTCCATCACGGCGCTTTGCGCCGCATCCCACTGCGGAAAAAAGAAAGCATGAAATTCTTCCGTCGCCGGCTGTGCTCGCACCCGCACCGTCACCTCGGTGAGGATGCCGATACGTCCTTCCGAGCCAAGCACCAACTCGCGCAAATCGAGGGCCGCGGCCGAGGCGGGAAAACTCGGCAAGCTCAAGGTTCCGCGCGGCGTTTCAACCCGCCCGCCGGCAAACAGCTGCTCGATGCGCCCATAGCGCAACGATTGCTGACCAGATGAACGTGTCACCACCCAACCGCCCAAGGTCGAATACTCGAACGATTGCGGAAAATGACCGAGCGTGTAAGCATGCGCGCGCAACTGCGCCTCCAAATCAGGGCCAAATACCCCGGCACCAAACGTCGCCAGCTGCGCCTGCGTATCCAAATTCAGCAATTGCGACATCCTGCGCATATCAACCGAGATCACAGCACGCGCCGTCAGCGGTACCGTCAGGTGACCGACTACACTGGTGCCACCGCCATAAGGAATCAAGGCGATGCCATGCGCGCTGGCATGCGCAAGCAAGTTGGCGACCTCGGCACTACTCTCAGGAAAAGCCACCGCATCGGGCACGGCATCAATACGCCCATAACGCAGCTTGAGCCAATCCGGCAAGCTCTGTCCCACACTATGCCGTACCCGTAACTCGACGTCACAGTCGTACAGCGGATGCGGCGCCAGTCGGCTGGCGGCTACGCCGGCACACACCGCTGCCAAGCTGGCATCGGCCACGGTACTGCCGACACCGATCTGGTGACTCAAAAATTCTGCCGCCGTCGGTGCCAGCACTGATTCAATGGCGTCATCGCCCCATCCATTCCAACGTCGCATCGCGCTTCCCTTGTTATACTCGTGACCAAGCATAGCCAGTCGCAGTCGCGCCGTCTTGCGTTTTCATGACAAGGAGATTGTCTTAACATGCCAAATGATGAGCGTCACAACGGCCGCGTCAGCACCGCCTATCTGCAACCGCTGTTGGAATTACTGCGCGAACGGCACATCGATCCAGCCCAACTATGTGAGTTGGCCGGCTTAACCCAGCACGAACTGGCCGGTGACAGCATCGCCGCCACCAGCTATCTGCGCTTGCTCGACGCCGGTGCCGCACGCTGCGACGATGCCGCGTTCGGCTTACACGTCGGCGAGCGGGTCAAACTCGGCACCTACCACGTCTACGGCATGCTGCTGATGAGCTGCAGCGATCTTGGTCAAGCCTTGCAACAAACCATGCGCTACGAAGGGCTGGCGCATGATCTCGGCCGCTCCCTGCTCGGTCGCACCGGTGAATTAAGTGAATATCGTTGGGATAGCTGGTATCCCGACGCCAGCCGCCATTTGGCCGAAAGCGTCATGGCTGGCATACGCGTGTTCGGCGACTGGTTTGCCGGCACCAGCCTGCCGCCGACACCAGTCTATTTCGCCCATCCGGCACCAGCCGATCTGCGCGAACACCAGCGCCTGTTCGGCAGCGCCGTCGAGTTCGATGCACCTTGGCATGCCGCCCGCTTCCCCAGCGCACTGCTGGCCTGGCCAGTGCCGAATGCGGCGATCAGCCTGCATCCAATTTTGCAGCAACATGCCGACCAACTGCTACTGAAAAAATACGCACAACAGCACGAACACGAGCAGGTCAGCGCAGTCCGCAACGCGATACGCCGCCATCTCGCCAGCGACTGCGCACGCCTGCCGATGATTGCGCTGGAACTCGGTCTGAGTGTGCGTAGCCTGCAACGCAAGCTGTCCGAGAGCGGCCTCAATTTTCAACAAATTCTCGATCAAACACGCCGCGAACTGGCGCAAACCTATCTACGTCAGCCCGCTCTGAGTTTGGCCGACATCGCCTTCTTACTGGCCTACCAAGATCAAAGCGCGTTTCAACACGCCTTCAAAGAATGGACCGGCATGACACCGAAAGCCTATCGCGCTCACCAGCCGAACTGAAACGATAGCAGCCTGTTGAGCGCACACAAAAAAACGGCAGCCTATCAACAGGCTGCCGTTTTATGATTTGATCGGTGGCTGGTCACCATAGGAAAACCAGGCCCACCTCGCTACCGTCATACATATCGTTTGTATGTACAGCAACTGAGAATCACTATATCAGTTTTTTATGACGCGTCCATGACGCCGATCAAAATTCGACCAACTTGCGCCAAGACTACATCCATTCAATCTGCGCTTCTGACAAACCCAAATGGACATTTTATGATTGCTCATCAAATCGAAAAATGTTTTGATCATGTTGTTGAATAGACGACTGTAACAGGAAGTTAGCCAAACGAAGCAAACAAAAAAAACCATGTCGTCACTTCTTGTTCAACAAAGCAGGAAAGCACGATCCCACCCGACTGTGCCGACTATTCGTTCATCAATTTCTGACAGCATGACAAGGATAAGCACCATGATTCCATCCGGCATTACGTCTCACTTACCACGTTCCGTTTCCCTGCTCAAGGGTGTGACTCTCCCAACTGCCAAGCCTAGCAGCGATTTTTCTCTGCGCTTCTACCGCACCAGCAATATTGCCACAGCAACAAGCCGACCATCCCCAGCAGCACCCGCGCCAACACCGGCTATGTCGACGACGCCGAGCGAGGACACGCTCAAAGCCAGCATCATCGAATCGCGTACCCGCTTCTTGCAATCACGAGCTGTCTTCATGGGCACAACCGAAGCTTCAGCGCTGCCATTGCCACGCCCAACTGGTCTGCTACGCAGCACATCAGGAAACACCGCGTTGCCACCGGCACTGTCACCGAAAGCCACCCGCATCGTCACCTCCGTACCTGCCCGCACTGACCACGCAACACCCCGACACAATGTCGAGCAAAGTTGGCCGCTCACCAAAACCGAACGGGCCAGCTTCGCGCTCCCGCAGCACCAGCAAGCCTCGGCCGCGACCGGCATCTACCACGCGGCCCCGGTACAACTTGGTGCCAATGGCGAACGCCTCGGCGAGACGCCGCTTCGGCTCGAAGACTTGCGGCGCTTCCCTACTTTGTATCATTGGACGGCCAAACTTGGCAGCCACAACTGACGCCATCGCTGCGGCCACAAAAAAAATTGAACACCATGCCTTAACTGATACAAGACAGTCCGATTCAAGAACAACTATGTATTTAACCTCACCAACCACAGCCAACTCATGCACTACGCAGACAATACAGCCAACGGCAGCACAGGCATGCATGCAACTGCCTACGCTCAAGGCCGCCGGCAATATTCCTGTCGGCCTACCAAAGTCGCCGCAACGTGCAGTACTGCTGCATGGTGCCACAGCACAAACAAACGACACCGCGACTCACTTACCGCTTGCCGCCGATTTTTGCAAAGTCAGGCAATTTTCCGGCGCACAAACTTGATATCAGCACACTGTGCATGAATAACTTTTCATTTCCACCACACCACCAGGATCTTCCGTGAAAATCTTCAGCTCCCCTCTTCCCCTTTTTGATCTCGCATTTTCTCGACCACATGGCGCGGGTATCGCCAATGCAGTGATGCAACTGCGTGAAGCCGCACGATATGACGGGGCCCAGCAACATGCCCGGTTTACTGGTCTGCGCCGCGCCGCTAATGCGCCCGAGCTAGCCAGCACAGCGGCCACACCGCGCCAATCAGATAAGGTGCCGACCACGGCATCCCTATTCAGTCACGTCACAGGCCCGATTCGAGTGCGTTCGGAGGAATCGAACCGCCCCGCTCAAGCCGCTGCAGGCAAGGAAGCGAGCAACAAGGCTGCAAGCACATCGACGGGAACAAGCGATCATCAACTCCCGAACGTAAAAGCATTGCGTGACATGTTTGAACCAGCAATTCTTCACGACAACACCGCAGAACGCCATGCGCAAAGCCCAACTTATAAAAAACTCGAAGCAAAGCTCAACGGCACACATTTCCACATGCCGAACACAACAGCACAGCAAGCGTGCGTAACCAATATAACTGAGGAAAACCGACAGCCACCGGCACTCAAAACTGCGCCGGCTCCAGCCGAGAAAACACCTGCACGCCCCATGCAAGCGGTACCGTGCAGCGCCTCGTCCGACCAAGCTGCAGTTGAGCGAACCCGAGTCGAATCGCCGGCGCGCCTAAGCGTGAAAGCACTGCGCGACAAATTCGAGCCGCAATTCACTCATCGTGAAAATTCGCTCACCGACACCCAAGGCCCGTTCATCAAAAACCTGCAGGCACGCTTACAGCAAAACAACATCGCCATACCAGCACAAGGTATCGCCACAGAAACCCTTCACAACGATCGTCAGCCTCCGGCAGTCAAAGTCCTGTCGCATCCATTTCAAACACCGAGCAACACTGCAAGCGTGGACATCAATTCACTCAGCGAGCAAACAACTGATTCTTTCGCGCAACTTTCTTCAAAGATATTCAATAAAAAAGATCCTGTTTCGGCCACCGCGGCACACCTGTCTGATGTCGAATTCATGGCACAACAAAGCCAAACCAAACACGAAAGTCTTGCCGTGGTCAACGATGACTATCAGACGCGACACATTGCCTCTGATGCGGAATTTTCAAAACAGCTTGGCTTGACAGCACCAAAAACGAGCACACTACCTGCGAGTACCCCTACTAGCGACAAGGAATTTTCTCATTTAACTGATGCGGACAAGCATAGCAGACCGATTGAAAACACAGCTGAAGGTACTGAAGTCTAAGGAGGTACGGATTTAATCGCAGTGAAATTAGCCGTTGCCGAACAACTAAATGGATCGTCGTAAGCGACGATGGAAAAGACTCTGGAAGGGGTTTGCATCCCCTCCCATCGCGTCGCTCCTTCGTCGCTCACCGGCCCCAAGAGGCTGTCGCAAAAGGGTTTTCAGTCGGTATCATTACTCCAACTGGCAGACTGTAATGGTCTAATGTTTACGGACACCTCAATAGGAGGAATAATTACCTAAACGAGGAAAATAAAGATGACTGGGAATAAAAAATACGAAGCTACTTTTAAACTTGAAGTGGCCCGGATGGTGCTGGATCAAGGCGTAGCGGTTGCTAAAATCGTGAAAGATATGGGTATTGGAGAAACCGCCGTGCGGCGCTGGGTTGAACAATATCGCGCTGAACAAGGTGGCCAGGCTGGCATAGGGAAACCACTGTCTGCCGAGCTGCAACGGATTCGCCAACTCGAACAAGAAAACCGTCTACTGCGTTCGGACAATGACCTGTTAAAAAAAGCATCGGCCTTCTTTGCACGCGAAATGAAATGATCTACGAGTTAGTCGATCATTGGCAAACGAAGGCCTCGGTAGCACAACTGTGTCGTCTCTTGGGAGCGAGCCGGTCTGGCTACTACGCAGCAAAAGCAAAGACAAAAATGACCGCAATATGTGTCACCAGCGTGCATCTGAAAGCGGAATTCGCTGCCAGTGGCCGCAGTTATGGCAGCCGTCGCCTGGTCAGTGCACTGCACGCCAAGAACATCGTCATTGGCCGCTACAAAGTACGGCGCTTAATGCGTGAAGCCCAGATCAAAACCGTCTGGAAGAGAAAATTTATCAACACGACAGATAGCAAACATGATTTACCAATAGCGAGCAATATTCTCAATAGACAGTTCAACCCAGCAGAGCCCAATCGCGCCTGGACTTCCGATATTACCTATGTCCGTACGCGTACTGGCTGGTTGTATTTGGCGGTCGTGATGGAGTTATTCTCACGAAAAATCATAGGCTGGGCAATGGGGCCAACGATGCCAGCTGAATTGGTTTGTCGGGCGCTACGGATGGCGGTTGAGGCACGTAAGCCGGCAGCGGGTTTAATTTTGCATTCCGACCGTGGCAGTCAATATGCCAGTCATGAATACCAACATTTACTCAAACAACATGGCCTTGTTTGCAGTATGAGCCGTAAAGGAAACTGCTGGGATAACGCGGCGATGGAACGCTTCTTCTTAAATTTAAAGATGGAGCGTGTCTGGCAACGCGATTACGCGAATCAAATGGAAGCCACAAAAGACATCATTGAATACATCGTAGGCTTTTATAACTGCTTACGATTGCATTCAACGCTGGGCAATTTGCCGCCCATGATTTACGAAAAAGAAATGGCAGAAAAAAAACCTATTGATGTGTCCGAAATAACTTGACCACTACAGACATGTCATTCCCCCGTGCCCTCGCCTCGTCATTCCTGCGTAGGCAGGAATCGAGTGGCACCTTAGTGCCTTCAGGGTGGGAGGGTCAATCAAGGGCACTTTTTTTCTGTGAAATGAACACGTTCTGCTGCGCCTGAGCAGCACAGATGTCACAGATATCACAGATATAAAAGGCGCGTACGCGCCACTGGATTGCCGCCTGCGCGGCAATGACGAATTGGGCGAATGGGTGGGCGCGCAATCGACCTGACTTGTGGGTAATGATCAGGCTTTTGCGACAGCCTCTGAAGAGGCTGTCGCAAAAGGGTAGTGAGTCGGTATCATTACCCTGACTGGTGGCCACGTCATTCCTGCGCGCTTTTGGCAGGAACCCAGCGGCGTTCGTGCTTAACTGAAAATGCCAGAAATTGTGGCATTTTCAGTGTAAAAAACGACGCTGGGTTCCCGCCAAAAGCATGCGGGAATGACGAGGCTGTGGCATGCAGGAATGACGAGGTATGCGGTGTTTCAGGTGTAAAAAACGTCCATCAGGCTTTTGCGACAGCCTCTTTTGGCCGGGGTTTCAAACCCTAGTCAGATTTTTGATGAGGATGCAATACCAGACGTCTTTTGTGCTTAATAGCGAGCTATTCACCATGACAGGCCAACAGAGTCAATCTCAGCTTGCAGCTCAGGATATAGTTGCAACAAATCAGGTCGTGAAACTTGCAACTCCCGCTTGAGAAGAGCTAACTCTTGTTCAAACACTGTTCGTTCATCGCTGTTACTGCTGGCAGCAATACTCTCTTTGAGTAAGGCATGCGCATACAGCAAACCGGCACGAAAAAATGTCTCCTTGGCGTCCGGGGTATCATGCGATTGCTCGGTCAGCTCCACATAAATGGCACGCAAACGTGCGACTTCAGAACGATAGTTTGCCAAACTACAAGCATGTGCATAATGCCGACAAATCGCCTCACTGAGAACGCGCAGCCGCGGCACCAAATCGGTCTCACCAAATGCCGTAAAAACCATACTGAGCTTGCGTAACTTCGACTCGGCGGCGTCGAGCTCAAGCTGAGTATGCGGACGTGTCGCTTCCAGCTCGACAAATAAAGCGTCACAGTACAGACGCGCGATACCCCGGTAAAGTTGCGGATTCTTGCGCACCACCTGCTCATATTCAAAAAACGCCTCACCATAAACTGCGGCAGCAGCAGACGCCTCAGGCCCCGACTGCATCAACTGCTTAGCGTAATAAGTGCGAACGGCATCATGTAGTTTTCGGATACGCTCCTGACCATAGCCCGACGCATGCAAGCTCCGACAACGGCCCTCAAAAGCATTAATATAGCGCAGCGATGAAGCCAAATCTTGTCGCGTACACGGTTCAAGCGGAATGCTCAGGTAATAGTAATGTAAAGCCTGACGCGCCAAAACCGAACGTGGCGGCGGATTTTTCGCATCCAAATAAAGATACTGAGCATAATTTTTTGCACGCTCGCGCTCCAGCCAAACACGCGTCACATTGGCACGCGCAAGCTGCTCCGGCCCAAGCGTTGTAGCTTGCGCTTCGATATTCGGAGCGGGCCCGCTCATGAGCAGACTCTGAATGTCAGGTCGCGGCGTCGCCATTGGCGCCAACGGTAGTGACGTCACTTCAGCTGCGCTGGTGCTGACATTGGCGGCAGAAAGAAAATTCTGCACAATCGGTGCCGCCATCGGCTGCAACGCTGCCCCGATAGCGGGAAAGGAAGAGCTACTTACATTGCAATAGATAAATGGATAAGGCATGACATCGCTCCTGAAAAAGTCGGCAATATCTATATATTTCCGCCACAAGACTCTCCCATAAATTGCTGCGCATCACTTTCAAAATTCAACCATACACCGTGCAATCACATTTACATCATGACTGCCTTTCTACCTGGAGTTACAGTCAAGTCTGTCGGTTCTCCATGAACTCAAGCCAAGCAAAGACCTATGAAGAAACTCTCCTTACTGGCAGCACTGATTGCCTCTCTCAGTAACCTGGCGCAAGCTCAATGTTGGAATGAAGCCGGCGCGCGCTATCAAATCGATCCGGTACTACTGCGCGCCATTGCCATCGTCGAATCAGGGCTGAACCCGCAAGCCTTTCATTACAATAAAAATGGCACTTACGATATAGGGATCATGCAAATTAATAATAGCCATTTGCCACGCTTATCCAAATTTGGCATTACTAAAAAAAATTTGCTCAGCGACCCTTGCGTTTCCATTATGACCGGTGCCTGGATACTGTCTGAGTTTATCGAGCGTTCCGGATACACTTGGAATGCCGTCGGCGCCTACAATGCCGGACTGGGCAAAGATCGCCAAGATTTACGCAACGCCTATATCGAAAAAGTCGCCAAGCAATATCACAGCTTACGCGACGATGCCCAGAACTGAACCGACAGGCTGACGCGCTCAGGCTAGCTACTTAGCTTACAAGGCCAAGAATTGAGCCCGTAATTGTTGCCACTCTTTTTCCTTCTCTGCGGCATGCTGATCGGTCGTCAATAGCAAGCCTATGCGGCATTCACGAAACTTGTCTTGCAAACGCTGTAAATGCTCGCTGCGCTGCTCACGCGGGATGCGCTCTACCGCACGAACATCGCGCTGCAAGTGCGCCAAACCTGCTGGCGAACAGGCGTACGACCAGTCATGACATTCCCGCATCGTTGGTGGTAGGTAAAATAATTTCAAGGCGTGTGCTTGCCGCTTCTCTTCACGACGTTGGTCCAGCTTCCACAAGCGGTAGGCAAATTCAAACAAACCATCGAAAGATGGTCTACTGATGGCGCGCATCAATGCCGGTGAGCCAGTCTCGCTGGCACCGAGTAAGCGGTGACACTCGCTGATAGTGAGTAAATTACGTTCATAAGCGGCATCAACCATCTGTACTAAAGTCAAAAATGGTCGCGACCGAAAACCGTCGAGCACGGCCGGAGATAAAGCCCACTGCAGCTTACCCCTTAACCAAGGTTCTATGCCAACACGACTGATAAGCTGCAATTCATGGGCGCGTACAAATAAATCGAGATACGAGCACAGTGTGTCGACAAAGCCACCCTGCAAGGCTGCCGTTAGCGCATCAGATCGTAATGTCAATGCCTGCCGGTCTTGATCCCAACGTTGCGATGGCGAATGCTCAGGTGCATCACGCACGCTGATATAGACATCCATCGCCGTTTCCGTGGCCGCAAACACATCTTTAGTGACACCATGCATGAGGATGCGACGCAAACCATGTGGACTCAGGTGTCCACGCTGCTGCCCCTCGAATAGCAAATCAGCATAGACGCACAAGGTCTCGGCATGACCATGACTGAGCGCCAGATTGAGCGCGCCTGGCGGAGAACCGAGGAGCACCTCTTGCGCCGTATTCTGGTCGAAAATATACTGTTTTCCTGCCCCTTCCAGCACACCGACGACCAGTTCACGCACCATCGCAGTGTCGCCGTGCGACATGGCCCAACAAAGCACGCTCCAATGCTGACGTCGGTCGCGTGCTGCCAACAAGCCCAGCATCTCGGAAGGCAGTACCAAACGACGCTGCGTCGCCGCCGTCAAGACGCGCAAGATCACACTGAACTGTTCGCTGTGGCGCAAACAAGCCGCCATCACTAAGGAGGTATTGCCTTCATGATTCTTGCCAGTCAACACTGCGATTAAGCCAGCCGGACTGAGCAAGGCGCGATCGACCAGTTGCATCATGAAAGCGAGAAACTGGCTGATACGATCGGCAGAAACGCCAACTTGCAAAACGGAGGTCAAGGTATGAGTTTTAAGGCTATGAGAAAACAAATCTACCCCGACTAAAGCACGAAAAACCTCGCGGTGGTTGGCACAATGCAGCTGTGCTTGCTGCAAAAAATGCCTACTCAGCATAGTAAACACTTCGCTATCAGGGTTGAGCAAGCTGGTGCGCAAATACATCTGCTCGTCACTATCTGGCCCCAGCAATTTCAAATGTGGCAACAAGGTCGCCACTTCAGCCGCCGCCGCACAGGCCAGCAAACATTCAAACAGATAGACACGAGTGTGCGGCGGCAGCGTGATCCACTGCGCCAACTTGTCGGCCAAGTAGCTAGCCATCACACCACGGGCCAGCACGCGTTGAAAAAACACCGGCACCAAGGGTAGCGCCAAGTTCTGTGGTGCTGTTTTCAGCAAAGACGATGCCATATCGTCAGCCGTACATTTTTTCAGCATCGACAATAAAGGCGCATTTTTCAACTCAGCCACAGGGAAATGTTCGAGGTAATGAAAGCACAAACTATCACGAATTCCGGCCAGAGGACCAGTCGCGACTTCCACCCATGCCAACTGCATGTCGTAATGATAAATTTGAAAACGCTGACCGTTTTCGTAGAATTCATGCACTCTCTGGGGTAGATAGCTTTCGTACAGATTGCCATTGCGCCGTTGATTATCCAGAATATCGAGCGCAATCAAACTCGGATCAGTACGCAAATGAGCAACTTCCTCGCCCTCATCAAAACAAAAAAAAGCATGTAAACTGAGTTCACCGTACCGCAAGGCTAACATTTTCCTCAAAACTAACACCGCATCATGGAAAGCGGTATAGTTAAATTCATCAGGACTTGCCGTCTCCCCCAAGGTTTCGGCCAATCCCACGCGCATCACCAACAAGCATTCGTCGGCGGCCGCCAGTGCAATGTGTGCTGGCGTCAGAGAAGCAGCAATCGCATTGAAACAGGCTTTTTTTTGCTCCTTGGTGAAAATTTGGAACTGCGCATCAGTGATCGGCGGCACCCCCCACATTTTATCGACAAGGTAATTGCGCATTTCATTGACACGATGAATTTCCATCACCTTGGATGAATTCAGCTCATGCTGATTCAGATATTCAATGATGTATGCATGCAAGGTATCGATCGCCTTCACCGGCAATTCATCGCCAAGCAGACGCGTCAGATTATTCGTGAGATTAATGATAATGCCATTTGAACAGACCGTCATCTCACGCCCCAAGTTTTCGCACACACCCAGCCCGGTTTGTACCGGTGTATCGGCACTCACAATCTGGCCCACCAAGCGCGAAAACAGAGTCAGGCCGTCAGCATACAGCAGCGCGCGTGCAGTTTCGTCGTAATAATCTTGCCCCTCAAACAGACGTAAACCGAACAGTCCGACATCAGCCAACACGATTTCCGGTACCGCGCCTTGCTCACGCAGGAACGCCGATAACTGAGCAAGCTCAGCGTAAAATTGATTCTTCGCCAGCACATGAGCGGGACTGCGCTCAAATAACTCTATCGAGGTGCGTATGCCATTCGAGCGAAATTGCGCTTGGCTGTAAGCATAAGATGGCAACTCCATCACTTCCACCCTAGGCGGATGAAAAAATTGCGGCTTAAAATGAAGCGAAACAGTCATAAAAAAAATTCACCTTCAATCAGCGCAAAAAAAACTAAACAGGCACGGGCCACCAAGCTGCAGTTTTTCATACCTGCGTATTGTTAACTTTCATATTTTAGCCTTTATCAGCAGCGCCATTCGCCCAAACGATGCATCAAGAACAAAGTATCGCATAGTCATATTTTGCAAGCAGGGAAACGCGTTTCCCGTGATAGTTGTGCCATACAATAATTGAATTGAAAACAGTTTCCCCGTCTGTATGTCAACACAGAGCGTGCCATACCGGACAAGTGCACCATCAGGAAAAACACCTTATGCCCAACAAGTTAATGGATCGTCGCAAGCGACGATGGAAAAGACTCTGGAAGGGGTTTGCATCCCCTCCCATCGCGTCGCTCCTTCGTCGCTCACCGGCCAAAAGAGGCTGTCGCAAAAGCCTGATGGACGCTTTTTTACACCTGAAACACCGTATACCTCGTCATTCCCGCGTGCTTTTGGCGGGAACCCAGTGCCGTTTTTGCACTGAAAATGCCACAATTTCTGGCATTTTCAGTTAACCACGAACGCCGCTGGATTCCTGCCAAAAGCGCGCAGGAACGACGTGGCCACCAGTCGGTATCATTACTCCAACTGGCCGACATGTCATTCCCCCATGCTCTCGCCTCGTCATTCCTGCGTAGGCAGGAATCCAGTGGCACGTCAGTGCCTTCAGGGTGGGAGGGTCGATCAAGGGCACTTTTTTTTCTGTGAAATCAACACGTCCTGCTGCGCCTGAGCAGCACAGAGATAAAAGGCGCGTGCGCGCCACTGGATTGCCGCCTGCGCGGCAATGACGAATTGGGCGGCTGGGTGGATGCGCAATCGACCTAACTTGTGGGTAATGATCAGCGCGCTTTTGCGCGGGAACCTGGCGGCGTTCGTGCTTAAAAAAAATGCCAGAAATCATGCTGTTTTCAGTGCTGAAAACGATACTGGGTTCCGGCCAAAAGCATGCGGGACTGACGATGTATGCGATGTCTCAGGTGTGAAAAAGCCTCTCAATCTGTAAAATCACGACTAAGATGAACGCTGGAAAATGATGATGAGCAGCACACGCAAATTACCATCGCCCGACGATGCCCAATACAACTTGTTTGGCGGTGTACCCAGTAGTACAGAGACGCCGCGACTACGAACGGCACTCAGTAGTGGCCGGCGTTTCGTGACTGGTGATGCGCGTGCCATTTTTCTGGGACCAGTGCGACTGGAGGATCATCTCAAGCATGCTGGTCACCATGCAGCATTTTCGGTAGCCCGTCTGCTTGAAGAACAAAACTGGTTGCCGTTCGAGCAGCGCTATGCTGCTACGGGCCGTGCCCCTTACGCTCCACAGTTAATGCTCGGCCTGATCCTGTACGGCGTAATGCAAGGTGTGCATTCGCTGCGAGAGTTGGAACGCATGGCGCGGCTTGATCTCGGATGTATGTGGGTGACCGGCGGTATCGCGCCGGATCATGCCAATATCGGGCGCTTCATCGTCCTGCACGAAGCATCACTGACCGAGGAGTTTTTTGAATCACTAACCAGATCAATTTTGAAAGCGACAGGCTCTGACAGCACACGACTGGCCGGTGACGGTACAGTTATAGAAGCAGCCTGCTCGCACTACAACCTGCTCAAGGAAGAGGCTGTAAAAGCGCGTGCAATAGCAGCGCGCCAAGCACTCGAAAGCATGCCGCAAGATCTGGCGGCGCAACAGGAACAAGAGCGCAGCGCACACTGTCAGGAACTCTTCGAGCAGCGCCAAGCCGCTCGCCGTGCCAGTGGAAAAAGTAGCGAGACCTTACGCATCAGCGGCGGTGAGCCCGAAGCCATGGTGCAGCGACTAAAGCGCGGACGAGGCTTTGCAGCATCCTACAAACCATCTGTGCTGGCCAACGAAGATAGGATCGTTACTGCTTTTGCGCTTGATCCGTCGAGTGAAACCAAGGTGATCGCACCGATGCTAGATCAAAGCGCACGCGTGACTAGCGAACATGCCAAAGAACTACTGCTCGACGCCGGTTACTTCGATGATGACGTGATTAATGCGACACTCGAACGCGATATCAGCTTGTTGTGTCCGGATGGACAGTGGCCAGCCAAGAGCAAAGAAGGAGGCTTGTATCACAAGAGCGCATTCGACTACGACCTGCATTCGGATACCTACCGATGCCCTGCCGGACAGACCTTGATCCTTATTTCTAAATGTGGAGAAACACCAAGCACACGGTCACATGACGTGTATGCGGCATCGAACTGCAACGACTGCAAACTTCGTGCGAACTGTACCAAGGCGATAAAGGGAAGATGCATCAAACGTTATCGCGAAGATGAACAACGTGAAGCACTTCGTCTGGTGATGCGACATCGACAGGCGCGCCGCATTTTTAGTCAGCGCAAAGCGATCGTCGAACCGGTATTTAGCAGCCTGCGCGGCCAGCAGGGCGTGGAGCGCTTCCGCCGTCGTGGACTCAAAGCGGTGAAACGTGAATTGGCCTTGCATGTGATGGCCCACAATTTATCCAGAGCAGTTGCCCTGTTGAGGGCGCTGTTTTTATGCTTCTATTCAGCTTTATATGCTCTCAGAGTGGCCGCAAAAGTGTTTTCCATTCGCATGCCACAATTTTTTTGCTTGCGTCTTCAACAGCTTCATCAGATTCAATGGGACTGTGCATCAATACGTTTTGCGACAGCCTCTGAAGGCCGGGGTTTCAAACCCTAGTCAGATTTTTGATCAAGCAAGCCAGCAGCGGCGCGCACGGCAAATTACCATGAAATTTCACGCCAACTCAGGATTTAGCAAAAGCAAGTCTGGCCGTTCAGCCTGAATTTCCCGTTTCAAGCGACTCAAATCCTCGCGCCAGATCTGAGCTTGCTGCGTACCCTCCGCGCTCTCCACCCGGCATTTCAACAATTCATGCGCATAGTGCAACTTGATTTGAAACAACTCCTCTTCCGCACGCGGGCTACAAGCCACGATCTGCTGCTGAGCTGAATAAGCCTCGCGCAAGCGATCCAACTTTGGCATCTCCTCGGAATACATACATTGCCCGGCATAATGGCGGTGAATTTTATCGCTGAGCTCACCGTGTTTTTTCCCGATATCGGCGTCGCGCAGCACATCATTGGCCTTTCTGAGGCTATCGAGGCGCGCACGCGCACTCGCCATATCACTGGCACTATTCGGCAAAACCTGGTCCAAGTGATCAATCAAATGGGCGGCATAAGCTTTGGCAATCTGGCGATAAATATCTTGACTAGGATGCGACAACTTCCCATACAAGAGAAATGCCTCAGCGTAAGCCTCCAAGGCTGCCCCCTCTTTGAGGATATTCTTTACATAATTGTGGCGTATTGCATCATTGAGCGAGCGCATTTGCTTACTCGTAAAAGTGGTGACCTCCAATGCAGCGGTCTGATCGCAGAATAACAGCACGCGAAATTGCGCCTCGTCCAACTCAGCACGGTTTTGTGGATCGATATTAATGCTATTGAGCAGACTAACCAGGGTCGCCCGTGCCGCCACCGAACGAGCGACCGGGGGACTTAGATATGAATCAAGATATTTGGCAAACGATAGGTCGCGTTGCTGCGCCGTTTGCACCGTCAACCGCATGGGGCCAGCTACGGATGGGTGCAGCTTACTGCTAGCGGGAGAAACTTGGGTTTTGGTACGCGGCGCAAGAAATTTCTCCCGCGCCTGAGGAAGCAATTCAGTTTTATTAACCGCTAGCAATTCATCTTTTAGCTTCGAAACCGGCGCGCGCTTACCCGGCTTAGGAGAGGGCACCGCAGACACGGTGTACGGGACATTATTTGCCTGTTGTAGCGCGCTGCTGCCAAAAACAGCTGCATCACCAGACGATGCAGTCGGATGATGATCTGGCAGCGCCAGTTTTTCTTTTGGGAACCCAAGCGTTCCTCCGAGTTTAAACATGTTTTACCTTCAAAAAATATACATTTTCACTACCCTCTTTGGCGCAGTCACGCTACTCAACAGCCATCCCCTCATCGGCGGCGGGCAAACCACTGGAATGAAGTGTGCGCTGCCGATCACTGCGCGCGGCTATTTTTACCTAAATTAAACACGAAAGCATTCAAAAATAGCCCTTCCAGCGGCCATCTTAATGAATGACCGGCAACACCTGGCAATGCCACAGAATGGACACAATATGAATGTTAAACTCAGCCAGTCCTCGATACTGCGCACTCACTTGAACAAATCGGAGACAACGATGTTAGCAACAATATCCAGCATTTCAGCGATGAGTAAAGCAGCAGCGAAAACAGAAAATGACAATGATCCGACTTCGGATACCGCTTTGCGATCACTATGGCTAGACTGGCTGAACACGGCAGACGCCGGCCGTGACCAAGCGATAGAGTCAAGACAAAGAGGATCAGAACAAATGGGAACAGAACAGATCGAGTCTGAACCGACAGAGTCTCAACAGAGAAAGCCGGAACAGATAGAGCAGGCCTACCACCGTCTGATCGATAGCCAAACAAGGCGCGCCGACTTACTCGATTTGAGTGGACTAGGCTTACGCTCGCTGCCAGCATATTTCCCCATCCACACGACGATACTGCGACTCAATGATAATTATTTGGATGCTATGCCAGAAAACCTGCCACCAAGCTTAACGCACTTGTACATTGAAAGCAACCTGCTGAGCTCCCTCGGTTTCAATTTTCCAGCAAGCACCACGGCACTGTTTGCGGCCGATAATCGCATCAGCGTCTTTCCCGAACTGCCGCTGCACAATTTACGCATCCTCAGTTTGGACCGCAACCGTATCGGCGCATGGCCACAATATTTCGCGCCATATTTACGCGAGTTATATGTCAGTGGTAACTTGCTCAGCGAGTTTCCGCCCGATTTACCAAGCGAATTGGCTATATTGAGCATAGAGCGCAACCGTATCGATACACTACCCGAGAAACTGCCCGCCAACTTGCGGCGCTTGTTGGCCGATCACAATCTACTGCGCAGCGTGACAAGTAATTTACTGGAACTGCCGGCACCGGCATTCGTCAATTTAGCTGACAATCAGTTGCCAAGCACGATAGTCAATCAGATCAAGTCGTTCAGCCAAGCCCCGCACTACGATGGGCCCAGGATACATTTAGATTGACTGCGCGGAGCATGTGGGAATGGCGATGCGCTTAACAACTAAATGAATCGTCGCAAGCGACGATGGAAAAGACTCTGGAAGGGGTTTGCATCCCCTCCCATCGCGTCGCTCCTTCGTCGCTCACCGACCCCAAGAGGCTGTCGCAAAAGCCTGATGGACGTTTTTTACACCTGAAACACCGCATACCTCGTCATTCCCGCATGCTTTTGGCGGGAACCCAGCGTCGTTTTTTACATTGAAAATGCCACAATTTCTGGCATTTTCAGTTAAGCACGAACGCCGCTGGGTTCCTGCCAAAAGCGCGCAGGAATGACGTGGCCACCAGTTAGGGTAATGATACCGACTCAATACCCTTTTGCGACAGCCTCTGAAGGCCGGGGTTTCAAACCCTAGTCAGATTTTTGATGAATTAAGGAAAAAAAACAGCTCGCCACGGCATCATTTTTCAGGGCAGACAACAAGGCCAAGAAAAATGGGGCCGCAGCAAGACTGTTATTTGACTAATGCAAACTACTCATTGCTGTCGACCGGGCGAGGCGAGGCCGACTTGATTGGTAACATCCTGGAAAAAAAAGACTGCTTTTTCTTTTCATTAACATCGAGCAAAAAAATATCGCTATTAAAGTCTATATCATCCGGCAATCGCGGTGATGACAGCGATTGAGAACGCTGGGGTTTGTGCGAATGATCTTGGCTAGTCGAGCGCGGTATTTTCTTTTTCTCAGTCTTCATCTCGAATACTTCACTATACTTCGAGTGCTTGGAATCGGCTGAATGCGATCTGCTGTGTGCTGCACCATCGGCTGATTCTTGATGGTACTTGGGAAGCGAAACATTCTTAAAGTCATCAGCGTAACGATCCCAATTGCGATCGAGGTATTCGGCTACTTTATGACGCATCGCCTTAACCGTTTTTTGTGATATATCCTTACCCAGTGCCCCATTCACCGCAGCATAGAGACTCGTCGCATCGTCCCATTCACGCTTATGCTGGTATTGATAGCCGTGCTCATGCGCACGTATGCGCGGAGCGTTCAGATTCACCCTCTTTTTAATTTGTTCAAGATTCAAAACTTCTGTGTGACCATCCGGCTTGAACAGTATGCCGCTGTTTCCATCGGGATTAAACTTAAAGGCACTCTTGATAACGCCGGTACCGATAAGGAGGGGCAGCAAAGTATTGCCTTGATCGAGACCAGCCTCGACCGCAGCAACAACGGCTTTGCGACGCCCGTTTGCTTTGTCATTATCAGCTGCCGTCGGACTGCTTGGTGCCGAGCTTGGCACAGAGGCCGTTGGTGGCGGTGCCGATTCCGCCTGCTGTGCTTGTTTTGGCGGCTGTGGCGGCACTGCGTCTTGCGGATGCGGCGCTTGTTCACCTGGCATGTCAGCATCGGCAGCCCTTGCGCCGCTCGGTGTCGATGTTGGCACGGAACCCGGTAATGCCGACGGCGGGATTGAACCGGCTTGCTGGGGCTGTTTTGGCTGTTTTTGCGCGCCTACCCTATCCGCCTCGGCAGCCTTGGCACGTTTCTGTGCAGATGTCAAAACGGATTTAGGTGCCACCGGCGCTGGGACCGAGTTCGCGTGTTGTGGCGCTTGTCCGCTTTTTAACTGAGCGCGAGTACTAATGAGATCCTTTGGGTTTATCCTGTTTTTCGAATAGGCAGCATCGAGGTTATGCTGCAATTTACGCATGAACTCCTGCGCCGAATCGAGCTCGGACGTTTGATATAAGACCGGTGCCGTGGCAGATTTTTGCTCAGATTTACTCTCAGCAGCATGCTTATCCGCTTGCTGCCCAGCCTCAACATGACCATCATCGGTCACACGGAAACGAGAAAATTCTCCCTCTGGTTCATTTTTTAAGGCTTCCAAGATCTTGCGCACCGCAGGAATGTTCACATTAGAACGACCAAGCGCATTGAAAGCGGCATGAAAAAAACAATTGCCGTCAGGCGGCACGTCAATCCAATTGTCGCCGTCGCCGTACAGATAGTGATTATTCTGAACATACAACAAACGCACATCATCAACAGCCGCCGCCGCCGCATCAAGAGAATCACCTTTCGTCGTGGCATTGTCAGGACAAATTCGTGTAGCAAATGTGATCGGCATTTCACCCGAAGACTGATGATAAATCGTTATTGATCTTGGACTATTCCAAAGAGGAGAAGCAACCAAGAGATGCGGCAGCAGATCGCCATCACTGCAATTCCAAACGCGATTCTCGCCGATTTTTTGGGACGACTGTTCTCTTCGCGCGCCTACATCTTCAGACGAGCTTGCCGATGACGCGAAGACAGTCGATTGATTCGCAGAGCGAAAACTGTAATGGTCTAATGTTTACGGACACCTCAATAGGAGGAATAATTACCTAAACGAGGAAAATAAAGATGACTGGGAATAAAAAATACGAAGCTACTTTTAAACTTGAAGTGGCCCGGATGGTGCTGGATCAAGGCGTAGCGGTTGCTAAAATCGTGAAAGATATGGGTATTGGAGAAACCGCCGTGCGGCGCTGGGTTGAACAATATCGCGCTGAACAAGGTGGCCAGGCTGGCATAGGGAAACCACTGTCTGCCGAGCTGCAACGGATTCGCCAACTCGAACAAGAAAACCGTCTACTGCGTTCGGACAATGACCTGTTAAAAAAAGCATCGGCCTTCTTTGCACGCGAAATGAAATGATCTACGAGTTAGTCGATCATTGGCAAACGAAGGCCTCGGTAGCACAACTGTGTCGTCTCTTGGGAGCGAGCCGGTCTGGCTACTACGCAGCAAAAGCAAAGACAAAAATGACCGCAATATGTGTCACCAGCGTGCATCTGAAAGCGGAATTCGCTGCCAGTGGCCGCAGTTATGGCAGCCGTCGCCTGGTCAGTGCACTGCACGCCAAGAACATCGTCATTGGCCGCTACAAAGTACGGCGCTTAATGCGTGAAGCCCAGATCAAAACCGTCTGGAAGAGAAAATTTATCAACACGACAGATAGCAAACATGATTTACCAATAGCGAGCAATATTCTCAATAGACAGTTCAACCCAGCAGAGCCCAATCGCGCCTGGACTTCCGATATTACCTATGTCCGTACGCGTACTGGCTGGTTGTATTTGGCGGTCGTGATGGAGTTATTCTCACGAAAAATCATAGGCTGGGCAATGGGGCCAACGATGCCAGCTGAATTGGTTTGTCGGGCGCTACGGATGGCGGTTGAGGCACGTAAGCCGGCAGCGGGTTTAATTTTGCATTCCGACCGTGGCAGTCAATATGCCAGTCATGAATACCAACATTTACTCAAACAACATGGCCTTGTTTGCAGTATGAGCCGTAAAGGAAACTGCTGGGATAACGCGGCGATGGAACGCTTCTTCTTAAATTTAAAGATGGAGCGTGTCTGGCAACGCGATTACGCGAATCAAATGGAAGCCACAAAAGACATCATTGAATACATCGTAGGCTTTTATAACTGCTTACGATTGCATTCAACGCTGGGCAATTTGCCGCCCATGATTTACGAAAAAGAAATGGCAGCAAAAAAACCTATTGATGTGTCCGAAATAACTTGACCACTACAAACTGTGCGCAAGCCCGGCTTCCGGCTTGGCAGAGTCGAGGGATTCTGCTGCAAGAAGACCGGATTGAACCGATTTGGCAGGAGCAAGAGTAATATTAGAAAGAGCCACAGGGCCTCCTTAATACAAAGTAAATGCTACATTAAAAATATTTTCAAAAATCAGCATCATTGATGCCATATACAAACTACAAGTAGACGACAAACACACTACTGGCATACCGATCAAGCACGACAGGCACGCTTACCGCCATCGCCATGAAGGCGGTTTTTTGTACCGCTTTGCGACACATGATCAAGTGCGATACGCCCAGTTAGCTCGGGTACCGAGTTGATTACTACGACGCCGGCCATTATTGCTTAGTAAGATATCCGACATCGGTGTCGCTGCTTGATGTGACTGGCGATTTACATGGGCGCGCGCGCGCTCAGCATCGCGTTCGAGCCGTGGCAAGGACGAAGCGGAGCGCGCATGTACTTGCGGTACACTGTCAGGCATTGTGGTATCAGGCTGTTCTCCACTCAGTAAAACTTCCATCACGCTGGCATACAGGGTGTTTTTTCTGGCCGAGTTGACTGCGCCAAGTTCCGATGCGGCGAACTCGCGCGCTACTGCTGCCAAACCGGTATGCCGTTGCGGGTGGACGGCAAAGGCCGTTTGTATCACCGCACGTTGCGCCGGACTGAGAGGTGTGGCCAGACTGATGCCAGTAGCACTGGCCTGATTAAAAAATTGATCCTGTATCTGCCGAATTTCTCGTGCCACCGGGGTATCACGGTATTGTTCATTGAGCGTCAAAGCACGCCCTAACTCGGCTAACCAGAAACGACTGGCGGGACGATTGCCGCGCGTAGTAGGGCGCCAAGCTTTGAAAAATTCAGGGCCAAGCTCACCCGCGCTGCCGTTCTCGGGTTCCGTCGCGGCGAAACCGTCGGCACCGAATGATGGTGCATCTGTCGCCAATTCGCTGACTCTGCTGACAAACGTGGCGTTACTGCGGGCACTTGGTGCGCTGGCCGAAGCCGGCGTCCAGTGCGATAAATAGTAGTAGCCGACGAACTCAGCGACTTGATCACGCAAGGCATGAATGGCCGGCTGTGTTGCATCCCGACCAATTGTCTGCAAAACCGCGCGGTAAAATTGGTCACCGTCAGCGCCCACAGCGGGTAAAGCAGGCATGAGCACGTCCTGCATCGCCGGCCAAGAACGCAACACGGCTGGAACTAAATAGGATGACAGTGTGCCCCACCCGCCCGGTTGACGAATTTCATTGACGGCCGCCGTACGCGTTGCTTGCTGCTGAGGCGTCAACGGTGCCGGGGGCTCCGGCCGTAGCGACTCGCTCGGCACATCTAGCACATGGCGCAATGGCGCGGCCGCCGCAGTGGCGTTAGCCTTGTCACTGCCGCCATTACCTACCCCAGTAGCGGCTTGACTGACAGGCGCAAATTCACGCTCACGCTCCGGCGTGGTGACGATATCGGACAACTTTGCGCTGGCACCGAGAGCGCTGGCACGCGGCCCCGGCAACTCGGAACGCTCAGCCTGATTGTGCGCCGGCAGTGCATCCTTGCCTGCCGAGGATGGTAGGGACTTGCTGGCCAGCGGCGGCAACAACTGACTCATCAAGGCATGATATAAACTATCGGCTGGCGCATTGGCAGTACGTCCGAGCACCGAGCCGGAAAAATCGGCCGCCATACGCCGCAGCCCAGCGGAAAACTGTGGGTGGGTACGTAAGGCAGCACTCAGTACATTCAGGTCGTTTTGAGACACACTGACAAACGGATCGAGCTCGCGCAGCCGGGCGGGAGTGGTAGTGATACACGATTGCCCCAACAGGCGATGAGTAACTTCATTCAAAGTCTGTACTGCCGGCAGATTTTTGTAGGCATCGTGAACGGTCAAGGCGCGCCGCATTTCAGTCAGCCACAATGTCCCCAACTGCCCCTTGAGACTCGGCGCGCTGTAACCACGTAAGGCCGGCATCGAGTACTGCGCACGCCAAGGAACAAACACGTCACCACGGATCGCGCCGTCATCCCTTACATTTTCAGGCACGTCAAGCGGCCCATCGGCCGACACAGCAATTGGCAGTGTGAATTCGACGGCATTGTAACGCGCAGGTTTCACGATCTCGTGGCTCAGTTCAGAGATAAATGTTTCGCCGTCTCCACTATCCGGTGCCACAACTTCGTGTTCGAGATCCGAGACAAAGCGCGCGGATGGCGCCGGCTGTTCGACTTGAGCCGGGCCGTTCGGTCGCTCTGAGGTTTCGGGGAAATCTGGTGCTGGATAAAATACTTCATCGTCACCGTCGGCCTCATCGGTACCGCTGATCTGATCACTACCAATGCCGGAGGAGCGCGCATCCGAGCCACGGTCGACGCTGTCGATCGCATCGGTTTGCGTACTTTGATCGACGAAACCTCGCGGTTCATCCTGCGACACAGTCTGGGTCGACGCATCTTTGGTAGTGCGTTCTTTTTTCAATACCCCAGGCGCAGCATCACCCTTCTGCACCGACGGATTAGCCGCCGCCGCTAAGTCGCCGCCCGTAGGAAAATTAACACTTACAATATCGAGCGCCACCTTGCTATTGTCGACATACTTACGCACCACATGGGGTTTCGGCCGAGCCCTTACTTTTTTTCTTGCCTCCGCAGCAGGGTTCTCGACCTCGGCTTCAACCGGCACAGGCGGCAATGAACTTGACGAACTTCTGTTGAGCGCCGAAGGTTTAGCTTGCTCTGGCGGGTCGACCACGATATCAGCAGCATCTGGATTCTCGGGTACCAGGCCGAGCAAACATTCGATCATCGACGCCACCGCCATCACATCATACGACAAACTCTCTAAGGTGAGCCACTTGTCTGGCTCGCCGAGCTGAATCTGACGCGTCGATTGCATCACAAGCATAGCCTTAGGGTCAATCATGCCCAAGATACGTTGGCGGCTCGCCTCATCGATTGCTCCACCCAGCTTTTTCTCTATGTAGTAAACAATCAGTGGCATGATTTCGGTAATCAGTACCGAGTTGCCTAAGGTGAAATTGCTGCCGCAACTCAAAATTTTAGCCAAACCTTCAAATTTAAGCGTGAGTCTTTTGTACTCGTTAGAATAACGGCTATATTGACCGAGGAACACAGAATCCTCACCAAAGCCATCTTTGACGATCAGCGCAAGAAATTGCTTTGCAACTATATCAAGTGCCTCAATCATTTCCTGATCACCTTGACGTTTCGCAAACGACATCATTACATGATATGAATTGGCAAAGCGCTTTACTGGTTGTAAGAAGGCCCATGTATCTGGTCCGTTGCAAATCGCTGCTGCATCAGGATTTAATGATAGCAATTCCTTGAGACAATGTGCGGTATAGAAGCGAGTAAATCCGTCGACCGGAAAGTCAGCATAAGCAGGCACCGTGCTCACCTTATGCGGCGCGGCTGTAAGTCCATCGACCTCTGCTTCGTCATTGGTCGCGCGAGAAACATACGCGGTACTAAAACCACGCGCGTTGATCTTATCAAACTCCGCTTTCAGTACTGCGGCATCGCTCTCCATGAGAGAGTGCGCCAAGGATTTTCCTGACGACGGTTCAATCGTCAAATCAGGTTTCTTGGTGTTCCGATGCGCCGCCTGTGCAGCATTGCGCTCCGTTTTTGCTTCAGAAAAATTTTTTTTAAAGCGAGATAATTTCGCCTTGAGCTTGCCGGATTTTTTAGAAGAGACAGAGTCGGCGCGTGGGCTGGGCTTTTGCTCAGAATTGTGCAGCTCAGACGCGTCTTGCAATGAAACGCTTGATCCAGAACTCGACGAGGCACCCGAAGAGTGCTGTCGGCGGACACTATTCAAATTCGGTGAAGCGGGTAAATGACTTGCTGCTGTTGATGCTTGCGTTTGCATAATGCACTCCGTTTAAGTAAAGTTCTCATACTCAGATTGACACAAGCTGGCACACCGAGTTTGATAGGATAATGACGACGCGATAGGTTTTTCTTAATACTTGGAAGGATGGGCCGTGTCAGCCGATCGATGATGTGTTGACCCACGCAATATTTTGCCGTCCTCTTCCAAATAAAAATCTCGCTTGAGCAAAAGGAATACGATTTTAAGATCCTCACTGATATCGGCTAATCTTGATCGATGCTGTACACAGTGGAGCGCATGCCGTTTACGTTCATCGCAAGCTTTAAGGAAATCGTGCGCCGGAATCCAATTCAGAATCGCGGCGGCACTATGCGGACTTAGTCGCGCGCCGAGCAGATGCTCGGCACGTGTCACCAGAAAAGCAGTGAATCGATTGCACAGCAAAACATTGCCATAGAAGCGTACATCAGTACCGATTTGCTCACGCACGAGGGCCAACAAGTTTTTTTCCACACACGCTACCGCCGATTGGGCAGTGCCGGTACCGAAGTGGGTACCGACCGGGCCGAGACCATATTTTGTGATCACCTCGGCATACTCTTTGGCGCAGGCATCGAGCTTTTGTTGCATGACTTTGTCATCGACGGCCGCGCTGAGTGAGGTGGCCAAAGTATGGATAAGAAAAAATTCCTTGATATCTTCTTTAGCCGTCTCATTTTCAGAATTGCGGTAGGCTTTCTCTGCTTTTCGATCACAATTGAAGCAGGTTCGCAAACCTCGAACCAGATACTCTTGATGCAATAACAAAGTATCTTCCAGCCCTACCCCCATGGAAAATGGCAGCGGCGCTACGGCGGCGCCGGTACTGTCGCGCTGCACCTCAAAATGTGTCGGTGACATTTCATTGCGCATACCCCAACACACGGCGGAATACCACTCAAAAACGCGCAGCATCAAGTCATTCATACGCGGATTTTGTGACAGATCAAAGGTCGGAAGCAGCTGCTGTTGCTCCGCCAAAATTTGCGTCTGCGTCGCCTGAGGCGCGGTCGGTAGATTGGGGATATTCAAGAAATGCTTGGCATTGTCGCCGGCCGTCCCCTTGGCAAGGTCCAGCACATCCGATACCCTAAGCATACTCAAAGGTCGCAGCGGTCGCGGTGCAGACACGCCAGCGAACTCGGATTCCGCTGGTGCCGATGCGACAGAACGCCGCAAGCGTAGGGCCGGCGGATTTACCAATTCCTCATAGCACGGCGGTGGTAATTCGCAGCTAGCCAGACGCGCACTCTGTAACGCGGCCGGCATCGCGTTTTGCGGCGGTGGCAACACGGGGGGAGTTGCTGACCGCGATGAAAAAATATTCCTGATGAAGGGCATGGCACACCTGTTTCAAAAATTGATAGCAAAAAAAAAATATATGCGTATTCAGTTGATATCCGATGGAAACAGCCTAGGAAGTGTGGTGAAATAAACCACTAATTTCGTGTACTGCACAGTTTTCATCCCAAGGAATTGGCAATCCAAATCATGCTCTTTGGCACTAGCAGTCATCTCTATCCATGATGCTCGAGCAAATTTTTTTAAAATTTTATCTGCAGTTTCTTTACGCAAAGGGTGCCCCAATTTTTGCTCCAGCTTATAGCAAATAAATTCCGGAATTTCGTTCAAAACAAATGAGATCGCATAAGCACTACGATTGCGTCCCACCTGATTATCTACCAGCTTCAGTACTTTATTTTCCAGCGTACGAACACGGTTATAGTAGGGCCCATGACCTTGGTCAGGATGAAACGACGCCAAGTCTTTTCTCATGCCGTGATCAGCAATGCACTGAGCATAGGATCGCGCAAATTCATGCATCTTCTTTGCAGTCTCATGGTCACCGACATGTTCTGAAAAGCGCATGACTGCATAGTAAAGTGTGGAAAAATTGCGTATATCTGATTTACCAAAAGCGGCCGGCTTGCAATTGTTAACATAAACATCCTCAGCACCTGGGGCTAAGTTCAAAAGATCGAGCAAACGTTTTGCCTCGTGAAGTTCTTTAAATTTTTCTTGGTCGTAGCTACGTATCTCGCGCGCATCTACGCGAAAAATTTTCCAACGTTCGTCCTCTGGCGGAGGCGCTGTAAAATCGAAGCTTAAATTATCGTCTTGCAATGTCAATCGATCAAACGTATCCTGATTATTTGTAATGGTATTTTTTATTTTTTGAGAAAGCACATCGCCGGTCGTGGGCGATTTCACTACTGGTCGGTCGCCCCCAAAAAAACGCTTCATGAAGTTAGACCTACCTACCTTCCCACTTGGATCAGTAGCTGCATGCGGCGACAACTCAGTACTATTTTCGGCACGCGCAGAGCTAACACCACTCGACGAAGACGACGACAAAGATGAATTTGACTGCAAAGAAGCTGAATACGAGGAGCAACTCGGAGCCGTGGAGGTAATTGGCATGAAACTATTTCCTTTGAAGTATCAATAGACGGAGCTGCGCGCTCCGAGCTGTAAACTGCTACGGCAGTAGAGGCCGCGCAGAGCAAATTTATTTCACAACGATGGCAACAGCAAAGACGAAGTAATTCAAAAACAGCATGACTAACAAGGGTGGGGCAAGAAGCGGCAGGCCGGACAGTGGCCGGCTGCTGATATTAAATTTTCAGATAGGTTTTATCGGTCGCGAGCAGGCTTGGAATCGATTTAGTCAGTACCTGAATTAAATTATCGAAGGTATTGTGCGCAGAACTATACTTCTGGCCCATGGCACTGAGCCCATTCTTGAGGTTATCCGACTGGGTATCAAAACCGGTTTGCCATTGACTGAACACGGCGGCGCTGAGCGTGAGTTCGGTCGTGGCAGCGATGGTATTAACAGATAAATCCGGACTCGCCGTCGCAGTGGGATAAACCATTTGGTTCAGGGTCGTCATCAAGGCATCAATCGGTGCCATGTTTATCGCTACCGTCCAAGTTAGGTCGCTGGCACTGGCACCGGGCGGTGCCGTGACGACTGACTCTGGCATTCCGAGGCGCTTGGCCCAAGCCAGTGCTTCGGCTTGCGAGCCGGTAAACAACAAGCCCTCCTCATTGCTGGGGTTGGCATGGGAGTAGCCGTAAGTGTTTCTCAGGTCGAACAATTGTTGATACAGATCGCCTACTTTAAATTTCACTTCGCCTTCTTTTCCGCCAGTGCTGACAATGCTCGCCATGGAAGAAACGATGTCGCTGTAAGCTTTGTAAAAAACGGTACTTTTTTTGACCGCTACTTCGTAGCGCTTAAGATAATTGAGATTGATACTATTGATGACCGCAGCAATTTCTCTCCACAGCGCGACACTGCTGGTGGAGGAATGATTGAAGAATGAATAGACACCCGATTTGCCCGCTATTTCTGCTAACAAGGTATCAATGCGTGCCGTATTGATGGTCACAATCACGATGCCACCGATAGGATCGTCGATGAGATAAATCAAGGGGCCGGCCACTAACTCGGAACTGCTGTTGAACACGGAGGGGCCGACAGACCAACCCAAAGCCAAATTGATCAGATTGAGATCATCGCTGACATACAGCGGACGCGACAGAGGCAGTGCCGTGAACGCTTGATGGTAATAGCTTGCCTTCAGGGTTTCCAATTTCTGCCGGTAGGCTTCGTAGGTATCACCGGAGACAAGTTCAATGGCGGCAAGTTGCTGTTCGTAGGCGGCATAGCCATCGCGGAGCATTTCCAAATCGTTCGCGCTCAAATTCAGAGCCCGTGATGCCGGTAAAGACGCGCCAAGCATTGGCGCAGCGCGCGCAAGTCCTGCTTGTGTTGTGGTGAGCAGCACTTCAGGCCCAGCGCGCAACGCCGAGTCGGCCTGCCTGACACTGATTTGTAGCGGCAAGGGTACGGCGACGCCGAGTGCATCAAAGCTGGCCATAGCACCATCGAATTGCAATTGCGCGATGCGAAGCGCCGGCGAATCAAGCGCGGCATGTGGCACATCAAACAGGGTGGCGATGGCTTTTTGCATTTGCACCGAGGCCGCGACCATGGCCGGATTCACTAACGGCGCATGCACTGCGCTGGTTTGCTCACTGTTAGCAACTTGCCCATCAGCTTCTACAACAGTGCTTGCAGCACTATTTACAGCCGTGGGAACGCGCATCAGCGCAAAACTTACCGGACTACTGACAACTGTTTCCATCTCATTTATCCACATTCATAGGTCGACAATCAGGCGTCAGCATAAGGGTAGGTACCTTCATAGTGACGCCACTTCGTATGTACTTAAGTACGGACTCGGGCCAAACGTGCTAAAAAAATTTGATTCGTCATCGCTGGCAAATCGACGACAATATCCTGATCGAGTAGCAATTGCTCGACCTCCTCACATAAGTCGGCCACTGTCATGCTCGCGCTTAAGCTGGCGGCCGGCAGTTCAATACAAAACGCCTCATTGAGCGCCAAAACAAAATCGAGCAATTCCAATGAGTCGAGATAAAAGTGATTGACCAAGCTTGCAGTCAAGCTGATGTCGGCTCGTTTTACATTAAAATGTTTTGCAATCAATGCCAATACGCGCTCTTGATTGCTCGTCTGTTGCTCATACATTGCAAGCATGATCATGCTCCTTTATCGCGATCAATTAAATTTGGAAAAATGTCTTATCCGTATCGGCCAAGGCCGGTATGGTTTTACTCAACACCTGTATCATGTTATCGAAACTGCTTTGCGCGGAACTGTATTTCTGACTCATAGCACTCAGCCCCTGTTTGACACGTTCGCTTTGAGTATCGAAACTCGTTTGCCATTGTGAAAAATTCGCAGACGTCAACTCTCGCCGCATAGTGCTATCGACCGGACTAGTGGAACCGCTGCCAAATACAAGGCCGCTGAGTGAATTGAGCAGACTGCTGATCGGCGCCGTATCGAGCACTACCGAGTACAAACCTACACTACCGGGCGAGGTGATGGCAACGACCGTCGATTCTGGCATACCCAAACGCTTAGCCCACGCCTTGGCTTCCGCCTCACTGCCGGTAAAAATATGGGCAGCCTGACTGGCGGCACCTTGCGGATCGTTGGTATCAAACGAGTACTTCGCCTTCAGCGCTGCGAGTTGTGTATAAAGAATACCAACCCTGAACGTGATTTCCCCCTCTTTGATACCACGCTCCACCATGCTGGTCATGTTCGAGACGATGTCGCTGAATTCGGCATTGAAGTCGTTATATTTACCTAAGCTATCTTGGTAAATATTGAGGTAATTATTGTTGATGCTACTCATCGCTTCGGCGGTCTCTTGCCAAAGTTGGATGCTGCTGGTATCAGAATGCTGAAAGATGATGGTGCCGCTTTGCCCTTCAATTTTTTTCAACATTTGGTCTATCATGCTGGTATCAATTGAGGCAAATGGCAGTAACATTTCAGGAGCACCAGGAGCGGGAGACGCCATCAAACTGACTATCGTCAAGGTATTTGGCGGCAAACCCATGGCCTCATTGAGAATTAAAAACTGTTCGAATTCGTCAGAATAGATCATCCGCTCAGTTAAGGCCAAGCCATGATACTCATTCTTGAGCGCCTCAAGACGAGCCCGATAGTCGGCCACCGGCTCGCCGACTACCGGGCCTGATGCCTGAAGTTTTCCAGCGAAAACTAAATATGCTTGGTAAATCGTTTCCATTGCCGGCGTCAAGGGATCGGCGGGCACCAGCGGATCGGTAAAGATAGAGCGCCCGCTGGTCTGCGCTGTACCTGTGCTGGCACTGAGCGCCATCGCCACGGCATCGCTGACCGTGGCTGGCACCGGAACCGCAAGGGCATCAAGCGCAGCCATCGATTGTGCCAGTTGGGTTTGAGCTAACACATTCGCGGCGGTGCCAGTTGCTGCCGACTTTGCACCATACAAGGTATCGAGCGCCCTACTCGCTTGCGCCGCATAGTTCAGAACGGCAGTATTTGATTTCGGCACAGCGACGAGATTCACACTCGGCTCACTGGTCTTCAGCGTCGCCGACGCTGCATCACTGAACAAGATGTTATTGCTAAGGCGAGGTGTGACGGTGAACATGCTTATTTCTGACATAATCTTTTCTCACTAAAACAGTAATTCAAAACACAGCGTGGGGGGCACACGCTGCGCAAAAAAAGAAGACGATGGGCAGTGCGATAAACCAGACCTCAGATAGTTACCAACTGAGTATCGCCTGTGCGTCCAGACCCGCCTCATCACTACTAAGCGCGATCTGAGCGCGATCTGAGCGTTGCCAACATAGCGTGTCTGTACTCGCCTGCCCATTCGGCATCAGGCGCGAATATTCGATGCGATCGCCGCCATGGTGGAGGCACGCGACTTGTCAAATTCCGCCATCATTTGCATCATTTTTTCCAGCAAAGCGCCCTCAGAACTCTTCGTTTCACCCGTCTGCCCGGCGAGGTTCATCATGGCGCTATTACTGGCACGCGTCACTTCTTCTCGCATTTTTTCTGCCGTCACTTCGATATCGCCAGCGCTGCGCCCCATCGTGCCAAACATTTGCGAACTGCCGTTGATGCCATCGCCGGCATGGGCCCATTTGGAACTCCGCGCCAAAGCCAGCTCATGATCAATGTCTCTCACCTCAACGTCAGCAGCCCTTTCCGCCGCCTGCTTTGCCGCATCTTGCTTCGCATCATCAATGGGATTCGCGTGATCAACCTTTTGACTGACATTTTTCGGGCTAGTATCTATTTTGTTTTCCAGCATCTCAGAATTGTTCTCCGGCTTAACTGTTTTTGCGACACCGACATCCTTCCCTGTCTTTCTGCTTTCTGCGGCAGGCAACTTATTTGTATTGATCGATGCAATATCTTGCTTAGCCGATTTAATACGCATCCCCACACCGGCACCGGCCACGGCGAATTGCATAGAACCGGAGACGAAAGCGCTGATGGCGGTACTGACGCCTTGCTTTTTAATCGATTCACCGGCAAGTTTCGCCAATTGCTCGCCGATGACATTGAAACGCCCAAACATTTCTGCCGTGGTCAAACGCATTTTTTGCAAAGCTAAATAGGCTGCCATCATTTCGCTGGAAGCATCATGCAAGCCGAACTGGCTGATCAATTCAAGCAAGCCTTTTTCTTGCGCTGGTGCCAGCGCACCACTAAACATCGTTACCGGCTTGAGCAATTCCGGTTGTGCCGCAGCGAAGAAAGACAGGGGCTTTTGCGCTGAGCCTGAATCTACTCCGGCACGCAATATCGCTTCACGCGCCACTGCAGTCATGGCTTGATTTTGTCCAGACGTGCCAGTAGTACGCCCCCCCTCGCCGACAGTCGACGTGATCACCCCAGCATATTTACCGGCACTTTCCGCCGCTGCCACACCAGAAAAATCGACGACTCTTACCGCATTTCCAATTGCACCCATTTTAATTTTCCTTTAAAAATCAGTTAAACCAACTAAATATGACGCCGCCATCGGCGTTATATTCAACGCCACTTAAGCTCGCGCCGCGTGACGCGCACCATTTAAAATCATCAAACCGGTTTCAGTTCTATTTACTGCAATGGTCGACAAGTCACGCGAGGCATTCAGCAAAAATTCTTGAACTGTCGAAAAATGATCGTACGCACCTTTCATAAATTCGCTGAGCTGCTTGGAACTGTTTTGAGAGTAGAATAATTCTGCCAGCAAGCGAGAAATTTCTTCCTGAATAGCACCTTGCGCCATGCCCGTGCCAACCTGTGTACCGGTAACGGCAAGACTGAGCGAGGATTGCGCGATGCTGAGATTTTTCACATATATTTGCAGTGCGATTTGATCGCTTTTGAGACCAACTGATGTCAGTGCTTTGACTGTGAAACTGCCGGCATTAGCGGAAGCACTTTTGGCAAGTTGCATGACGACTTGTGGCGTAATTTTTACAATCATTTCTTTAATGACAGTACCAAACATATCCATGAATTTAGTTGCCGCAGTTTTAGCAATCAGCGCGACAACAATCACGACAACGACGAGGTAAATGGCGACCACGACTGAGGCGATGATGTTAGCGGCTTTTTCGACGGCTTCAGGATCGATACCAAAAGCGGTAAGGATTTTACTGATGATATCGGCGACGAACTGTATAAAGGGCATGATGACATTCTTCATCAGCGGCTCCATGATTGGTGCCAATATGCGCTCTGTCAGCGAGGTCCCAGTCGCCAGCGAGGTTATGGTATCGGCAATAACGACGACCAGCGTGACAGCAGCCACCACCAAGGCGGCCAAAGAGGTGGCTGCACCTAGCGTCACTATGCTGGCTATCACCATCACTGCAGCCAACAAACCGCCGATGATCTTGCCGATACAACCGCCGAACTGTGCAGTCTCTTCCGACTTACGCACTTCCGCATCGTATTCACGGGCGGCTTTTTCCATGGCCGCTTTACGCGCATCTTGCATAGCCTCAAATAAAGACAAACTGTTTCTGAGCGTGGACTCGCTGTTTTTTCCAACCAGTTCGATGAAGCTTGCCATGAGCAAGGTCATACGCGCCAAACTGGTCAGATTAGTTTCGTTGGCTTCCTTGATAGGCTGCGTATGCACCAACTGAACAGCCGCATTGGTCAGGCCTAGCGCCTGGGTAGCCACAGCGGTTTTTTGTTCATAATTGCTTAGCGCTGAACGTCCGGCCATTTCGGCCGCCAGCTTGGCCGCCTGAGCTTGAGCAAAGGCGCTGGCAGCAAGCGCCAGATTGAGTTCGGCTTGCTGACGCTCTGGCGTACCAGGGGCAGCGGCAGAAACTTCAGCTTCCGCCTTCGCCATACGCAGCCTCGCCTCTTCATGGGCATTTTTCTTTTCCTCCATCACCATCACAGCTTGCTCGAATGCCAGCAGGGCTTGCGCCTCAGCGGCAACCGCACTGGTAGCCGCTGCCGATAACTGACCAAGATTGGCGTTACGTGCTTCCATGAAGTTTTTGAAGATAGCAAAACGACTCATCAATTCGTTGATGGAGATTTCACCGATCAAGGCCATCAGTTGCGCAATCAAAAGCGTGAACTTGGCATTGCTCGTCAATTCGGCTTCCGGCTTAGGACGAACCAATACCGGACGCTCGAAATTTTCGCGTGCTGCAGCCTGTTCTGCTTCATCACGCGCATCGATAAACTGCGTGGCATAAATTTCACTGGCACTGATCTGACTGGCTTTAGCCAAACCCTCACCAGCCGACACACTGAGCTGTGCCGCTGAAAATAATTCCGAATTCGCACGTATGCGGTCGGCACCACTAATACTGCTAACAGGAGAACCCATTGTGACTACCTCATTTTTTTAATAAATCCCCATCGGGGGACAACTCCACGTCGGACTCTTCGCTTGCCTCGGTCGCTTGCACATCTTGCAATGCTTCCAGATAGGCACTCGCCTTGGCGCGCAAGGTCTCTTCGTGACTGTGCAAACACACCAACTCAAAACACAGACGGGCTTTTGCCGTCCGCTGTAAATACATATGACATTGACCGGTATAAAACACTGGGCCGTAATCATTTTTAGCCAAGGCAAACGCCAACACGTACAAATCTATCGCTTTCTGATAATTCTTCTTCAGTTGCGCAACGGCTGCCAAACCCATTAAATATTGCGAATTATTGAAATCGTAAATGCAGAGAAAACGGAAGAATTTTTCAGCATCATCAAGCCGACCATTGCTGTAAAAATCGTAGGCAAGTGCATACAACTTATCCATCATCTCATCGGAAATTCCATACAGGTCTTTGAGCGTGGCACCATTTTCTACTGCCTCCACAATCAGTTTTGCTGTTTCATCCGTCGCCAATTGATCATCATTTACTATCATTTTTTTCTTTCACCAAGATATCGTTGTAGCGATTTAGTGGTGCTGAGTAGTATTAAAACAGTTATCTTCAGCACAAGCATTCAGAAATCGCCCAAACTTTTATTTCATAAAATAAGCGTGTTTTTACAACGACGCAAACCTACTTCCCTTACCTGCTTCATTGATCTTTATTTCGATTTTCAGCACTGCCGAGCGTGTTATCCGGCTCGGACTCGGCGCTGAAATCAGCCTCCATTTCTTCATCGCTACGCGGATCCGGGTCAGCCTGGTTACCGCCCAACTGTTCCATTTCTTGCAACCACATCAGTATTCTCAGAATATCGCCAAGCTCTTCGGTATTGATGAAGGAATACGGACTGTGTTTTCTATATAATCTGCGCGCCAAAGCGATATCTCGCACCACAGGTACACCGACCTTGGCAGCGTAAGCACGAACAGCCAGTGCACGTTGATTGGCCTCGATCACCGAAATAAATGGGATAGGGACAATTTCGGGTTTGAAGTAAATACCGATGGCCAAATGCGTGGGGTTGGCGACGATAACACTGGAATTTTCGATATCGCTCTTGACTTGCTCGGATAACAGTTCCATCGCGAATTCCCGGCGTCGGTGTTTGATCTCGGGGTCGCCATCTTGTTCTTTGTGCTCGCGCTTGACCTCTTGCTTCTCCATTTTCATGTCTTTGATCGTGAGGAAGTACTCGGTCAAGGCATCGAGGATAATGATGAGCACGATGCAGAGCAGCGCCGTGAGCAACAGGCTCATGAGCAGATCGCGCCAGATCGGTACCAGTTGCGCTGGACTCGAATGGATTTGCGCTAGCAGTAAAGCTTTGTTTTTGTCGAAAAACAGCACGACCACCAAGCAAAATGCCGACAGATATAGCAAGGCTTTGACCAACTCTTTAACCGTGCGCAAGCTGAACATTTTTTTAAAACCATTGACGGGATTGAGCGCGTCAAAATTGAGCTTGAGCGCGTCGAAAGCGAGCACAAACTTCGTTTGCAGCAAAGTCGGCAAGGCCGATGCGATAAGGCACACGCCAACGACAGGGAGAATAATTTTTAAACTCAGCCACAACACCTGCCCGCTGTATTCGGCGATACCTTGCTTGAATTGGTTAGCAATGGTTTCGCGATACAAGAGCATGAGCTCACTTAAAGACACATACCAGATTACAAAACTTAAGCCAGACAGCAACAGGCAAGCAGTGATCAGGTCACGACTTTTGAATGATTGCCCTTTCTTGGCCGAGTCACTTTTCTTTTTCTCGGTAGGTAGTTCGCTTTTACTGGCTGCCATCGTTAGCCTTTGGTACGGTGAACCAATTCGACAGGGTAGCCGGATCGCGCCGGAGATTCATTACCTCGCCCGATAAGAGCGGGCCGAAGTAAAGCAAGAGCATGATGAGGGCCACTGCGCTTTTGACCGTCAGCGCAATCGAGAAGGCATTCATCTGCGGTGCAAAGCGCGACAACAAGCCGAGCAAGGCTTCGGTCAGCAGCAAGGCGATCACTACCGGACTGGACAAGACCAAGGCTTGCCCCATAAAACTGGTCAGCACCGATGCCAGAGGCTGGAACTGCATTTGACAAGCAAGCAAGGGATCACACAGTTGATAACTCTGCGCAAACATATTGAGCATCAATTGCATGCCCCCGCCTTGCAAGTAGATAGCGGCAGCAAATAAATTGAAAAAATTCGCCATTTCCGATGTATCGATACCGTTCGCCGGGTCGATACTGCTGCTGAGTGTGGCACCGCGCTGATTGTCGATGAAGCTGCCTACAGCATGAAATACCCAGAACGGCCAGCTTAACAAGCATGCCAGCACGATGCCGATCAAGGCTTCGCCGGCGATCATAGTCAGCATGGTGACGGCTGGAATCGGTGCCAAGGCGCTGACCGGATGCGGCCACAAACCAATGGCCACCACCATGATGACGGTTTGACGCATGACCCCGGTGAGCACACTGGTATTTAAGAACGGTAAGACAAAAAATACCGGGGCCATGCGTGCCGAGGCCAGCACCAGCGAAGTGAGCCAGAGCGTCGCTTCGGATGAGAGGGAGTGCAGCGTTGCAAGCATAGGGAATCAGGAGCGCAATGCCATGCTGAACATTTCACGGCTGAAGTTCAACAGGCTCTCGCCTATCCAACCAGAGAGCATGAACAAACACAGACATACCGCCAGCAACTTGACGCCGAACGGCAAGGTTTGCTCTTGCAATTGCGTCACTGTTTGAAATAAGCCTACCGTCAGACCGACTATGGTGGCAACGAGGATGGGTGGTGCCGACAAAAGCAAGACCAAATATAAAACTTGGTTGCCAGCATAAGTGAGATCGGTCATGGCGATTCCTAAGACATGTAAGGCAGCATCAGGCCTTTGGACAGCAAGGTCCAGCCATCAAGTACGACGAACAATACCAACTTCACCGGTACGGAGATGGTGACCGGGCTCATCATCATCATACCAAGCGATAATAAGATGCTTGAGATGACGAGGTCGACAATCACAAAGGGCAAATACAAGTAAAAGCCAATTTTGAAAGCATTTTTGATTTCCGTCAGCGTATACGCCGGCAGTAAGGAGAGTATCGATGGCGGGGCATCGGGATCGCTGACCTGCTCTGTACCATGACGCTTTTTTTCAGCATCATCAAAGAATTTTGTCAATTCCGGATCGGCATATTTAGTGAGGTAAGCGCGATAGCCATCGAGCCCGGTTTCCGTGAAGGAAACCACCGACGCGACACTATCGAAACGGACATCATGGGATTGATAATGCGTGTACGCTTGCTGAGCAATCGGCATCATGACGAACAAGGACAACAGCAAGGCCACGCCATTGAGCGTCATGTTGGATGGAACTTGCTGCAGACCGAGCGCATTGCGCACCATGACAAAGACGATGGAAAATTTGACGTAACAGGTACCTGAAGCAACCAGAAACGGCAATAGAGTCAGGAATGCCAGCAGCGCAATGAGCGTAATATCATTCGGCATGGTGCGGTTCGGAGTAAAGTTCGGTGATTTCTACTGCCAGTCGGTCGTCGATCTGTATCAATTCTCCTTGCGCCAGTAAGACGCCATTGGCGCTGATACGAATATTTTTTTCTATATCAGGTGCAAGCTCAAGTAACTTTCCAGCGCTGAGCTGCGACAACTCGCCCATCGTCATGCGCTTACTGCTCAACATGAAATCGAGACGTACCGGCACACGGGCGATGGAACGATGCGTATCCGCTGCGACACTTGTTGCGGCTGCCGCATCGGTGTAAAAATCATCGATCTCGGCGTCGGCGTCATCGAATTCATGATCAATGTAATCGTCTTGCAATTGTTCCACTATAAATCCTTCCTTAGTCCATACGTAGCGACCGACAGCCATTCCTAAAATAGCAATGGTCGGTGTCGCGTTTAAAATCATGAGCGCATCGCCGCAGCGTAGCTGCGACAATAAGGTGACACTGATATGGCTGTGCCCCAGCATAAGTTGCAAATCAAGCGGCAGTGCCAGCAAAGCAGGTGCCACCGCATTCGCTGGTACTGCAGTCGGTTCAGGAAAATATTGCAGCCATAATTTCCCTTGCGCAGTATGCAAGCACGGCATAGCTTGACTTGGGAGGGCTTGCGTATCACTGAGTTTTTCATGCAACAAGCGGGTATATTGCAGCGCTGGCACAACTAAGCTGACTGCTTGTTCAGTCAGTCCGAACAACTGCAAGAGCTGCTCTTCATGTGGCGCCCCGCGCGCCAGTACTGCCAGATCCGGCGCCACACTTTCCATCCATTCATCGAGATCGAGATAGCCTTGCCAGCGTGGCGCACTCGGCGCAACATCATCGAAAGCGCTCAGTTGCAAGTAGCGTCGATAGCCAGGTAAGCTTTGGTACTGCACCTGCAAGCCCTGTGACTGCCATAGCGCGACGGCAGCGCGCGCCTGCAAGTCGGCGCGTTCGACGCGTCGGAAATGAAATTGACTCACGCTGTCTCTTCCTCGTCATCAAGAAAGTCAGGACGGGCTTGCCGATCACCTTGATCTTCATCTTGGAGCAGTTGCCATTCGACTGGCGCTGGCAATTGACCAGAGTAGTGATCGAGACGTTGTGCGACCAAGGGATCGGACGGTTGCAGTAAAAATGGCGCGGCTTCAGAAGCCGCCTGCAAACGGACGGCATGCTCCTTGCCCCAAGTTTTGAATTGGTAGGTCACCTGGGTACCGAGCAGTGGCGCTTCGGCGCTGAGGCGTTCGCTTGGCAACTGCGGTGGCGACTGTGCAGGTGTGGCAGTTTGCGTGCGCAATTCAGGCGCATGTGGAGCGCGCTGCGGTGCGACAGTCTCAGCAGCTAACAAGTCATCGACCACTGCGCGCATTTTTTTATCGACACGCAGCGGTGCGCTCGGCTCATTCATTCTGCTCGAGGATACGAGAGCGCGCTCAAGCGATGCCGGATTCGGCGTTGACCAAGAGGGGCGCGGCGAGCTCATGGCCGATGCGGCGTGCACTAGCTCAGTGGGCAAGGCGCGCGCTTGCTTACCAACTCGCGCCGCGGCTGCAGACTCGTTCACCGAGGTAGACTTGGGCGCGGCACGCAACTCAGCCGAAACGGCAGGCGATGGCAGCGTCGACGATTTCTGTTCTACCAACTCACCGGGCAATGCCATCAAACTGCGCGCACGGTGCGGTAATGACAAATGGACATTCGTGCGTAATTGCTGCAGCGAGAGTACTGTCGAAATTTCAGGCAAACTGCCAGAAGGCTCAGGCCGGGCCGGAAGAGGAGCAGCGACATCGGCGATGGCTTTCAATATCCGCGCCGGATCAGGTAACACAACGCTACCGACCTGAGATGCCAACACGCCCAGCATCGCAGGCGATACAGCTCCATTGAGTGCGGCACTATTGCCTGCAGCATGCTGCTGAGCTTGCCGCGCTTGTGGCGCCTGTGGCGCTTGCATATCAGAACCTAAGCGCTCTTGCCGCTCTGAGGGGCGCACAGCGAGATCAGCGACCAGTTTGCCAGACCTTTGCACTGATGCGGCAGAGGCGGCCAAGATGGGCGTATTGACAGCAGCCAGAGTCAAATTTGAAGTAGGTGGCAATGCACGGCGTCGCACTGTCGATGCCAGCGACGCGTGTTGATACGATGGCGAGTGCTGAAACAGTATTGCTTGCGATGCAAGGTGTGACACATCAGTAGGGAGAGAATTCGAAGCAGACGATGAGGCCGAGCGCTCGGTATCGGCGATAGCATCGGCATCGGCATCATCATCGACAGCGATGGCTTGACTAGTACTGAGAGTACCAGCGCGTGCGCGGGCTTGCAGCGCTGTTGATGGCATGAATGGCAGCGCTGCGACCATCATGTCTTCGGCCTCGCGATACGCTTGCTTTTTTTTACGTAATTGTTCCACTTCTCTATCAAATGCAGTACTGACGCCCTGAGCGCCGCTTGCTGTGGTGGTCGCCTGCGCAGCAGAACGCATGGCAGTGCTTGGATTTATATTCGTCATACGGTTCATCCTTGGTATCGATTGGCCTCAGGATGAACTTTACGAGACAGCACGCGCACAAACCCGATGAAAATCTGATCATTGCAATCAGAACTTGCGTGAGTATTTTTCCTGGACTTCGGTCTCTTCACGCCAACTGCGCTGCAGTGCCAGCTTGATACGTTCACGCCGTACGCATTGAAAAAATTTATCAACTTTGCGATGCCATTGCATATGCGCGCTGCGCGCTGTCGTCAATTGTTTTTGTAACTGTTCAGTTTGCTCTTCGAGTTCGCGGCGCTGCAAGGCTAGCTCTTGAATTTTCTGGCGATAGACGGCGCTGTGCTGTTGCATCGCAAATAAGCCGGAGCGCGTAGTCACGCCGTTAGCTATCTGCTGTTGCGACATCATCAGGTACACCTGCTGCTGACTATCGAGGGTACGGATTTCGTCTTTCAAGCCTTGCATTTTAAATTGCAAGGCTTCTATGTTGGCGGCACTGCGAGTGCGATGTGACTCGCAGCGTCGTAGCATCAGACGCGCTTTAAGCAGCAATTGCACGCATTTGCTCCAAGGTTCTTTCCAAGCTATCACTCTCGCTGCGAGATTGACGCAACCATTTATTGAGCGCCGGGCGACGCTGCATGGCCTTGTCGTTTTCGCGATTTTGTCCTTCTTTGTATTCGCCGAGATCGATAAAAACTTGCAGGTCTTCTAAACGCGCGAGTAAATCACGTACTGCCATGGCTTGTTTTTGATGCGCCTCTGAGCTCACTTGCAAGGCGACCCGACTGGCACTGCGCAGGACATCGATAGCGGGAAAGTGACCCTTCGCAGCCAGTGCACGATTGAGATAGATGTGCCCATCAAGAATAGAACGGATTTCATCGGCGATCGGATCGGGCTCGTCATCACTCTCAAGCAGCACGGTATAGAATGCGGTAATGCTGCCGCTGGAGGTAACGCCTGGCCGCTCCAACAAGCGTGGCAAGGCATCGAAGACCGAAGCCGGATAGCCGCGGCGGGCCGGTGCTTCACCGGTAGCCAGAGCGACGTCACGCAGGGCGCGCGCGTAACGGGTGATCGAATCCATGAACAACACCACACGTTTTCCTTCAGAGCGAAAATACTCGGCCACCGTCGTCGCCAGCAAGGCGGCGTTGCAGCGATCAACGGAAGAAAAATCGGAGGTCGCATACACGAGCACGCAGCGGTCGGCATGTGGAGACTGGCGCAGCATGCTGGCGAATTCCGTTACTTCACGACCGCGTTCACCAATGAGACCGATGACAAACACATCGGCATCAGCATGATCGATGAGCATATTCATGAGTGTGGTCTTACCACAGCCGGCAGAAGAAAAAATACCGACACGCTGGCCGATGCCACAGGTCAGCAAGCCGTCGATAGCGCGTACACCAGTGACCAATGGTGTGGCAACGACTTCGCGCTCGCGGTATCCGGGAGGCGCCGCATCGATCGCTTGCGCGGTGCTGCGACCTTCCGGCGCCGGGCAAAAGCGTTCAGTGATACTGCCGGATGGATCGACCACGGCACCCAGCAAACCGGCACCAATCGGCACGGTCAGACTGGCACCTGTGGGCATGAGCAATGCTTGCCGAGACAAACCCTTGGAGATACCGATCAGACTCAGGATTGCGACGTCTTCACGAAAGCCGACGACCTGAGCACGGGCAACCGTTTCCATAGTGTTCCAGTGTCGACGAATTTCGCAAATTTCGCCGATCATGACATCGGGCAAAGGCGCTTCGATGATCGGCCCGGCGAGATTGAGCGGATGGGCGAATTCACGCATCAAGCGCAGAGCTGGCGTCATTTCAGTAAAGCCCGGAAGGTGTCGGCCCGCTCAAGAAAGCCCTCGAGTGCTTCGCGAAATTTTTCGCCATCTTCGAGCGCACTGAGTGCCACCAAGCCGCGTAATTCGAGATAACCTTGGTCTTCATTGAAACACAAATGATCGTTGCGTACCCATGAGAGTTTTTTCATCATTTCTTTGAGCAAACTGGCGGCATGCAGGTCAACACTGTTTTCATGGTATTCGCACAGGCGGCTCCAAAGCCAGATATCATCATCACGGCGACCGACATAGATGGTCGGCGACCAGTTGAAATCGAGCGCGATGGTCGAGTGACTGTCGAGATCTCCTATCATGTCGGCGGCACAGCCGCCGGAAAGCAGCGCGTCCTTCACCAGAGTTGCGATGTCAATATATTGCATATATTCTCCTTTTTTTTAATGAATGGATTTAATTACGTTAATAGAAATATTTTCAGTGATTTCACCGAACGACAACACTTCGAGTTCACGAAAACGTGGCTCAAGGAGTTTTTTGACGAAGCGACGTACATCGACTGCCGTCAATACCACCATGTCTTTTTGGGCGAATGAAATTTCACTGAAAGCCAAGGTGAATTTGTCGAGCACTTCTTCAGACTGCACCGGATCGAGATTGAGAAAGGTTCCGCCCGAGGTGCTGCGCACTCCCATACGAATGAGTTCCTCAAGTTGCGGTGACATGACGAGCGCACGTAGTTCATCCCGTGTAGCGAATTTATCGCAGATGTAACGTGCCATCGCGCCGCGTACATGTTCAACCAGAGCAATCACATCTTTTTCACGCGGAGCCCAATGCGCCAAGGTTTCCATGACCAGCTTCATATTGCGAATGGAGATACGTTCCGACAGCAGGCGCTGCAGCACTTCGGCGATTCTCTGCACGGTGGCATGGCGGTATACTTCTTTGAGCAAGTCCGGGTATTTCGCTTCCAACTTGTCGAGCATCTGTTTCGTTTCCTGGATGCCGAAGTATTCATTGACATTACGTGACAGTAATACCGCAAAACATTGGTACAGCTCGTCTAATGCCGCACGTAACTGAAAACCGAGCTTGAGCAATTTTTCTTTTTGCGCCGGCAATACCCAGACACGTCGGCTCTCGCCCTGCGCTTCGCTGTGATGCGGAATGCCGAGTTGGTCGATTTCTTCATTGGCATTCACTACCAAAAATTGATCGTAATAGACACTGAATTCTTCGGCGCGAATTTCATTAATCATGACGACGGCTCGGTTATCGGCCAAGGCTTCGCTGGCACGCAGTAATACCGTTGGTAAATTACCGCCGTAATCGATGAAAAATTGACTGGCGAAACGTTGGCCGATTTGTACTTCGTTTAAGGCGGCATAACGTTTTGCCGGCACCAGCAAGATCAGCGGGATGGTTTCCGCCGCCATGTTGTCGAGGTTGCCGATGAGTCCAAGTTGGTTGTCTGCTTCCGAGTTTTCTTGATAACTGCCATCGGCAGCCGCTTCTGGTGGTCTGGCCTTGTGCGCAGCGCGACGCCGAATGAAGTACAGACCGGCCAGCAAAGCGGCCAGTATCACGAATACACCGGTCGGAAAACCCGGCAGCAGGCCGATGGCGACGGCCAGTAAGGCGGTGACGATGAGAACAAATTGCGTTCCCAGCAGCTGCGTCATGATGGTTTTACCTAGATTGCTTTCATCGTCGTCGTTGACACGCGTAACGATGAAACCGGCGCTGATAGCAATGAGCAAGGCGGGAATTTGGGCAACCAAACCATCGCCGATGGTGAGGATGGTGTAGGTATCGAGCGCAGTGGACAGATCCATACCGTGACGCGACATGCCGACAGTAATACCACCGATGAAATTGACAAAAATAATGATGATGCCGGCGATCGCATCGCCCTTGATGAACTTCATCGAACCATCAAACGAGCCATACAACTGGCTTTCGCGTTCGAGTGTACTGCGTCGACGACGCACACCTTCGGCATCGATCAGGCCGGCCTTGAGATCGGAATCGATACTCATCTGCTTGCCCGGCATACCGTCGAGTGAGAAACGGGCTGCTACCTCGGCGACGCGCTCGGAACCTTTGGTGATGACGATGAATTGCACGATCGTGACAATGGCAAACACCACAAAACCGACCGCGAGGCTGTCGCCGATGACGAATTCACCGAAGGTATTGATAATTTCACCGGCATCGGCTTCAAGCAGAATCAAACGACTGGTGCTGATGGATAAGGCCAGTCGAAACAAAGTAGTAATGAGTAGAATAGAAGGAAAAGAAGAAAAATTCAAAATCTTTTCGATATAAAACGAGCCCATAAATACCAACACTGCGATGACGATATTGAGACCGATCAGAAAGTCCACCAGATAGGTCGGCAGCGGTACGATGAGCATCGCGATGATTGTTATCATCAGCAACAGAATCAGCAACTCGGGACGCGAGCGCAGACCGTTCAGGGTATCGTTTAACACAGAATGACTCCATTCATTTTTTTTACTCCAGATTATCAGGGCCACGGCGACCTTCGATCACCTCGAGATCATGGGCCAGCGTGGAAAGTTCATCCAAGCGCATCAGCAGTTCATGTACAGCAGTGATTTCAGGGAAGAGCTCAAGCGGTACATTGTGAAAGCCATCGCGTATCAGTTGCAGTATCGTGCTGCGTTCGGCATGTGTGCATAAGATCAGACTTTGACCCAGCACTTCGTGCAGTGACTGATCGATTTCCTCAGGGGCTTGCAAAATACCGAGCATGAAAACCAGCCATTCTATTTCTACCTCATTGCAACGACGGATCAATGGGTGGCGCAAAAGATTGGCTAAGAATATAATTTCTGCCGAGCGCAACATTCGCACCTGCACTAATTTTTTCAACAAGTTGCCGAACTCGACGAAGTCGCAACTCGGATCCTGAGCCATGACATCATTGGCTAAGGCGGCTTCGATGAAGTTGAGGATTTGCTCGCGATGCTCATAGCCGTAGTGCAGTACCCAGTCGGTGTAAGCGGCCGTCGGTCCCTGTTCATCATCGAGAAATCGACGATAAGATTCCCGCAACAAGGCCGGACTACGCTGTAACAATTTACCGAACATACGGGCTTTGATTGCGCAATTGATGCCGGCTTTGACACGCCGCGGAACAGCGCCGCGCTCGACATCGACAAGCACCTGTTCCAGCCGTTTGCGACTGGTCTCTTCAATCTGACGCCGCTTAAGCAGCGCACGCAAGATCAGTATCAAATCACTGTCATCGGGAAACATGGAGCGTAATTGCGCCAGCAATTCCGATGTTACTCCGGCGGCGGCGGCAAACTTCAAGACTTGCTGTACTTTTGGAAGTACATCTTTTTCCAGCACGCGCTCGAAATTATCGAGATCGGAATCCATCTTCTTCAAATCGCGACGATTTCGGAACTGCGCCATCGCCGATGACATTTCATCGGTAGAATTAATGAAGCGCTGTAACATGGCAACCGGATTGAGGTCATCCTCCGGCGGCACTTCATGTGTTTGCGTATGCGAATTCGCTGCGCGTGCTTCTTCCTCGCGGCGTGCGGCTGCGCGATGGCGATGAATGATGGGCGAATTAGCCGGAAAACGACTAATTTCCATTTTTTCTATCCAGATAATCGCGCACCGTTTCTTGCTCTGGCTGACCCTGCTCGACACGCTCAATCAGATCACCAACGACTTCATCGCCGAGGTCGCCGGCGTCGCGCGCGCGCGGTGCCTCGTTGTATCTTGGCTCGATCAAGAAAACACGTACCAAATTATTGGCGCGTTTAACCGTGGAACGGAATAGGCCACCGACCAAAGGTAAGTCGCCCAAGACAGGAATTTTTTCGATCCGTTCGGAACCCTCGTCACGCGTATAGCCACCAACCAGCAAGCTCTTTCCATGCGGAACGCGGGCCACAGTACTGATATTGGTTCTGGCCACTTTCGGTAAGGGTGCCCCGCTGTCGCCATCACTGTTAACACTTGCGACTTCGTTGCCGTCTTCGATTTCCAGTGTCATTTCAATTTCACCGTCCTCAGCAAAACGCGGCAATACCTTGATCAGCGTGCCGAAGGTGACCGTATCGAGCTGAACCGCACGCTCGCCTTCCAGCTTGACATAAAAACTCCGGTTGTGGTCGAAGAATGCAGGCGTATTTTCTTGCGTCAACACCACCGGACGCGAGACGATTTTGGCTTTATCATCACTGTTGAGTGCCTTGACCGAGGCAATGAAATTATAACCGTCGAGTGTACTGGTCGGCAGACCCGAATTAATGGTCGCTGCAAATTTACTATTTCCGGCCGCACCATTCCAACTGACACCAAGTTGATCGAGTTGCTCTGCCTGCAGATCGATAATCCAGAGCGACAGTTCGACGTGGCGTTTGGCGATATCCAGTTTGGCGATCAAGTCTTCGATGAATGCCACTTGCTCGGTCGTGCCTTTGATCAGTAAGCTGTTGGTATCTGGGTAGGCAAGTACGCGGATTTTGTTTTCATCGGCATCATCCATACCAGGGAACCGACTTTTTTTTCCCGCTGATGGTGTCGGCAAGGCCATCGCGGCATGTTCGGTCGTGCCGGCCAGCGGCGGTGGCAATGGCGATTTAAGCGCTGGCGTCAAGCCTGCACTCGGCATGCCAGTGGCATCTTTGGCCGACGCTGCCGTGCTGATTTCAACGCCGATTTTTTCATTTTCCAGCATTTCTTCAATGATACTGGCAATGCCAGGCACCGTTTTGGTCTGACCGCGCAGTGCATAGCTGCGGTCAGTGACAAAGGTATTTTGCAAACGTACGACGCCGATTTTCAGATTGCCGAGGGCGCGCTCGTTACTCGATGCATCGAGAAAAGTAGCCGTACTGGAGACCAGATCAACATAGACCGGCGGCGCGGACAGATAAAATACTTTTTCGCGTTCGGATCCACGGAACGGAAAACGGCGGTCGTAGAGTCCGGCTTGCTGCAAAAATTGGCGTAATTTGGCGATCGAGGTGTTTTTCAACGAGACCACGGTGTTTTTCGCTTCACTGGCGTCATAGATGTAAATCGATTGGCCGTCGTGATACCAGATCAAGCCCAATTGCGCACTCAACTGTTCCAGGGTTTGATTGGGCTTGCTCAGATCGAAGTCGCCGCTGACTTTTTTAAGGGCAGCCTTATTACTGACGATGACCGGTTTCTTCAGGCGGACCGACAAGGCATTGAAAAAATCGCGCACGCCATCGTTGCGGGCGACATAGCCGATATCAATAGGTTTTGGTATTGCTGCATCACGAACCTCAGCGCTGCCGAGAGCTTTGATATCGGTGGCGACGGCAGCCGGGACTGGCGAGCTTTCTGCCGCGGCGGGAGTATCCTCGAGCGCCGCGGCCAGTACAGGCCATCCGAGTGCGGTCAACAAAACAAGACGTGGCCAGAACGGCGGGGGTGAGATTTCCTTGCTATGCATATATATTACTTACCTGCGAGTTTAATGATGTCTGACAAGCCGCGTGGTGACACGCCGACCTGTCCCCTGACTTCGTTCGAAAAATGGGAGCTCGATGCATACCCATGCTTGAGTGCGACTTCCGTGAAATTACAGCGACTATCGACCAGATCAAGTAAGGCCCGCGCCATACGCCACTGATTGAGTTCAAATTTCACCGACCCGCCGAGTGCGCGATTGCACAGTCGGCGGAAATGGGTGTAAGAGATGCCATAGCTTTGCGCTAATTCACGTAAATTCTTTTTTTCGGCGCGCTCGGTTAATAGAAACCGCACTAAGGCATAGCTTTCGAGACGCCGCAACAAAGCCGAAATTGCCAGCATTTGTTCCGGCTCGGTGATCATTTGACTGAGGAACCAGTTTTCTATCGTGCGGCGATCACTGAGCATGGCCAACCCCGAGCCGGCGCAAGACACCAGACGGGCATTCGGCATACTGTGATTCATCTCGAGGCCGCAATCGGCATCCATGAATGCCTGCAGTTTGGTCAAGACAGAGATATCGCCGTCCTGACACAGGGCACTGCCAACACTGATTTGCACCGGACTTTGATCAAATACCACCACACCGCGCCAACCGGGCGTAAAGCAGATATGGCTGATGTTTTTTCCCTGAAAAAGTACTAGTTGCAGGCCTTCGCCACCCACTTCGAGCGCGAATAAATCGGGCAGTTGTAACAACTGCGGGCCCGCTGTGAGCCAATGTGGCGCGCGTGTCGGTAGCTGCGTCGGTTCGGTCGGTAATGTCATGTGATGGGGCCTGTCTCGTTTTTTGTCTGCGCAGGAAACACGCGAAATGGGTAAAGATCACGTCACAACAAGGCGCTTGCCGGTGCCACAGTGATTGACGTTTCCTGAATGTTGCCGTCAACTTCTTCATGCACATTAGCGCTAAAAAAAAAGCAATCCCGATGGGAATCTGATTAAAAGTAGAAATCCTCTTTCCGGTATTGAACCCCAGTGAGCATTCGCGCATACCTTTGAGACGGTCGCAAAAGCTGGCAGGAACGACGTGAGCACCAGTCAGGGTAATGTTATCGAGTGAAAACCCTGTTACGACGACCTCAAAAGCTCGCGTCAATAAGCTTACTGCCGGCTCGGGTAGGCGGGGGCATGCAGGAATAATGAGATGGGGACAGGCGAGAATATTCGCTCACTCGAATAAACTTTTTCCCGCGTTTGACAATGCAAAATAAAAATCACAATTCCATCAGGAATGAAGCTGATCGCGGCTCTATTCTTTGTTCTACTTTTGCAAGCAGCGTACGCTTTATGCGACCTAATCCTATGCCGTTAATTGATAACAACCATATTGAACCAAGCCTCTATCCAAGCACGGATGAGCAGGAGATCGCCGTTCTGAAAATTCTGAACGGGCCGATGCGAGGTGCCGAATTCAAACTGCTGATCGGTACCACTTTTTTTGTCGTCGGGAATACTGAAGTGTTCGACGATACTGTGCAATTTCCTAGCTTTCCCGACAATGCGATCTTCATTCCGATTGATGGCGACGGCTTCAATTTTGAAGTCGTCATCGACAGCGGTAGTGAAGTTGTGTTGCGCGAATTGCGCGACGATCAAGTCACGGAACAACACTGTCCACTCAATACTGTCGTGCGCCTCGGTTTGCTCGACTTGTCGGTGCGTTCGCTCGCCGACACCTGGGATCCGGCGGTCCTCAACCATCCGCTGGTACCGGAGCCACTCGATGAGCCCATAGCAGCCGTCGTGCCTGGCAAGACACCGGTGGCACTGATCGCTGGCGTGAGTGTGTTCTTGCTATGCGCCGTAGTTGGTGCGGGGCTCTGGTTGAACGGTAATGAGCAGCGTGAACAGTTACGTTTGAACGACATACTCAAGGGCTCGGTCGGGAATTACCAGATCGTAAAAGGTGACAGCGAAGTCTTTTATGTGTTCGCTGAAAATCTCAGAGATGCTACTTGGGCCAGGCAAGCATTGGTGCGCAACGATTTGCAAACGCCGGCGGCAGTCGTTCATACTTTTTCTGAAAAACAGCGCGTCGAAGCCGCCCTCAACAGTGATGCCAGCTTCAGCGCTTACCATTTATTGAATCTCGATGATCCGGTGCGGCCGGAACTGTTCATCAGTGCGGAACGCGGTCCACGTGATACCGCCGGGCGCGAGCAGCTTAGTCGCCACGTCGCGACATTGCTGCCGTATGCCAGCACGGTCAAGGTAACGGCGCTATCGGATGCTGCCATTGCCAACGAAGCCCAAAATGGTCTTGATCAGCTCGGCATTCCCTATCAGCGCGTCAATCGACCGGCCAGCGTGACCTTTGTCATGCGCCCTAGTTTGAACGATATCGACTTGCAAAAGTTGCGCCCCTATGTGGAAGCGTTTTATCAGCACCGCGGGGTTCGTTATGTGCATTTCGTTGTCGATTTGAAGGATGACTGGCTTAAAGGAAAATCGTTCGGTTACGGTACCGACAGCTATGTCAAATTAACCCCATCCCATTGGTATTTTTCTCCAATGATCAGCAGTACCCCACAATAAAGTTTTATTCATTCAAAAAGGAAATTTTATGCCTACTATTGTAACCCGCGACGACACTACCTCCGGCATCAGTGCAGCCGAACCGACCACGACCGGGGCGACCGGTTTTCTGACTTCAGTATCGATACAATTCAATAAGGGTGTCGGTGACTTGAACAAAAAGGTCAAAGATGCGCTGGACAAACTCAAAGCCAACCCATCCGATCCAGAGTTACTGGCTAACTACCAGAGTGCCTTGTCGGAATATACCTTGTACCGTCAGGCGCAGTCGAGCGTGGTAAAGGCCTATAAAGACGTCGGTGCCGGCATCATCGCCAACTATCGCTGATCGCCGTAGGCTGGTACCCGTTGTTGGATACGTTTGTCGATCAGAATCCAACTTTCGGGTATCGCTCATTTATATTTTTTCAGGAGCTTCAGATGATTAACGAAATTCGCGCCATCCCCGGCATAGCGGACATAAGCGGCGGTAATGAAATCGTCTCGTTGAGCGAGCGTATGATGCATGCGTATGCAAAATCAACAGTGAGTGCAGTAGAAAGCAAGGCCGAAGTGATGCGTGTACTGGAGTCACCAAGCGTCACATCGCCGGAAATACTGCAGCAAATCCAAGAGCAGGTTGCCGATGATTCGCTTAAAATTTCCATGGTCAGCACGGTAACCCGCAAGCTTACCGCAACTGTCGAGGCATTGTTACGCTCATGATGCGCAGAATTTCAGGCGCGCTGCTGCTGCTGGCTTTGCTGACCGGCTGCCGCGAGAGCGATCTGCTCAAAGGCTTGGATCAACGCCAGGCCAATGAAGTGATCGCGGTCATGCAGCGCAATAATATTGCAGCAAGCAAGATCGATCATGCCAAGGAAGGTTACAGCGTATCGGTGAGCCAATCTGATTTTGTCGCAGCCGTCGATCTGCTGAAAGTACATAATTTACCGCCACAAGCACAAGTAGAAGTAGCCCAAATGTTCCCATCGGGCGCACTGGTTTCTTCGCCTCGGGCCGAAAAAGCCAGATTGTATTCGGCGATAGAACAACGCTTGCAGCAGTCGCTGGAAACCATGGATGGCATCGTTTCTTCACGTGTTCATGTCAGTTATGATATTGACGCCAGCGAAAACAGCGCTAAAAAACGTCCGATTCATATTTCAGCCTTGGCGGTCTACCAAAGCGAGGTGCAGCCATCTTTATTGATCAGTGAAATCAAACGTTTTTTGAAAAACAGTTTCGCCGAAGTCGACTATGACAATATCTCGGTCGTCCTGTCGCAACGTAGTGAAGCGCAACATGCACCACCTTCGCTATCTGCAATCAAGAATGATGGGATCAATCCTGTTTGGATAGCCGGTTTGATCGCCGTGTTGATCTTGGCGGGTGCAGGCAGCTTGATCTGGCGTTACAAAATCGACCCACGCAAGCTGTTGCCCGCACCAAAGGTATGAACATGACGACCGTTTCCAGCCGTTTGCGGACGGTGATCTATAATCCGCTGTCTTATATTCATACACAGCGTTTAATGTTGCCAGCGCAATTACAAAAATCTGCGCAACTCGCCCTGATCAACCGCATACTGATTGATCATTATCAACTCAGTTGTGTGACACCGGATGTGAAGCCTGGTAGCCTTGATCAACTGTTGCTCAATAATTGGTCTGAGCTGCCTTACGCTGCCTACCTTCTCGCCTGCCACCAGCAGCGCAACAGTTTGGCGCGTGCCGGAAGATTATTACGTTTGCCGGCGTGGGCGCGCAGTTTCGCTTTACTACCGCTAAGCGAGCGCTTGTTTCCAGCTGAAAACAACGATGTCCGCAGCTGTGAGCATGCTTTCCTCATGCAGGCGGGATTGCAATCCTTAGCATTACTTTGCGAACCGGCCTCCATCGCCTTACAACAACGCATTCCGCTGCTCTTTGCCAGCTCCCCCATAGCTCCGGCGATTACCGCGACGCGTGCGCATTTCAGCCTATTGCTCATCGCATTACAACATGTCAAAAAAAACTCAGGCCACATTTACTTTCCGGATCCGCGAAGAAGTATTGATCAGCGGAAGTCAACTCACCCAGATACGACGCCATCAGGCGATCCTGTCGGAAGCGCGCAATTTAGCTAAGAAAATGCTGCAAGAAGCGACGCTGCAAGCAGAGCAAGTTCGGCGTCAGGCCTATTCCGATGGGTATCGCGATGGTGTACTCAGCGCGGCCGACAGCGTACTGAGCTTCCTCGATGACAGTCAAAATCTGGCACGTGAAGCCCAGCAGCAAATTCAAGTTTCTGCGCGACATATGTTAGCAGCGGCACTTAACAGCCCGGAAGCGATTCTGACGGTGCTTGAAGACTGGCTACATCAACACCCGGATCTACAACCTCACATCTTGCAGTTAATCTTGCCACGAAGCGCATATGCATGGCGCCATCGTGTGATGGCCTTGCTCGAGGATGGCTGGGGTTCGCGCTTACAAGTCGATTATCACGATGAAGCGCGCTTCCTGCTGCGTTGTGGTAACCGGGTCGCCGAATTTAATCCTACCGTCGTCGCTGATCAAGGCGAATATTTACTGGCACGTGAACTCGATCATTTCCCTTCCAGTTTACGTCAACTTTCTGAAGAGGCGGCGGCCAGTCTGCATGCGAATTTCATGGAAAAGTTCACTACCTCTGCAACGACGAATTAAAACTACCAATAAGGAAATATTATGCGTGCCACCCCTTCCAGTTTCACACCAAGGCAAGGTTTCAACAGTAGCGCAGATGTCATCGACATCGCCACACGCTTGCGTGCCAAAACACATGCGATGATACAAGAAGCGGTGGCGACCGCCGAAAATTTGGCCAAATTGCGGGCCGAAAGCCAAGCGGCAGCAACACGTCAAATCGCCGAAAACAAAACTACCGATGCCGCGTCGGTGACACCTGCCTTGACCGATGCCGTCACCACTAAACCTAATCCAGTCGTACCGGAACCGCAGATCCCCAAATATATCGATGAATTTTATGCCAAATTGATTTCTCTTCCCCCTCTGATGCAGGAGCATACCGATGAAGCAGGCAATACCGAGACGATAGAAGATTGGCGCCGGACTGTGCTTAATTTTACCCGTCTCTACTTAGACCCGAAGGGGGAACGGGCCTACAAACGCATCACAGACCAATTGCTCGTATTGAAATGGAGTATGAAGCTGCTCAAGGAGCTCGATGTGGTCACAACGAGACCCGCCAGCGCTGAGGAAATCGAACTTGCCGCAGCAATAGCAGCGGCCAAGGAACAGGGTTTGCCCGTGCCGAAAGAGCCTAAACTACCGGGAAAAGTAGTCACGACTGCTGAAGGCGAGCAAGTGATGATATTGACCGATTCCTACCGTCCGGAACTGCAACAAGGCGTCACCGATGCCATGATGAGTTTGGTCTTTGCCGATCACCACATGAAAGATTGGATGATCAAGTCCTTTTTCGAAAGCGAAAAAGCCGAGGATGAACGCGCCTTCCAGATGTGAGCTCGCCAGCCATTCCTGTACCGCGCCACAACTTCCTCTGCACTGCGATCATCGCAGCTTGGCATGGCAAGCTGCGATGATCGCACCCATAAGTGTCAACGTTCAATGCAATGATTAGTACTTGTATCAATCTTCAAAGTTGATATTGATACTTGTCTTATATTATTTTCATATAAGAATCACCATCATAGGTACACGCTGAAAAATGAATGCTTCGTCTGAACAGCGAACTGTTTTTTTTCTTTTTTTTGTGAAGAATACATCTATGAATACCTACATGGAAGAGCATATCGCGTTCAAAGCTAAGGGTGAAGGTATCAAAAACCGTCCGAGCACCCAAGCAAAACGGCAATTTGTCATCGGCGATTTCGTACTCGACAATTCTATCCTCATGCACAATGGCGTACCGATTCCATTGCCACCTAAAGAATTGGCAGTGCTGATCTGTCTGCTGGAATCGGGCGGCGAAATCGTACCGAAAGACACTTTACTCGAGCGTGCATGGGGGAATGCCATCGTCAGCGAAGAATCGCTGACTCGCTGCATCTATGTGTTACGTCGTATGTTTTTGGAACGCACAGGTCAGCACTATATTCAAAACGTTTACGGCCAAGGCTATCGCTTGTTGCACACCGTCAATGTGATTTACGACACTCAGCGTCCGATCGATTTATGTACCCTCGCGGTGCTACCGTTTCGCTTCGATGGCTGGGATATTGATACTCAGGAAATTCACGACAGCACGATACAGTGCCTGTGCCATTTCCGGCCGTTCGGCTTATCGGTGATGCCGGCCTCGTTAACGCGTAACTGCCGCGTCGCCAGCGAAATCATTTCCATGATTAAAGATATGGAACCTGATTTCTACGTGACCGGTTTTCCCGTGATCGTGCAAGGCATACGGGTCTTGCGCTTGGAATTGGTCAATGCACGTGACCATGCAATTTTACACAGAGAGAATTTCGACGTCACATTAAACAATTGGCAAATCAATTTACAGCATCGCCTCACGACTGTTTTACCGCTCTGCATCCCGGAATTAAGCTGGGGCAATGGCGTGCCTCAGCAAATTCCCCTGCCGACCACCTTGGCTTTTTTAAACGGTAAGCGCGAACTGCGTCAATTCACACCGACCTCGCTGAAACAGGCGCTCTCGCAATTCCATGCCTGCTTGGCGATTGAACCATTGCACGCGCAATCGTGGTGCGCGTTAGCGGAAACCTGTCTGGCACTGGTCAGCTTCGGTCTTTGCAATGATGATGCCGTGTTGCGGCAAGCTTGTCGCGCTACCGACAAGGCATTGAGCATAGAGCCAAATAATCCGCTGGCATTGGCGCTGATGGCCTATCTCAACAGCGTGCTCGGTAACGGTGAGCGCTCGGAAACTTTGATATTAAAAGCAATTTCTCTGGCACCGACGATGCCGGAGCTGCATTACTATCATGCGCGTCATCTGTTTCTGGCGCAGCGCATGCCTGAAGCGGCAGCGGCGGTCAAAACCTCGCTATCCTTCGATCCAGCTAATATCAGCGCGATCTTACTGAGCGTTTGGATACATTTTACTTGCTCAAATATCACGCAAGCTATTACCGAAGCAGAACAGAACCTGACTCTGTACGCACACGACAACCCTATTTTGCAAGATATGCTAGAAACCGTGCGCACGCACGATACCAAAACGAGTAGGCCGATGCCGACTTTTTTCCTCGTTGCCTGAACTATCAAACATCTGTTGATGAGTCGAATTTTGACTCGTCATACCTATACCATGCCGCTTCAAGGGCGGCGATAGTTTCCGCAAGTCAGTGACGGCTTGTTAAAATATCGGCTTTCCCAGCAGCGTATAAAGATAAGGTCAATTACCCCGGCCTCAAGAGGCTGTCGCAAAAGGGTTTTCAGTCGGTATCATTACCCCAACTGGTGGCCACGTCATTCCTGCGCGCTTTTGGCAGGAACCCAGCGACGTTCGTGGTTAACTGAAAATGCCAGAAATTGTGGCATTTTCAGTGTAAAAAACGACGCTGGGTTCCCGCCAAAAGCATGCGGGAATGACGCGGTATGCGGTGTTTCAGGTGTAAAAAACGTGCATCAGGCTTTTGCGACAGCCTCTCAAGGCCGGAGTTTGAAAAAGCTCGGTTGACCAGACTGAGCGCAAAGCATCGCGCTACGTTGCAACGAAGTACAAGACGCACCTTGGAATGCTTCCTCAGTTCCAAGCTCTGCAAGCAGCAGAAGCAGACAAGCATAGGGTAAGCACGAAACGTTCTGCTGCAAGGTTCATCGGAGAGTGCGGGTGACCGTTCCGAACCGAAGCTGTGTTGCGACATTGTCGAGGGGAGCGGCACCGTCAGGTGCCCGTCACCAGGCGCGTAAGCGCATAGGGAAATGCAGATTACATCTGCTATTTCATATTGGAGATACAAAAATGGCTGTATTTGTACTAAGCAGAACACAAGATCCGCTGATGCCATGCAGCGAAAAACGGGCGCGCAAGCTGCTCGCAGCAGGCCGGGCACGCGTGCATCGCCTGTTCCCGTTTGCGATACGCTTGCTTGACCGTACTGTTACTGACAGTGCCTTCCAAACGATCAAGATCAAGCTTGACCCCGGCAGCAAGACGACCGGCATCGCTCTTGTGCGACATAGCGAAACACTCAAGCTTGCGACGGGTGAAATTTGCACTGTCGACCAGGTTCTGAATCTGTTCGAACTGAGGCACCGTGGCCATCAAATCAGCGAGGCACTGACTTCTCGCCGCCAGATGCGTCGTCGTCGTCGCAGTACGCTGCGTTACCGCGCACCACGTTTTCTCAATCGTGGCAACAAAGGGCGCGGCTGGCTGCCACCCAGCCTGCAACACCGCATCGACACCACCCTGGCATGGCTGACTCGCTTGCATCGACTGGTGCCACTGAGTGCCATCGCTCAGGAACTGCTGCGTTTCGACATGCAGCAAATGGATAAGCCCGAGATTGTCGGTGTCGAGTATCAGCAAGGAACGCTGGCCGGATACGAACTGCGCGAATATTTACTGGAAAAATGGAACCGTCGGTGCGCCTACTGCGACGCCCAACATGTCGCGCTCAACATCGACCATGTGCAGCCGCGGGCAAGGGGCGGCTCGAACCGTGTATCTAATCTGGTGCTCGCCTGCGTGCCATGCAATAACAAGAAAGCAGCACGTGACGTACGGGAATTTTTAGCACGCGAACCGGCACGGTTGGCGCGCATCGAAGCACAGTTGCAGCGCCCTCTCAAGGATGCCGCTGCCGTTAACGCGACCCGATGGGCCTTGTTTAATGCACTTAAAGCCACCGGTCTGCCGGTGACAAGCGGTTCCGGTGGACGAACCAAGTTCAACCGCACGCGCTTAACTATTCCTAAAACCCACGCGCTCGATGCCGCTTGCGTGGGCAAAGTCGATGCGGTGAGCCACTGGCGTAAGCCCACATTGGCGATCAAGGCGACTGGGCGCGGCAGCTACCAGCGTACCCGCCTTGATGCCTTCGGTTTCCCGCGTGGTTACCTGACGCGCAGCAAAAGAATTCACGGCTTTCAGACTGGCGATATGGTAAAAGCCTGCGTCCCGACAGGAAAGAAAACCGGCCAGTACATAGGCCGCGTAGCAGTTCGCGCAAGTGGCAGTTTCAACATACAAACGCAAGAATCTGTCGTACAAGGCATATCGTATAAGCACTGCAAGATCATTCAGCGTGCAGATGGGTATAGTTATTCACTGGTGGTAAATATGGACGTGACAGGCACGCCACCAAAGCAAGGAACGCTGCGCGTTCCACGCTCTGCCTCCTCGGCCTGAAGGCCGAGGTTTCACGCGCAAATCTGATGAATTCTGTTAATTTTCCGCAAGGTCTTATCACCACAGCAAGTTCACACCTCAGTGCCGTGCTCGAGCATGCGTTTGAACACAGTGCACAGCATCAGGCGGTGTTGGTCTATGACAGTGGCTGTGAATTGGCACAGGTGTTGACAGCTGCTTATCGAATTTGCCTGCCTCAGGCGAGCTGCGTCGATTTTGACAGCACTGCGCCGGCGCAGATTTTGGCTCTGCTGGCGACATTGAGTGCCGGCGACTTGGTGATTCTGATACAGACTACCAATTTCCGCCTCGAAGCATATCGGCTGCGGGTAGAGCTGTTCAAACGTGGACTCAAGGTCATCGAACATCCACACCTCGGCCGCATGGAAGGCCCTGAGATGACTTATTATGTCGATGCGCTGGCGTATGACGTCAGTTATTATCGTGGCGTAGGCCAAGCACTCAAGGACATCATCGATCAGTCTGACAATGCCGTCATCGACAGCGGTGGCGAACAATTGTTTTTCAGCGGTAAATTTGAATCGGCCAAACTCAATGTCGGCGATTACAGCGGCATGCAAAATGTCGGCGGTCAATTTCCTATCGGTGAAGTATTCACTGAGTCAGTCGACTTGCAAGCAGTACACGGACGGGTCAGAATTTTCATCTTCGGTGATACCAGTTTTTCCATCAATCAGCCAGAACAAGCGATCACCTTGATCATCGAGGCCGGTCAAGTGGTGGCGACAGAAAACTCGACGGCCGAATTTGATCTCGTGCTATCCAATATACGGGCCGACGATACCGTAGTGTGGGTGCGGGAATTGGGGTTGGGAATGAATCGCGCGTTCAGCAAGGACAGGACGGTGCGCGACATCGGTACTTATGAGCGTATGTGCGGAATTCATTTATCACTGGGTTCAAAGCACGGCAGTTACGCCAAACCGCATATCAAGCGCGGCGCAGGCCGCCACCACGTCGATGTGTTTGCCGTCACCGAATCGGTGCGATTCAATGACAGGGAAATTTATCGCCATGGTGCTTGGGTAGTCTGACGCTGAACAACTTAATGGATCGTCGCAAAAGGGTATTGAGTCGGTATCATTACCCCAACTGGTGGCCACGTCATTCCTGCGCGCTTTTGGCAGGAACCCAGCGGCGTTCGTGGCTAACTGAAAATGCCAGATATGATCGTGTTTTCAGCGCTGAAAACGACACTGGGTTCCCGCCAAAAGCATGCGGGAATGACGAGGCTGCGGCATGCGGGAATGACGAGGCTGCGGCATGCGGGAATGACGAGGTAGGCGGTGTGTCAGATGTAAAAAAGCTTCCATCAGGCTTTTGCGACAGCCTCTTCAGGCCGGGGTTTCAAACCCTAGTCAGATTTTTAATGAAAAAGATGACGATGCAAAGCGACTTCTTGATCTCTCATTAGTAACATTTATACAAAATCTGACAACACCGATGTTGTTTGATACACAGCCGGGCGGACAATCCGCGGCAAAGCCACGTAGTCTGCGCGTTTCACTGTTAGAATAATGCCCTTGTCCGTTAATCAAAAAGTGCATCATCATGACCCGCAAGCTGTTCGTTACCACTGCCCTGCCCTACGCTAACGCGCCATTCCACCTCGGCCATATCATGGAATATATCCAGGCTGATATCTGGGTGCGGCATAGCCGAATGTCGGGTAACGAAGTGCATTTCGTCGGTGCCGACGATGCGCACGGGGCACCGATCATGATTGCAGCGGAAAAAGCCGGCATTACACCACAACAATTCGTGGCGGAAATTGCGGCTGGTCGCAAACAATACCTCGATGGCTTTCATATTGAATTCGATAATTGGCATTCGACCGATGGGGTCGAGAATCATGAATTGTCGCAGGATATTTATCGCAAGCTCAAAGCGGCCGGCTTCATTACCAGCAAGACGATAGAACAGTTTTATGATCCGGTGAAGAATATGTTTTTGCCGGACCGTTACATCAAGGGCGAATGTCCGAAATGCGGTGCCAAAGATCAGTATGGTGATTCCTGTGAAGTATGTAGCGCGGTGTATGCCCCGACTGAAGTGGTGCGACCATACTCGGTACTGACTGGTGCTACGCCGATCATGAAGTCATCGGAACATTTTTTCTTCAAATTATCGGACCCGCAATGCGTTGAATTTTTACGCGGCTGGGCTTTGCAGGGCAATCGCTTGCAATCGGAAGTGGCGAATAAATGCCGCGAATGGTTGGAAGGAAAAGATGGCGCGCTCAGTGGCTTGAGTGACTGGGATATCAGCCGCGACGCGCCCTACTTCGGCATTGAAATTCCCGATCAACCGGGTAAGTATTTCTACGTCTGGCTTGATGCCCCGGTTGGTTATCTGGCCTCACTGAAGAATTATTTTCAAAAAACCGGACGCGATTTCGATGCCTTCATGGCTGATCCGAGTACCGAGCAAATCCATTTCATTGGCAAAGACATTACATATTTCCATACCTTGTTCTGGCCGGCGATGCTGAAATTTTCCGGTTACAAAATACCTGACAATGTGTATGCACATGGTTTTGTCACGGTTTCCGGTGAAAAAATGTCGAAGTCACGTGGTACCGGCATTTCTCCGCTGCGCTACCTCGACATCGGCATGAATCCTGAATGGCTGCGTTATTATTTCGCTGCCAAACTCAATGCCAAAGTGGAAGATCTCGACCTCAACCCGGACGATTTCGCTGCCCGTGTCAATTCCGATCTGATCGGTAAATACATCAATATCGCCAGCCGCGCCTGCGGCTTCATCAGCAAACGCTTCAACGGTGTTGTCAATACTGCTTGGGCCAGCACCGATGACGCCTTCCTCGCTAATCTGCGTAGCGCGGCCGGCGAGATTCATGCGCTGTTCGAAGCGCGCGAATACGGCAAGGCTTTACGCGCCACCATGGATCAAGCCGACTTGGTCAACGCCTATGTCGATGCGAACAAGCCTTGGGAACTGGCGAAGCAAGCCGAAAATGATGCGCGCTTGCAGGAAGTCTGCAGCCGTTTGCTCGAAGCCTTCCGGATACTGACAATTTTCCTCAAACCAGTCTTGCCGCGCTTGGCAGCCCAAGTGGAAGCACAACTCAACATCGCGCCATTACAGTGGGCCGATGTACATGTGCCGCTACCTGATCAGCACAAAATCGAGCCGTATGTGCATTTGATGCAGCGTATTGATCCGGCCATTTTCGAACAATTGTTCGATGCGCCGACTGTCGCTGTCACGGCGACGGCAACACCAGTTGCAACGACTGCGCCCGATCAGGCGATCGAAGCCTTGGCCGAAGAAATCAAGATCGACGATTTTGCCAAGGTCGATTTGCGTATCGCGAAAATTGTCCATTGTGAGGCGGTGGAAGGCTCTGATAAATTGCTGCGCCTGACTCTCGATGTCGGCGAAGCGAATACACGCAATGTGTTTTCCGGTATCAAATCGGCTTATCAACCGGAACAGTTAATCGGTAAATTCACGCTGATGGTCGCCAATCTGGCACCGCGCAAAATGAAATTCGGTATCTCCGAAGGAATGGTCTTGGCGGCTTCGGCAGCCGATGAAAAAGCGCAGCCAGGCTTGTACATTTTGGAAGCATGGCCAGGTGCGACGCCGGGGATGCGTGTGCGCTGATCCAGACTATTTGCCACTGCGCTGACGCCATCGGACTGTTTGTCCGGTGGCGTTTTTTCATTACGGCAGTCAAATGCCTCGGCCTTATGCATCAGCCATGATGAAAATGCGTGAAATCGGCACAGCTACTTGGCGCGATTTGATTTACAGTATAGCTTCATTGATATATTTACCTTTCCATTCTGCACAGTACAAGAAAGCCTCCCCATGACCAGCAATAAGCCAATTCCCGCCCGTCTGGCGCTGCTACGCAGCCGCATGCGCGAACTCGCCATCGATGCCTGCATCATTCCTTCGGCCGATCCGCATTTGTCGGAATATTTACCCGAATATTGGCAAGGACGGGCGCATTTCTCCGGCTTTCATGGCTCGGTCGGCACGCTGGTGGTCTGCGCAGAAGATGCCGGACTATGGGTAGACAGCCGCTATTGGAGTCAAGCTGAGAAGGAATTGGCAGGCAGCGGGATCGCCATGATGAAAATCCCTGCCGCCGGCGCGACCCTGCATCTGGACTGGCTCAGTACGCAGATGTCGGCTGGGCAGACGGTGGCGGTGGACGGTGCAGTGCTGGGACTGGCGAGCGCACGCATGCTGGCCGCAGCACTCAATGCCGTCGGCGTCAAGCTCGACACCGGCATCGATATACTGGCCGACATCTGGCCAACCCGTGCGGCCTTGCCGAGCGCAGCAGTGTATGCGCACCCGGCACCGTTCGCGGTGAGTTCGCGCAGCGAAAAATTGGCCGAGGTGCGGGCCCAGATGTCGCAACAACACGCCGATTGGCATTTCTTGTCGACTGTCGATGATATCGCCTGGCTACTCAATTTGCGCGGTGCCGACGTCAGTTACAATCCGGTCTTCATCGCCCATGCACTGGTCAGTCACAGTGGCGTGCAAATTTTTGTCGGGGCGGGAAAAATCGCGGACGAACTCAGTGCTGAACTGGCGCGCGACGGTATCACGGTGCTGGACTACGAAGCGGCCGCGCACGCACTGGCAGCATTGCCGGCCACGACCAGCCTGCTGATCGATCCGCGTCGCATTACCTACCGCTTCTTTCTGGCAGTGCCAAATGGGGTGCGGCTGATCGAGGCGATCAACCCTTCAGTGTTTCTGAAATCGCGCAAACTGCCGCAGGAACAACAATTCGTACGCCAAGCGATGGAGCAAGATGGTGCCGCGCTGTGCGAGTTCTTCAGTTGGCTCGAAGTCGCGCTCGAGCATGAAACAGTGACCGAGCTGCGCATTGATGAAGAAATTTGTGCCGCACGCGCACGCCAAGCGCATTTTATTTCGCCGAGTTTCGGCACGATCGCCGGCTTCAATGCCAACGGCGCCCTGCCTCACTATCGCGCCACACCCGAAGCACACGCGACCATCAGCGGGAATGGCTTGCTGTTGATCGACTCGGGCGGCCAATATCTCAACGGTACCACCGATATCACGCGCATGGTTGCGATAGGCACCGTCTCACCTGAGCAGCAGCGTGATTGCAGCTTGGTGCTCAAGGGGATGATCAATTTATCGCAAACGCGTTTCCCACGCGGTACGCCAGCGCCGCAACTCGATGCGATTGCGCGGGCACCGATCTGGGCCGAGGGAATCAATTATGGCCACGGCACCGGCCACGGCGTCGGCTATTTCCTCAATGTGCATGAGGGGCCACAATCGATTTCCGGCACGCTCGCCGAACCGCATACGGCAATGGAGATTGGCATGATTACCTCGAACGAGCCAGGTATTTATCGCCCCGGGAAGTGGGGTGTGCGGATTGAAAACCTGTTACTCAATGTGGTGGCGCAGGAGACCGAGTTCGGTCAATATTTGGGCTTTGAAACGCTGACACTCTGCCCTATCGACAGCCGTTGCCTGCGTTTGGATTTACTGCGTGACGATGAGCTGGCTTGGCTCAATGACTATCATGCGCATGTGCGACTGCGTTTGACACCACTGGTCAGCGGTGCGGCCTTGGCATGGCTGATGCTGCGCACGACAGCACTGAGTCGCCCAACGGTCGTACTGTAGTGATATTGCTTACGGATGCTCGATTAAAAATGCCGTCAGTGCTGAGCGCAGATGTTCTAATTCGGCACTGAGATCGGCCAGCAGTGCGGCGACATCGCTGAAGTCGCTTTGCTTACCGCGGTTTTCCAGCACTTGTGCCAGGCTTTCCATCGGCTGCGCTTGGAAATTGCCGACCACGCCTTTCATTGTATGTGCCGAACGGTGCAAGAGTTCGGCATCATGGCTGGCGATGGCATCGGCTAACTCGCTGATGTACTGATCGCACACATCGAGAAATGACTGGCCGATAATTTTAACGATTTCTTCGTCGGCACCGAGCAGGGCTTGGCGATAGTCGAAGTCTCGGTCGTGCAGCGCGCCGGGTAGCGCGGGAATAGGGGGCGATGTCAGCATGGTAATCTCAGGAACAGGTTTTGTTTGGTATCGGTTGAGCAAGGTTTGCAAGACTTCGGCTTTGAGCGGTTTGGATACGTAATGATCCATTCCGGCGGCGAGACAGCGTTCGAGATCACCGGGCATGGCGTTGGCTGTCATGGCGATAATCGGAATATGGCCGCCACTGGCCAGTTCGGCCGTGCGTATCTGTTTGGTCGCCTCGATGCCACCCATGCCTGGCATTTGCATGTCCATGAGGATGATATCAAAACTCTGCTGCTGGAATTGTTCAATCGCTTGCAAACCGTTTTCAGCAATCGTTGCACTATGCTGCCACTTGCGCAACAAGGACAGCACTAATTTTTGATTGATCAGATTATCTTCGGCGACGAGGATGCGCAGCGGCGCGTAGTTGTACCCCGGCTCTGAGCGCACGATATCGGCTTGGCGCGACGGTGGTTGGCGACCGGAACAGATCGCCACGATGGCGGCAAATAACTCGGCTTGACTGACCGGCTTGTTGATGTAATCGTAAATGCCAGCGGCACGACACCTACGCGCATCTTCACGCGAACCGGCCGAAGACAGCATAAGCGTTTTCTTCAATACCGAAGGATAATTTTTCTCCAGTATCGCTGCCAGTTCAAAACCATCGGCCTCAGGCATACAGACATCGAGCAGCATGACATCATATGGGTGCCAGGCGGCGGCGCGCGCTTCGATGTGCTTCAATGCTGCCGCCGCGGAATCGACGACGTCGACCTGCATGTGCCAATTTTTGAGTGTCGCGGAAAAAAACAAGCGATTGACTGCGTTGTCATCGACGATCAGCGCGCTCAAGCCGCTGAGATCAAGCAGCGTTGACTGCTGAGCTGGGGCTAAGCCGACACCTAAGCCTATGGTGAAGTAAAAACAGCTGCCACGCCCCAACTCACTGTCGACTTCGAGCAAGCCTTGCATGCTCTGCACCAACCGCGAGGAAATACTCAGGCCTAAGCCGGTACCGCCGTATTTACGGGTGGTCGAGGCATCGGCTTGACTGAAGGCTTGGAAGATACTGAGCTGTTTGTCGGCTGCGATGCCGATGCCCTCGTCGCTGACCGAAAAATACACATCGACCACGTCTTCGGCTTGGCGCACCTGTTGTACCTCAAGAACAATCGCGCCACTGCGACTGAATTTAATCGCGTTGCCGATCAAATTATTGAGTACTTGACGCAAACGACCGGGATCGCCCGTCAGCGTCTGCGGCAAATTGACATCGATTTGATAGACCAGTTCTATACCTTTTTCACTGGCTTTAATGGCCAGCGATTTCAAGGTAGAGACGATCAGTTCACGCAGGGAAAAATCGATTTGTTCGAGCACCACGTTACCCGATTCGATTTTAGAAAAATCGAGGATGTCATTGATAATACTCAGCAGCGATTGCGCCGATGAGCGCACCAGATCGAGGTATTCGCGCTGCTCACCGGAGAGTCGGGTATCGAGCGCGAGTTCGGTCATGCCGATGATGCCGTTCATCGGCGTGCGAATTTCATGGCTCATGGTGGCCAAAAATTCGCTCTTGGCCAGATTGGCTGCTTCGGCCTCTTCCTTGGCATGAATCAGCGCCGCTTCGACCACTTGACGGGCACTGATGTCGCGGCAGGAGCCATAAATGCTGCCATCAGGCAAGAGTGAAGCATTTAATTCGACCGGAACCAGTTCGCCGTTTTTCTTCACCAAGCTCATCGTACTCTGCAGCGCTTTGTCGTCGAGTATCTGAAATAGGAAATTATTGCGCGCCCAGTGTCTTTGCTTCTCTGGTAATAAATCGTAAATCGAGTGACCGAGCAATTCTTCGCGTTGATAACCGAGCATGTCCAACACCAAGTCGTTAACATAGACCCAGCACTCATCGACGCCGGCTACAAATACCGCATCGGCGGCGTTATCAAGCAGCATTCTTTGTTTGTTTTCGCTGGCGCGCAAGGCCTTGTCGGCATCGATACGAGCGGAAATATCTTGAAATGCCGCTACTGATCCGAGGATGCGACCATTTTCTATGATGGGTGAAACCACCAAGGAGACCGGAACTAATTGGCCCATCTTATTTTGGAAGCATTCATTATCGGAGCGGAAAATCTCACCGCTGCGGGTGGCATGTAAAATACTGCATTCGTGGTCAGCAATCGGACTGCCGTCAGCCGCAAGCGCGTGAATCGCATCATGGAGTGGCCGACCGACCAATTCATCACCACGATAACCGAGAATTTTTTCCGCTTCCGGATTGAGAAAGGTGCAGATTCCCTCGGCATCAAGGGTATACACGCCTTCACCGAGGGTGTTCATGACGTTTTGCAACAAGACTTGACTGGCTTCAATTTTTTCGCGCAGCAAGAATTGCTCGGTGATATTGGTACGAATCGAGATATATTGATAGGGCTTTCCATCCGTATCGAGGAAAGGTACGATGGTGGCGTTGGTCCAATACAGCACCCCGCTTTTGCTGGCATTGCGTATTTCGCCATGCCACACTTCTCCGCCGGCGATACGGCCCCACATGTCGGCAAAAAATTCTGCTGAATGAAAACCGGAATTGACGATACGGTGGTTTTGCCCCACCAATTCAGCTGCGCTGTATTCACTGATACGACAAAATTTTTCATTGGCATAAATCAACATGCCATGGGCATCGGTGATACTGACGATGGCATGTTGATCGAGGGCAAACTGCTGTTTTTCCACCGCGGCCAAGGCTTGTTGCAACTCAGCGCGGGTGCCGAGCAGCTCGCTGACGAGGCCAGCCAATACTTGACTGAGGCTTTCGAGACTGCTGTCATCATCGAGATGCTTACCCAATTGCGCCAGTACTTGGTTGGTGGCATGCCTGAGGGTTTGCATGACTTGCTTACGCTGTTCCGCGTCGGAACGCAGGGAAGCATTGGCTAATCCCAGCTCTTCCGAGCTCAGTTCCAGGCTCAGCTTGCCAAGTGCGAGATCGCGATCAGACTGCAGATAAGCATCATCGACTTGCCCTATGAAGCCGCGCCAGCCTTGCAAGGCCAAGCGCGCCGTCGGGCTGATGTCAGCGCCCAGCGCTAAGTGCTCCATTTCGTCCAGCAAGGCCAACATCTGCTGCTCCGATTGCACGCCAAACAGGCGCTTGCATTGACGCAGCAACAATTTGTGTTTCATTCAGCACGCTCAGCCAAGCAGGTAATGGTCATGGTTTGATTATGCAAACGGCTGGTTTCAAGCTTATATCCGGGGCAGACTTCGCCGTTGGAATAAAAGCCGCATAACAGGGTGTGTGCGCCGAGAATGTCTTGTACTGCCTCGACTTCTTCATCGATACGCCCGCCCATCACGAGCTTGCGGCCGACGCAACTGACCAGCAAGCCTAAGCGAGCACCTTGGACTGGCGGTAAGTGTTCAATACTGGCCTGGGCCGCGACTTCGGCACCGTCGACCAGGTCATCGGTATGCGCATGCATGAGCCGTAAATAGCCGTCCGGGTTGATGTCACCGGCCAGTATCAGGCTGCCGTCGGTTTCGTTGATCCCGAGGATAGTGCGTATCTGCCCCAAGGATTCGCGCAAATCGCTGAGCATTTCGAATGGAAACAGCAGACCGGAACCGGGCAGATCACTGGCGTAATCACCGAGGTAGCGTTGGTAAATTTCCAGCGCCGGCTTTCCGTCGAGCTCATAGAGGATGTTATCGATGCATTTGGTGACTTTACGCGCCGGCCCGAAGGGCTTCCAACCGCCGAAGCTGCCGTGTGAGAAAACCAGTCGTTCGCCATACAGGCCGACTGCCACGATGCTGGTACTGGAGACGCCGTGCGGTGACAGCGTGTAGGTTTTACTGAACAAACCATCATCGCCGGCCAAACCGCCGGTAATCGGCATGCTGCTGCCAAGTACGCCAGTCAAACCATCGATGAGTGCGCTGCCATTGATGTCAACGCCTTGCCCGAACAACAGCACCGCGCCCAACTCTGGTCCGGCCAATTGCTTGGCCAAGGCTAAGCCGGCCAGTTCGGAATCCTGCATGGCAGACAATTCGGTGCTGACGACCCGCAGTGTCACCGCTTCAAAATGCACCGCCGTGATGACACTCGACTGTTGCGTCACGCCTTGCGCAGAGATTTCACCGGCGGTGCTGCAGCCAACGATTTGCGCCTGCGGAAAATATTTTTGCAGTTCGGGAAAAAATTCGGTACTGCTGGCGTGCTCTATCGAGGCAAACACCAAAATTAACTGCGGCTCGATCAGATTGAGCTCAAGCAGCGCGGCCGCATCAAGCGTAAGGCTATGGCATACAGTTTGTGCAATTTTCATCAGCGGCTCCGAGGATGATGGTCTGTGTTCAAAAATCCCATTCCGAACCGAATTTCTTCAGTTCATTGGTATCTTCGGCATATTGCGCTTTGATTGCGAGAATTTGTTCCCAGCCAGCCTCGAATGCCGCAATGCATGCCGGATCAAAATGCTGCCCGGCTCCATCGAACAAAAAGGTGCGTGCCGTTTCGATGTCCCAGGCGGCTTTATAGGGGCGCTCGGAAGTCAGGGCATCGAAGACATCGGCCACCGCGACGATACGCGCAAACAAGGGAATATCTTCACCAGCCAGACTGTTCGGATAGCCGCTGCCATCGAATTTCTCATGATGAGCGAGCGCGATGAGCGCGCCGGCACTGAGCATTTCAGAAGAACTGCCGGCTAAAATGTCATAGCCGAGCTGTGCATGGCGCTTCATGACGGTGAATTCTTCTACTGTCAATTTACCGGGTTTGAGCAAGATATTGTCGGGAATGCCGACTTTACCGATGTCATGCATCGGTGCTGCTTCGAGCAATAATTGCTGATCAGCAAGCGACAAACCCAGATGTTCGGCGATGATGCGTGAATAATTGGCCATACGCACGATGTGCGCACCGGTTTCAGGGTCACGCGAGTCGGCAGCTTTAGACAGACGTAGAATGGTTTCTTTTTCGCGCGCGCGGATTTCTTGGGTGGCTTTTTTTACTTCCACATCCAGCCAACTGGCACGGTCTTCCAGAAAACGCTGGCCTTTTCGCAAAGCCAGCATATTTTTGGTTCTTGCCAAGAATTCGATTTTATCTATGGGCTTGATCAGGAAGTCATTGGCACCGGCGTCAAGCGCCTGGTAACGCAATTCCAATTCGCTGTTGGCGGTGATCATCAAGACCGGAATATCGCGACAACCATCGAGCGTACGGAAACGTCGAATGAATTCGATACCATTCATGGTCGGCATCATATAGTCGACCATGACCAGATCAGGCACCTCTTGCTCGCACCAAGTTAAGGCGAGATGCGGGTCGATGAAACTGACGGATTGGCAATGCTCTATTTTTTTCAGTAAAAGACAGAGCAGCGTAATATTAATTTGGGCATCATCAATGACCAATACCTTCATCTGCATCGAACATCCTCTCGAGTTGAGCCTACCAGCAAAGCACTGCTGCATCAGGCACACGCGTCCTGCTCCGGCGGCGAACGAAACCGTTCAAGCTGTTTTGAAGTGTAGCGTATTTTCCGTGAACGATAAACTAAGAATAACAATATTTAAAGATTGCTATGCCGTCGCAACTTGAGGAGTAGCAATAATGCCACACGGAAACTGTGCGCTGAATTGACTACCGACATCGGGAGTCGATTCAATCAGCAGTTGTGCGCTATGCCGTAACAAGACATGCTTGACGATGGCCAAGCCCAAGCCGGTTCCTTGGGTTTCACGCGAACGACTCTTATCGACTCGGTAAAAGCGCTCGGTTAAGCGGGAGATATGGTTGGGACTGATACCGATGCCATTATCGCGCACACTGAATTTCGGTCCCGCTTCGGTCATTTGCCAGAGTAATTGTATCTGCCCGTGCTCAGGGGTATAGCGGATGGCATTGGTTACCAAATTGGTCAGGGCGCTGCGGATTTCATCGGTACTGCCGCGGATATCGGGGCCGTCGCATTCGAGTGTGATCTGATGCCGACCGGCCGAAAGCGCGTGCGCTTCTTGCATGATTTGTTCAAGTAAAGCACGCATATTGACGACTTCGGCGCGCAACAGGTGATCCATCGATTCGAGTCGCGTCAGGGTCAGCATATCTTCAACCAAACGCTGCATGCGCTCGCCTTGCTCCGACATCAGTTTGAGATGGGCGTTACGGGTGGGGACGTCGAGATCGGCTTGCAGTGATGCAATTTCCAAAAAACCATTGATCACCGTCAACGGGGTACGCAATTCATGTGAAGCATTAGCGATGAAATCACGTCGCATCATATCGATGCGTTCGGATTCGGTGACATCATGGGTGACCAAAATCTGGCGCCGGTTTTCGAACGGGATGATGTGGGCGATCAGTTTGCGGTCGCGGAAAGACAGGGTTAACGGCGTTTCATAGCGACCAAGGATGATGTAATCCATGAATTGCGGACTGCGCACCAAATTGGTAACGCGCATGCCTTTGTCTTGGCTCAAGCTCAGTCCGAGATGGCGTTCGGCCGCCGGATTACACCATTCCAAAAATAAGACATCATCCATGATGACCACGCCATCTGGCAGCAAGGTCATGGCTTGGCGAAAGCGTGCCAGCCATTCGGTCAGTTCAGCCTGACTTTTTTCATCGCCGCGTCGCAGTTTGTAGAGGCGCGAAAAAATATCGGTCCAGGCCCCCCAGCCATCGGGCAGACGTGCGCTGCTCGGATGATCGAGCCATTCAGCCAGCCTTTGCAAATAAAACAGTTGAACCAGTACCAACACCAACATTGCCAGCATACCGACGATCAGACCAGCGGTCACACCCCAGAAATAACAGGAAAATACGGTGGCGAGCAGCACCAACAGGATGCGAACCGAATTGGAAATCCAAAAGACCAGACGTTGAGACATGTAAAATCCTGCGCGGTTGATGAGGTGGCACAATACAGCTGTGGACTGACAATGCGCCGCGCTGGCCGCCGATCTTAAGCAGAACAGCGATCAGCGATATTTATTTTTCAGACAACATGTAACCGACACTGCGTACGGTTTGGATCAAACCTTCCGCTGTTTTTAATACTTTGCGTAAGCGTAGCACATGGACATCGACGGTACGCTCTTCAATGACGACGTGGTCACCCCATACTTTATCGAGCAACTGGCTGCGCGAGAACACGCGCTCGGGATGGGCCATGAAAAATTTCAGTAATTTGTATTCGGCGTGGCCAATATCGACTTTCAAACCATCGATCTTCACCGTGCAACTGACCGGATCGAGCACTACCGGGCCGGCCTGCAAGGCGGTTTGTGCATGCTCCGGGCTCTTGCGGCGTAACAAGGCTTTGATCCGTGCGGTCAGTTCGCGCGGCGAAAATGGTTTGGTGATGTAATCGTCGGCGCCATGATCGAGGCCGGCGATTTTATCTTCTTCCATGCTTTTCGCCGTCAACATGATGACGGGAATTTCATTGAACTGGCGATCCGAGCGTATTTTTGACAGCAAGCGCAAACCGCTTTGATCCGGCAGCATCCAATCGAGCAGGATTAATTGCGGCGTGCGGCGTTGAACAAAATCCCAGGCGTCGGCGGTATTGTTGACGGCGAAGGTGTTCCAGCCTGCCGCGCGCAGCGTAAAACTGACGAGCTCGACGATGGCCGGCTCATCTTCTACGATCAATATTGTGGTATCAGCAGCCATTGTCTCTTATAAACTCTTTTTATCCTGTTTGCTCGTAACGTAATCCGAATGCCGAATGTCTTTACCTTCGACGATATAGATCGTGTATTCAGCGATATTTTTGGCATGGTCGCCGACCCGTTCAATCGCTTTGGCAACCCACAGCGTATTGAGCGAGGAGGAAATCGTGCTCGGATCTTCCATCATGAAGGTGATCAGATTGCGCATGATGGAACGGAAATCGTTGTCGATCAATTCGTCATGGGCGATCAATTGCACCGCCTTGGCTTCGTCTTGACGAGCGAAGGCATCGAGTGACTGATGCAACATGTCGGCGACGCTGCTGGCCAGCACCCGCACGGTTTCATAACCGCTGAACATCGGTGTGCCACGGCGGTTCGCATTGGCATCTCTGGCGATGCGGGCAATTTTGGTCGATTCGTCGCCGATCCGTTCGAGGTCGGTGATCACTTTACCGGTGGCCATGACGGTACGTAAATCGTTGGCGGCTGGCTGACGTTTGACGATCAAATGGCTGCACATATCGTCGAGCAACACTTCGAGGCGGTTGACTTCGAGGTCAGATTGAATCACCGCTTCGGCTTGGTCGACGTTACCGGTACGAAAGCACGACATGGCATCATGGAAATGACTTTCCACCAAGCCGCCCATCAGCAAAACCTTGGAACGTATCGTTTCGAGGTCCATATCATACTGTTTTGAAGAATGTTCGCCTGTCACTGGGATCTCCCTGAATGTTGTGGGGCCGCGCGCGGCGCGGCCGATTTAGTATCAGCCGAAACGGCCAGTAATGTAGTCTTGTGTTTCTTTCTTCACCGGATTCATGAAGATATGATCGGTTTCACCGAATTCGACCAATTCACCAAGATACATGTAAGCGGTATAGTCGGAGCAACGGGCCGCTTGCTGCATATTGTGTGTGACGATGGCAATCGTGTACTCTTCTTTGAGTTCACTGATCAATTCTTCGATTTTCACGGTGGAAATCGGATCAAGTGCCGAGGTCGGTTCGTCCAGCAATAAAATTTCCGGTTTCACCGACACGCCACGGGCAATACACAAACGCTGTTGCTGACCACCAGACAAGCTCAAACCACTTTTATTAAGCTTGTCTTTGACTTCGGTCCAGATAGCCGCTTTACGCAGCGCCCATTCAACCCGTTCGTCCATCTCGCCTTTGGAGAGATTTTCATACAACCTGACACCGAAGGCGATATTGTCATACACCGACATTGGAAACGGCGTCGGCTTCTGAAATACCATGCCTACTTTGGCACGTAACAAATTGATATCTTGATCGGCATCGAGGATATTCTTGCCGTTATAGATAATGCTGCCTTCAGCGCGCTGGCCCGGATATAAATCATACATACGGTTAAGCGTACGCAGCAGCGTCGACTTACCACAGCCGGATGGACCGATGAAGGCGGTGACTTTTTTGTCGTAAATATTTAAATGAATATCACGCAAACTGCGTGTGGCACCGTAAAAGAAATTCAAGCCGCTGATGGCGATCGCGGTTTTTTGTGTTTGCTCGTTTGAAGTCGTCATAAAGTACCTGAATTAAACTGCCCCCGCCCATGCCGGGTAAAATCGTTCACACCCGAACTGACGGGTGTGAAGTCGAATGATTATTAATGATTTACTTTTTGATTGAAGATGGTGCGAGACAAAATATTCAATCCGAGCACACTGAGGGTGATCAGCAAAGCGCCGCCCCAAGCCAGGTCACGCCAATTGTCATACGGACTCATGGCAAACTGGTAAATCACCACCGGCAGATTGGCCATCGGTTTGTTCATATTGCCGTTGAAGAATTGGTTGTTCAAGGCGGTAAACAATAATGGTGCGGTCTCGCCGGAAATTCTGGCCACGGCCAACAAGATACCGGTCATGACGCCAGCCTTCACCGCACGTAAGCGTATCAGCAAGGCGACCTTCCAACGCGGTGCCCCGAGTGCGAAGGCCGCTTCACGCAAGCTCGCCGGTACCAGACCGAGCATATTATCAGTGGTGCGTACTACCACCGGAATGGCGATCAGCGAGATGGCGATACTGCCAGCCCAACCGGAGAAATGGCGCACGTTGGCGACATAGATCGCGTACACAAACAAGCCGATAACGATCGATGGTGCCGACAACATGATGTCGGTGACGAAGCGGGTAATACTGCCGAACCAGCTCTTATCGCCATACTCGGCCAGATAAATACCGGCCAAAATACCGATCGGTGTCGAGATCAGGGTGGCACTGCCAACCATCATGAAGCTACCGACGATGGCATTCATCAAGCCGCCGCCGTCACTACCCGGGGCCGGGGTCGACTCGGTCAACATGTTGAGGTTGATGGCAGAGAAACCCTTGATCAGCAGGGTGAACAAGATCCACATCAAAAATACCAAACCGACCGCCATCGCCATCGATGACAGAAAGATTCCCAGACGGTGCACCATCAAACGGCGGCGGTAGACCGGATTGGCCGCACTGATGCTGATAGAATTTTGCATTATTTCGTTCCTTCTTTGCGACTCAGGCCGAGCAACATCAGTTTGGCAGCCGAGAGGACGATGAATGTGATGACGAACAAGATCAAGCCAAGCAAGAACAGCGAGGACACATGGAGTGTGGTTTCGGCTTCGGCGAATTCATTGGCCAAGGTCGACGCGATACTGTTACCGGCGGAGAACAAGGACCAAGATAAGCGGTGGGCATTACCGATAACGAAGGTGATGGCCATGGTTTCGCCGAGTGCGCGACCGAGGCCGAGCATGACGCCACCGACTACACCGATTTTCGTATACGGTAAAACAATCTTGCGCACCACTTCCCATTTGGTGCAACCGAGGCCGTAGGCCGACTCTTTCAGTACCGGCGGCACGACTTCGAACACATCGCGCATCACCGAAGTAATGAAAGGAATGATCATGATGGCGAGGATGATGCCGGCGGCCAAAATACCGATGCCTATCATCGGACCCGAAAACAAAATGCCGACGATGGGCAACTGCCCCAACGTCGCGTGCAAGGCCGGTTGGACGTAGTCGGCAAACAGCGGGGCAAACACAAACAAACCCCACATGCCGTAAATAATACTGGGCACACCGGCCAATAATTCTATCGAGGTGCCGAGCGGGCGCTTGAGCCAAGCCGGGCAAATTTCGGTGAGAAACAAGGCGATCCCGAAACTGATGGGGAAAGCGATCAATAAGGCGATGATCGAGGTAGCGAGCGTACCGACAATGGCGATCAAACCACCGTATTTGTCATTGACCGGGTCCCACTCTACCGTGGTGACGAAGGCCAAGCCGAATTCGCGCATGGCCGGCAGGGCGTTGACGAATAAGGAAAAAATAATGCCTAACAAGACAATCAACACCAAGGCAGCGAAGCTCAGTGTGAGTTTATGAAAAAAGAAATCTTGCCAGCGCTGGCGGCGCATGACGAGCGCCATCTTGGCATCACTGAGCTTGGCAGCGAACGGAAAAGGAAGGGCTTCAGGCATAGCAATGGATGCGGTCATAATGACGGATGGGGTATTGGCGGGCATATGTGCTTTTCAGCAAAAGGCCGAAAACACGAGGTTTTCGGCCTGACAAACAGGTTACATCAATAAATTAATGATGCAACAATTGGAAAGTTACCAAACAGCTTTACCGGAAGCATCCTTGATTTTTGCTTTCCAGTTATCTTCGATCAGTTTCACTACCGGTACTGGCAATGCGACGTAATCGAGGTCAGCAGCCATAGCGCCACCGTTTTTATATGCCCAGTCAAAGAATTTCAACACTTCTTTACCTTGCACGCCATCAGCTTGGGCTTTGTGCATGAGGATGAAGGAAGCGCCAGTGATAGGCCAAGTGGCTTTACCCGGTTGGTTAGTCAAAACCAAGTACATGCCCGGTGCTTTGGACCAGTCGGCATTGGCAGCAGCAGCCTTGAAATTCGCATCATCCGGCTCAACAAATTGGCCATCTGCATTTTTCAGCATGGTGTAGACCATTTTGTTTTTCTTGACGTAGGCGTATTCCACATAGCCGATCGAGTTTTTAATGCGCTGTACGTTGGCGGCGACGCCTTCGTTACCCTTGCCACCCAAACCAACCGGCCATTTGACGGCAGTCGAAGAACCGACCGAAGCTTTGAAGTCGGCATTGACTTTGCTCAGGTAATCAGTCCAGAGGAAGGTTGTGCCGGAACCGTCGGAACGGTGAACGACCGTGATTTCTTCGTCCGGCAATTTGATGCCAGGGTTGAGTGCGACGATTTCCGGCGCATTCCATTTGAGAATTTTGCCAGAATAAATGCCAGCCAAGACATCGCCAGTCATTTTCATCGTACCAGGAGCAACGCCCGCCAGGTTGACGATAGGTACGACGCCGCCGATAATGGCTGGAAACTGCGTCAAACCTTCAGCATCGAGCTCTTCAAGCTTCAGGGGCATGTCAGAGGCACCGAAATCGACTGTATGTGCTTTGATTTGCTTGATACCGCCGCCAGAACCGATCGATTGGTAATTGAGGCCAATGCCGGTAGCTTTTTTGTAGGCTTCGGCCCATTTGGCGTAAATTGGGTACGGGAAGGTCGCGCCGGCACCGGTAATATCAGTAGCATGGGCTAACGAAAAACAAAACGCCATACTGGCCGCTGCGATCAGGGATTTCACAATACGAGATTTAGACATGTTCACCTCAGGGTTAAAATAAGTTGCTTTCCACGTGAATGCACTCTACAAGTCAATTGTGACAGGATCATGACGACTTGAAATATACTTGAAATATTTAATTTTTGACCACTTTTCTGTCATAAACTTGTCATGTTGCTCAACTAGAATAAGGTCGTACACTTATGTGGGCCTTCATGACATGCAAAAAACTATGCCAAATCCAGAAGTCATCAGCAATACAGCTGAAGTCAGCGAAACCCAGCCAAGCGAGAATGTTGAAAACAAAGTGATCATCAAAGCGGCCAAACGCAGTCCGCCTCAAAAAACCTTGAAAGAGGTGGTCAAAGAGTTGCCACGCTCGGTGATTTTTCTCGATCGTGAAATGTCACAGATCGCTTTCAACTGGCGGGTACTGGCACAAGCCGAGGATAAAAGCATTCCGCTGCTCGAGCGGCTCAAGTACTTGTGTATCGTTGGCAGTAATGTTGATGAATTTTTTGAGGTGCGCGTCGCCAGCCTGCTGGCACAGAATACGGTCGATGGCGAATTGGTCGAGCACGCCAGCTTTCAAGCTATGCTCAAACGGATCAGCGACGAATGCCATCAACTGGTACAGCGCCAGTACGAATTATTAAATCAAGACATCCTGCCGCAACTGTCTAAAAAAGGCATACATCTGCTGCGTCATACCGACCGCACCGAAGAACAGCGCGCTTGGGTGAAGAGTTATTTTGACCGCGAGGTGCGCCCGCTGCTCACGCCTATCGGCCTCGATCCGGCCCATCCATTCCCGCAAGTGGTGAATAAGAGTTTGAATTTCATCGTCTCCTTGGCCGGCAAAGATGCTTTCGGTCGCGGTACGGCGATCGCCATCGTTAAAGCACCGCGCGTCCTGCCGCGTATCATTCGCTTGCCCGATGAGATTTCCCCTAAGGGGCTGTCGTTCTGTTTACTGTCCTCCATCATTCACGCGCACATTGGCGATCTGTTCAATGGTCGCGAAGTGATCAATTACTCGCAATTTCGCGTCACACGTGACAGCGATTTATGGGTTGATGAAGAAGAAGTGAAAAATCTGCGCCAAGCCTTGCAAGGCGAGTTGCAGACCAGGCAGTTCGGCGCAGCGGTGCGTCTTGAGGTAGCGAAAAATTGCCCGGAAGATTTAGCGCGCTTTTTGCTGGAGCAATTCAATCTGACGCCCGATCGTTTATATCCGGTCGATGGCCCGGTCAACATGGTGCGCTTGGGTGAGCTGGTCGACCACGTCAAGCAAGCCAATTTACGCTTCCCCCCCTTCTCCCCCAAAGCCATCGCCAAGTACGCGCATGCCGATGTCTTCAGCGTGTTGCGCAAGCAAGATATTCTGTTACACCATCCGTTTCAGCCGTTTCAAACCGTGATCGACTTCATTCGCTCGGCCTCGCTCGATCCGGCTGTGGTCGCGATCAAGCAGACGATTTACCGTACCGGTATGAATTCCGATCTGATGGAGTCGCTGATCACGGCGGCCCGACTCGGTAAGGAAGTCACGGTGGTGGTGGAGTTGATGGCGCGCTTTGATGAGGAAGCCAATATCAATTGGGCCGATAAGTTACAACGCGCCGGTGCCCAAGTGGTATACGGTGTGGTCGGATTAAAAACCCATGCCAAGTTGGCACTGGTGATACGCCGCGAAGAAAACGGTATCTTGCGCCACTACGCCCATCTTGGTACCGGTAACTACCATCCGTCGACCACGCGCTTTTATACCGATTTCGGCTTACTCACGGCGCATCCCGGTATGGCCGCCGAAGTCAGCGAAGTGTTCATTCACTTGACTGGTCTGAATAAACCGAAAAAACTCGAGTATCTGTGGCTGGCACCGTTTGCGCTGCAACCGCAGATCATCAAGGCGATACGCAATGAAGCGCGTATCGCCCGCGAGGGACGGCCTGGTCGCATCATCGCAAAAATGAATGCCTTGCTGGATGAATCGGTGATTCGCGCTTTATATGCGGCCTCGGCCGATGGCGTGAAGATCGATCTGATCATTCGCGGCGCCTGTGCGCTGCGCCCCGGTGTTGCTGGTTTATCAGAAAATATTCGCGTGCGCTCGGTGATCGGTCGCTTCCTCGAACACAGCCGAATTTATTACTTCCGCAACGATCTGGCGCATGATATGTATCTGGCCAGTGCAGACTGGATGAGCCGGAATCTGTTCCGTCGCATCGAAGTCGCCTTTCCGGTGCTGGAAAAATCGCTCAAGAAACGCATCCTGTCGGAAGGATTGGAGCCGTACTTGAAAGACAATGTCAATGCCTGGGTGCTCGATTCAGATGGCAATTACGAACGTAAAAAAGCCCGTCAGAGCGCTGGAAAACAAAGCTTGTTCTGTGCCCAGCAATATTTGATGCAACAATTAGGTTCCCTGTCGGCACCGGAGAGCGATTGATGGATTTAATACTATGGCGTCATGCCGAAGCTGAATTGGCCGGTATAGGCATGTCTGATGCGGCGCGCAAATTGACTGGCAAGGGTATCAAACAAGCCGCTAAGATGGCACTGTGGCTAGACAGTACCCTGCCCGACACTTGCCGCGTCTTGGTCAGCCCGGCGCTACGCACACGAGACACCGCCGAGGCGCTGGCTGCGCGTGGGAGAAAAATCAAACTAGTCAATGAATTACAAGTCGACAGCAGTCCGCTGCAGGCACTGGAAGCGGCCAACTGGCCAAACAGCCGTGAACCGGTGCTGCTGGTGGGGCACCAACCTTACTTAGGTCAGATCGTCAGTTTCTTGCTGCACATGCCTATGCATGAGGTGGCGATTAAAAAGGGAAATATTTGGTGGATTTCACAGAAACAAGATGAAGATGGCAGCAGCAAGATTTATCTGAAAGCCGTGATGGCACCGGAATTAGTGCTGAAATAATGTGTGCAGCAAGCGCTGCCCGAACTCATACCGCCAGCGTATCGAGTTCATCAGCGGCGCTGTGCAACTGAGTTTGCGGCGCGTGCACGATATCATGCCAAGTCACGAGACTCAACTTGCCATGAGCATCTTCGACCAAGGCTGAAAGACTCTCGACCCAATCACCGTCATTACAATACAAAATGCCGTTGATATCGCGAATTTCCGGCTTATGTATGTGACCGCAAATGATGCCATCTACCCCTTTACGACGCGCTTCATCAGCCAAAGCGTCTTCAAACTGCGTGATATAACTGACCGCATTTTTGACTTTCAACTTCAGGTACTGCGACAAAGACCAGTAAGGTAAACCGGCGCGGGCGCGCCAATTATTGAAGATTTGGTTGAATTTTAAAATCACGGTGTAGAGGTTATCACCGAGGTAGGCAATCCATTTAGCACAAGAAATGACGGCATCGAAACGATCGCCGTGCAATACCAACATGCGCCGACCATCGACGGTCGTGTGCACGAGCTCGTCACGAACTTGAATGCCACCGAAATCGAGATCGATGAATTGACGTATCGACTCATCGTGATTGCCCGGTACAAAAATCACATTCGTACCCTTTTTGGCTTTCTTGAGTACCGTCTGCACCACGTTGTTATGGGTTTGATCCCAATACCAGCGCCGCTTGAGTTGCCAGCCGTCGATGATATCGCCGACCAAATATAAAGTCTCGGAGTCGGTCGCGCGTAAAAACTCCAGCAGTTTGGCGGCCTGGCAGCCACTGGTTCCCAGATGCAGATCAGAAATCCAAATCGTACGAAAGCGCATCACTTCGCGCTTGCCGGTCTTGTGTAATTTCTTGTTCAGAAAGTGCTCGGCCGCGCTCATTGTCTTCATTCCACCGTACCGTAATGGCGCGCATAACGATCATCCAAATTCGCCAGCGGCAGCATGACGAACAGATCGGCACAATGAAAATCAGGATCCCAAGCCGGATCACCACAAACCCAGGCACCGGCACGCAAGTAACCTTTCAGCAGCGGTGGGATGCGTGCCGTGACATTGCTGATATCGATGTCTTCAACTGGGAATGGTAATAATGGTGCCACCCGATATTCGATCGGGCAGAAATCACGCTCACTGAGGCCACGATAAATCGCCGCCGCATTTTGGCCACCATCGGTGAGGCTGATGCTGGCGCAACCGATCAGGTGCGAGCAGCGTTCACGCCGCATATAAGCGGCCAAGCCTGCCCACAACAGCATGATGACGGCACCGCTGCGGTAGTCGGGATGAATACAAGCGCGCCCGGCTTCGGCCACGCTGTTGCGCACATTATGCAGGCGCGATAAATCAAATTCGGATTCGGAGTAGTAACGACCGAGCTCACGCGCGGCATTCGGTCCCAAGATACGGTAGGTACCGACCACCTTGAGAGTTTTGGTGTCACGTACGATCAGGTGATCGCAATGCGCATCAAATTCGTCTTTGTCGAGCCCATCAGGATTGGCCAGCGCCGACAAGCCCATGCTTTCAATGAATACCTTGTAGCGCAAGCGCTGAACTTCCTTGACTTCCTTGGCCGTCGTAGCCAGGCTGAGATTGAGTTTGGAAAAGCTCGGATTAGCATCCGCGGGTATGGTCAGTAATCGCATTCATCGTCCTTGGTAAATTTTTGTCCGTGCGCACCCACACTGTAAAGAAAGCTCCCGGTTCGGCTACACCGATCGAATTAACGTCCCGGGCGGTTTCAATACGAAGCAGGATAAAGGAGGATTACTTCAAGACGATGACAGGCCGATGTCGCCACGATGACAGATGAAAAAACAACAGCCTCCCGAGCCAGGGCTGGCCAGGGAGGCTGAAAGCGGAACATCAAAGTGCGTCGGCTTATTTTTCTTTCTTCGGTCGACCGGCCTTGAGCGGCGCAAGTTCGGCGATCATTTTTTTCAAAGTCGCTACCTCAGTGGCATGCAACAAGGCCAAGCCAATGCGCAGCAATTGACTTTTCTTGACCTCGACACCAGCCTTCAAACAGGCCTTTTTCACCAAGCCGAGCACGGCATACTCGGCTTCGGGCATGGTGAAGCTGTCGCGTACCAGTTTTGCTTTACGCGGTTTTTCCAGGGCGGCCGGGGCCGGTTTCGCCACGGCTCTGACACTGAGCGGTTTTTGTGCCGGCTTACTCGGTGTCGCTGGTTTTGACTGCGGTTTTGCTGCGGCCGTTGGCTTGAGCGCAGATTTGGCAACGAGCTTCGCGACCGGCTTGGTGGCAAGCGGTTTTTTGCGGGCCGGTGCAGCGGCTTTTTTCAGCGCTGCTGCCGGTGCCACCGCCGCACTCGGTACAACGACTGCCGGCGCGGCAGCGGGGTCTTGCTTCTTAGTTGTGACAGTTGCCATTTCGGCCTCCCATTTTAAAAAGGTAAATTATATAAACAATATGCCGACAAAGAATAATAAGCAAGCATAAAGCCTGCAGATGACAGGCTGATTACCAATTTGCACCGCTGCGTGATTGCCGCAAGGCATGAGATAATCGCGCCGAATCGAATTATCCCACCTACCGCTTACCTATCCACTATGCCAAACATCATGACACGTCTGAGCTATTTTCTCTCTCTACTGGCATTGCTGCCACTCGCCGCTAGCGCCGTGGAAATTCAAGGTGCCGGCTCCTCGGCCGCCGCACCACTGTACCAAAAATGGGCCCAGGCCTACACCAAAAACAACAGTGATCAGCTCAATTATGAACCGGCCGGGTCCTCGGCCGGGATTAAGAAAATCAAAGAAAATCAAGTTGATTTCGGTGCCAGCGATGTTGCCATGTCGCGTGCAGACTTAAAAAAAGCCAAGTTGATTCAATTTCCTTCTGCTATTTCCGGCGTGGTCATCGCGATCAATGTACCCGGCATACGATCGGGCGAATTGCGCCTCGACGGGACGGTGCTGGCAGCAATTTTCTCCGGCACCATCACGAGCTGGAATGACGCCGCCATTGCTGCACTCAACCCTGGCCTGCGCTTACCGGCAAAGAGTATTGCGGCATTTGTCCGTCAAGACGGTTCCGGGACAACGTGGAATTTCACCGATTATCTGTGCAAAATCAGCCCGCAATGGCAAACCAAGTTCGGCAAAAATTTTACCATCGCTTGGAATAGCAGTCTGAGCCAAGTTAAAGGCAGCAGCAACATATCGGCCAGCCTGAGAAAAACTTCCTATAGTATTGCCTATATCGATTACAACTATGTGGTGCAAGATAAATTGGATGTGGCGCAGTTACAAAACCGTGAGGGCAAGTTTTTAACACCGTCGCCAGAAGGATTTTCTACCGCCTTGACAGCCAGCAGCTGGAAAACGCAAGGGAATTTTGAAGAAACGCTGACAGACAAACCGGGTGCCAAATCTTGGCCGATCACCATGGGTACTTTCATCCTCATGCAACAAGCCGCCAGCCAAGTGGAAAAATCACGCGCGACCCTGAAGTTTTTCACTTGGGCCTTCATGCAGGGTGATCACTACGTCAACAGCGTCGACTTGGTGCGCTTACCTGATAGCATGCAAGCGCGCGTGTTCAAGGAAATGACCACGGTCACCGATGCCAGCGGCAAACCGCTGAGCTGGGATATTCAATCGACGGCACCTTAACAGATCAATCGGCCGGAGCTGTGCGATACGGATTGACCTCGGACGCGCTCACCGGCCCGCCCTGGTTACCCCAACTGCCGCGCACATAGCTGAGCAGCGCGGCGATGTCGGCATCGCTGAGCTGCGGGCCGAATGGTGGCATGCTGTACGGCCGCGGATTGCCGACTGTCAGCGGAGTAAAGCCACCATTGAGGACGATACGGACAGGATTACCGATATGCGCAGACTGCAGCGCGCGGTTACCGGCCAAGGCAGGATAAATGCCGGCTACACCGCTGCCGCTGGCACCATGACAATCGAGGCAATGGTCGGTATACAATTTTTCGCCTTGCTGCATGATTAATGTGAGCCGGGTTGGCGACAGCGGCGGCCGCGCCAAGGCGCGCTCGAGCAGGTCGGGTGCCGGTACCTCGCTGCGTGGCAAGGCCTGCAGATAACTGAGCATGGCAGCGCGGTCGGCGTCATTCAAATACTGTAAACTCTCAATCATTACCTCACTCATCGGTCCGCTCATCACACTGGCTTTGCCTATGCCGGTTTGTAACAGGCGCGTCGCCTCAGCCTTCGTCAGTACGCCCAGGTGCGCTTGCGCCGGGTCGAACAATGAGGGCGCATACCAACGTGAGATCGGCATCTCGGCACCGCTGAAATCGGCCGTGCCGCGATTGGCCCCCAAACTATTGCGCGGGCTGTGGCAAGCGCTGCAATGCCCGAGGCCATTGACCAGATAAGCCCCGCGCTTGAAGGCCGGCGTGGCAGCAGGTTCGGCGACAAACACTTGTGCTTGAAAATACCAAGCGCGCCACAGCGCCAATAAGCGCCGCTCACTATACGGAAAACGCAACTGATGCGGTAGGCGTGGTGTCGCCACTGCTGTCACCGTCTGCAGGTAAGCAAACAGGGCATCGGCGTCGCTGCGCGTGATCTGAGTGTAATTCGGATAAGGAAAGGCTGGGTACAGTAAGCTGCCATCACGCGACTTACCAAAATGCAGAGCCTGCCAAAAATCGCCGGCACTCCAACTGCCTATGCCATTGCGCAGGTCTGGCGTGATGTTCGGCGTACTGAATTGACCGAATTCACTGGCGATCAAACGACCACCGGCATAGGCACTGCCACCGCGCGCGGTATGACAGCCTTGGCAGTTGCCGATGCGTGCCAAATACGCGCCGCGCTGTTGTTGTTCGATTAATGCCTTACCACTGAGCAAGGCCGGCGAAGCCGACACCGCTGCCGTGACATAGCCGAATTGATAAGCCCAGACGCATAGCAAGAAGACGGCGGCCAGCAAACTCGCCGCGATGATGATCAAGCGGCGTTTCATTTCCTGTCCTTCTCGGTATAGGCAACGCTGCCGCAGTGCAGCGGCATGAGGAAATCAGCTTGAGCGCTGCCCGCCTGCGCCTGCGCTGGTACAACTTGCGTGGACAACCAGGCTGACACGGCACCGATATCGCTCGCGCTCAGGCGCGCGGCAAGCACTTGCATGCAATCGGGGGCTTGGGCATGCCGACTGCCGGTTTGCCAGGCACCGAGCTGGGCCACCAAGTAATCGCGCGGCAAACCGATCAGGCCGGGAATGAAGGGTGCCACCCCGGTCATGGTGGAACCATGGCAAGCTATGCAAGCCGGCAAATGCCGTTGCGGATCACCTTGATGCACCAAGATACGGCCACGTTCCAACACGGCCGTCGACACCGCGGGCGCGGGCGGTGGCGCGAATGGCGGATGCTGGGCGGAAAAAAATTGGGCGATTTCCAGCAAATACGCATCACTCATCTGCGCCACCAGCGCGTTCATCAAAGGATAGAGTCGCTTGCCGTCACGAAAATTAGTCAATTGATTATATAAATAGCCATCCGGCTTACCAGCGATGCGCGGATAGTAGCCGTCGCTGCCGGCTCGTCCTTGCGAACCATGGCAGGCGGTGCAGGCCTTGAGCCGCTGTGCCATACTGTCGGGAACTTGTTGCGCCGCCAACAGCGGCGCAACAAATAAGAGCGGCAAGAGGGAAAAGAACGCGCGCAGCGCATTATCAGGGCGTAGTCGGTCGGCCAGAAAGCGCAATGTGTACCGCAACATTGTTGCCCTTAATCAGGGAAGAAAGCGTATAGCTTAACAGCTTGCCGAAAAATACAGTGGCGCATTTTTTTTGCACGGATACACGCTCAAAGCGCACGGGATGCTTGACTTCTGCATGCTTTTTCCGAAGCACTTTGCCGCAGTGCACGAGCACTGGCGACTGTAGGCATTTTATTTTCAAAAAATGCATACAAACCTTGTCAAGAAGTGCTAAGCCGAGGATAATTCGGCGCTCGCGTCTCTATGGAAGCATGGATTACATCTGCGCTTCGCCAGTAGGACCCAGTTTGAGCAAGATGACAGCACCGCCCTTATCGGCATCGCCCGCTTTCACCAGTGGGCTAGTGGACAGCTGAATTCCACTAGTATCATCCGTGTAAGCAGTTGATCAGAAAATCAGATCGTCAACAGCCTGTCGCCATTGCCATTGCCATACACTAATGACAAGCCTTTGTTGTCGCACTTGATTTTGTTACATGAAAAATAGTTTAACTGACTCACCTATTTCTGCTCCGAAAACAGGCTCGACACTCACTTTAGGTAAGAAAAACCTGTCGCTGAATCGTCCTGCGGTGACGCCTGTCGACGCTAGTGACACCAGCGCATCGGCTAGTGTCGAGCACGACGAGAGCGATGCCGCCAACGCGGCAACGCCAACCATGGTTGTCACCAAGCGCCGCTCGCGTTTGCAAGCGGTGTCGGCAGAAGCGATGATCGCACCGGTAAAAACCCTGACTGCGGAAGATATTGAGGCGCTCAGCGCCCTGCCCTATGCGCCAGATGAGCTCAGTGCCGAGGCCGCGAACTTGAGTGGGGATGATGACGTCACCGCGGCCGACAGCAACACTGCCAGCGAACAAAGAGCCGAAGTCAAAACAGAAATTCGCGCTGATTTGAAAGCGGAATTACAAACTCTGTCAGGTGCCGATATCGCCAAACCGCGCGCGGTGGTAATACGGAAAACGGCGCCTAAGTTGGCCAAAAAATTATTACTCTCGGATCAGCCGCATACCGCGGTACCCGTATTAAAACGCGAAGCGCGTATCGGTTCCGGCAAATTTGCCGCCGCCGCACCGGTGACCACGCTCAAGCCGGTGATCGTCAACGACAAGCTGCGCAGCAGTGTGCCGCCAGCCGCCAGTGTACGGCCAGTCACGCTCGGCATAAGTAGCGTGACGGCGATGCCGACAGCGTTGCCGGCGGCGCTGACACCGACAGCCGCGCTGGTCGCAGCAGTTGCACCGATGGCGGCCGCAGTCGAGTTGTCAGCGGTAAAAGCCGCAGCAGTCGCAACAGTCGCTTTTGCCGCCGTCGACACCTCGCAGTACGTCATGCCTGGCAGTAAAGAGCCGGCCAAGCGCGGTCGCAAGCCCAGCGAATTCCAATTTGAAAACGATGAAATCCAAGCGCTTAACGCCGCCGAATCGGCTGAAATGAAGCGCGCGGCCCGAGTTCGCACGAAAAAACCGGGTGTCGCAGCCAATAGCGAAGAGCAACTGGAACAATACCGCAAGCAGTTAACCAAGCTGATACGTCTGGGTAAAGACCGTACTTATCTCACGCACGCAGAAATCAATGATCACCTGCCGGAAGAAGTCGCTGATCAGGAAATGATTCAAGATGTGATCAGCACGCTCAATGACATGGGTATAGCGGTATATGACAGCGCGCCCGATGCCGCTATGCTGCTGCTGACCGATAATGTCGCCACGGCCGTCAGCGATGATGAAGCTGAGTCGGTGGCAGCGGCAGCCTTGGCGACGGTCGATTCCGATTTCGGTCGTACCACCGACCCGGTGCGCATGTATATGCGCGAAATGGGTGGTGTCGAACTATTGACACGTAGCGGCGAAATTGAGATTGCCAAGCGAATTGAAGATGGCTTGAAAGATATGGTTCAGGCGATTTCAGCCTGCCCTGGTACGATCAAAGAAATTCTCGTCATCGCTGCCAAAATTGCCAGCGATGAAGTCGGTATCGACGATATTATCGATGGCTTGCTGAGCGGCGACGACCAGAATGCTCTGCCACTCATCAACGAAGTCGAAGAAGCCGACGAAGAAGACGATGAGGATGCTGCGGCCCATGTCGGCGGCATCAGCGATGAACAATTATTACAATTGAAAGCGGCTTCGCTGCAAAAATTTGCCGTGGTTGCGCAAAGTTTTGAGATCATGCAAGCGGCGCGCGCGCGCGATGGTTATCAATGCGCCGAGTATGCCCAAGCCCAGCAAGCGATTGCTCGCGAACTGCAGGGTCTGCGCTTCACCGTGAAAACGGCGGAAAAGTTGTGCGATACCTTGCGCAAACAAATGAAAGATTTGCGCGCCAACGAAAAGCAAATGCTCGAATTGCTGGTCAATAAATGCGGTATGCCACGCAATTATTTCATCGATATGTTACGTACCCATGCGACCAACACCAGTTGGCTCGAACATGAGATGCAATCGACACAGCCGTATGCCGCCGCCGTAGCACGTCATATCCATGCGGCCCGCGAGTTACAGCAAAAATTCATTCAGCTTGAATTGAGCGTGGAATTGCCTTTGGCTGCGCTGCGCGACATTAATAAACAAATGATCGCCGGTGAAAAGCGTTCCGGCGAAGCGAAACGCGCGATGACCGAGGCCAACCTGCGCCTGGTCATTTCGATTGCGAAGAAGTATGTCAACCGTGGTTTGCAATTCCTTGATCTTATACAAGAAGGCAATATCGGTTTGCTCAAAGCCGTCGATAAATTCGAATATCGGCGCGGTTATAAATTCTCTACCTATGCTACTTGGTGGATACGTCAGGCTATCGCCCGCGCGATTGCCGACCAAGCGCGCACCATCCGTGTGCCGGTGCATATGATAGAAACCATCAATAAGATGAACCGGGTGCGCCGCCAATTGTTGCAAGCCAGTGGTGTCGAACCGGAACCGGCAGCGATTGCCGAAAAAATGGGCCTGCCCGAAGTGAAAGTGCGCGAAATTTTGAAAATCGCCAAAGAACCGGTCTCGCTCGATGTGCCTATCGGTGACGATGGCGACTCGCAGCTCGGCGACTTCATCGAAGACAGCATGACCATGTCGCCGATGGCAGCGGCGATGCAAGCCTCGGTACAGCAAAAACTCAAAGAAGCACTCGATACGCTGAGCCCACGCGAAGCCAAAGTGTTACGCATGCGCTTTGGTCTGGAAACGACCAGTGAATTCACGCTCGAAGAAGTCGGCAAGCAGTTTGAAGTCACACGCGAACGGATTCGTCAGATCGAAGCCAAGGCGATGAAAAAACTGCGCCACCCGGGCAAAGCCGATCATCTCAAGAGCTTAATGGAAAGTCAGTAAGGGCAGCTGTCCAGAAATTTGGCAGCAGACAGCAGCACTTGCATGGACTTGCAAGTGCTCTTTTTTTGCGCGTCGCGTATTGGCTCAGGCGAGTAAGAACGACAAAAACATATCTACCTGTTCCAGTCGCGCAGCCAAACTGCCTTGCACCAGTACATGGGCGATCTCGCGTTGCTCCAGCAAGGCCAGCAATTGCTCATGAATTTGCTGCCGCACGGCGGGCGATTCGCGTTGCAAACCATCGGCCACCCATGGCGTATCGGGGGCAGTGACGAGGGTCAGCGCATAGCGTTTGGCGTGGTCTGCGGCCAAGCCCAGCAGAGCCGGCTCAGCACTGCCAAAATAATGTTCACTGTAGAGTGCGGTCATCAACGGCGTCGTATCGCAAAACAGCCAATTTTGAGCTTGCTCGGCGAGTGCATCTTCGCGCGCGAGCTGGGTCGCGGCGATGCCTATCTGTTCTTCGGCGCGCGGTACACGGCCATGCAGATCGACGAATTCACGTAAATATTCCGGCACCCAGAGTGTGTTGAATTGTTTCGCCAGCGCTTCGGCCAGCATCGACTTGCCCGATGATTCGGCACCGACGATAGCAATTTTCGGCAGACTCACGCCACGCTTCATACTGTTTGACATACCCGACTCCAAGAGCGCCAGCCGACCACAGCCAAAATAACGAAAATCGCATACAGCACGGCGGTCAGCAGTAAATTTTTATAGATATATAAGCCGACATAGAGCACGTCGACCACGATCCAGACTTGCCAGTTCTCGATTTTTTTACGCGATAACAGTACTTGCCCCAGCAAGCTGCCGGCAGTCAGAAAGCCATCGACATGCGGCACATCGGTGTCGGTGTAGGCAGCGAGAAAGCGCGCCAGCACAAAAAATGCCAGCCCCCAGCTGAGCAGCGCCAGCCAGCGTGCGCCCAGCGCCAAGCGCGTCACCGCAATCCGCTCAGCGACGCCGCGCCGCCAACTGACCCAGCCCCACAAAGAAACCGCAATAAACACGGCCTGCAAGCCCATGTCACCGTACAATCGAGCAGCGAAAAACACCCAGGCATACAGGGCGGAAGAAATGATGGAAAATAACCAGGCCCAGTGAATTTGCCGGATATTGAAGGCCACCGTGACGAGCGCGAGAAAAAAGGATAACAGTTCGAGCAAACTGGTGCTCAAACCGAACAAGTTGATGGGATCGTTCATGGGAAGGCGCTGATGGGAGTTGCCCGCATTATCGACCAATCATCGCTCGCTGTCATCCCGGCGTAGCAAAATTGCTGCAACTTTGCTGTCTGTGCGCTCTTGATTGCGGGAAATTGTGGTTTTCCGTAGCATTGCGTATCACCGAATTCTTAACTTTTCTACGACGATGAAAAAATTTAGCGGCTTCACCCTGATTGAAATGCTCGTTGTCATCGCTATTCTGGCGATTCTGGCGGCGCTGGCCTTCCCTACCTATCTGTATAAAATCATTCAGAGCCAGATAGCAGCAGCCTTACCGCTGGCTCAAATTGCACAGCGACCGGTTGAACTGGCTTGGCTGGCCGGGAATGCCATTCCTATCGATAATGCCAGCGCCGGTCTGCCAGCGGCCGATAAGATCGTCAATAATTATGTCTCGTCAGTGAGTGTAGACAATGGCGTGGTCAGCCTGACTTTCGGTAATCACGCCAACGGCGCTATCCGCGGAAAAATTTTGTCGTGGCGCCCAGCCATGGTCGACCATACCCACCAAGTGCCGGTGACCTGGGTCTGTGCAGCGGCTGCGGCACCGGCGAATATGCAGATACAAGGCACGGACCACACCAGCTTGCCAGTCGCGTATCTACCGCCTATCTGTCGCGCTCCAAACAAATAATCAGCCGCCGTGGCCGGTGTATTCACGCTGCTGCGCTCAGTTCAGATGGTGGGCGCAATCCGCGGCAAGAGCAAGCGAAACTCAGTACCAGCACCCAACTGGCTATGTAATTCAATTATTCCACCGATCACGCCGGTGACCAAATTATAGGCAATATTCATACCTAAACCAGAGCCACCTCGACCGAGCTTGGTGGTGAAAAACGGGTCAAATACTTTTTCCTGGTCACTCGCACTGATACCATTGCCATCATCAGAAAAAATGATTTCCACTTGTTCGTCTGACAGCAATCGACTGCGCAAATGCATGACCCCGACCGCCCTGCCATCGAAGGCGTGGACCAAGGCGTTAGTCATGAAATTGGTGATGATCTGGCCGAGCGGCCCAGGATAGCTATCCATCGCAATACCGACGGCTAAATCGGTGGTGAGCGAAAACGGCCCTTTTTTATACATAGGCGACAGGGTCGCGATGACTTCATCGAGCACCACTGCCAGATCAAACTGGCGCCGCTGACTGCTGGCCTGATCGACCGCTACTTGTTTGAAACTGCCGATGAGTTCGCGCGCGATGCCTAAATTGCGCATCAATAAGGCGGCGCCTTGGCGGCTGCTGTCGAGGTAACGCTCCAAGCTGGCGCGTTTGATTTGCCCACTTTCCAGCAGTTGAGAAAATTCACGGGTTTTATCTTCTAATGTGCTCGCTACCGTGACACTATTCCCGAGCGGCGTATTGAGTTCATGCGCGACACCAGCCACCAAGGAACCCAATGCCGCCATTTTTTCGGAACGAATCAACTCTTGCTGGGTGAGGCGCAAACGCTTCATGGCAGCGGCCAGCTCACTGTTAGCCTGCTCCAGATTACTGGTACGCTGAAGTACACGTTGTTCGAGTTGCGCGGTCATTTCACGAATTTCTTGTTCTACTTGTATTTGTCGCGTGACATCGAGCAGCGAAAAAATACCGACCGCCTTGCGGTTCATTTCCAGCAAGCGGGCTGACAGTTGGCAAATCAGGATAGCACCGTCTTTATTTCGAATCTGTACTTCAATTTGATCAACACTGCCGCCGCCGGCCAAGATCGACAGCAGCGCTGCCGGCTGGGCTGGGCTGCACCAGAATTCGGCCTCTGCGGCCGCTGCAGCCGAAGGCGCGCGACCGATCGAGCCGAATTGTTTAAGCCAGACATCATTGACTTCGGTAATTTTCCGACTGTCGAGATCAATCAAGCCCAGCGGTATAGGGGAGAATTGGAACAGACTCGAATACTTACTTTCATTTTCACGCAGTTGGCGCTCGGCCAGTACACGCGCATCTTCGGCCGCGATATCAGCATCAATGCTATGCGACGACAGCAACATATAACCTTGGTCTTCGAGGCCGAAGCGCGAACCCGACAGCACACACTGTACGACCGAGCCATCTTTGCGACGAAATGCCACCTGCATATTGCGCACTTCACCGTCGGCCATGATTTTCGCGATCAGATCACTACGCTGCTGTGGATTCACCCACAGATTCAAGTCGGCCGAACTAAGTCCGATCACTTCCTCGCGACTGTAACCGAGTAAAGGTGCCCAATTGCGGTTGACATCGACGTAGATACCACCTTCCAGCCGAGTGATGGTTAAGGTGTCGGGCACGAGCTGAAAGACGGTCGATAAGAGTTTTTCGCGCAATTGCAGCTCGCCTTCGATTTTCTGCCGCTGTAATTCGGTGTCGCGCAATACCGTCACATCTTGAATCACGTTGATCACATACGTTTCGCCGCCAGTTTGAAAGCGCGCGGCTGACAGTGAAACATGAAATTCATGCCCATTTCTATGTCTGAAGCTGGCCTGAAAATCATGCAGCTCGCCATCCTGTTTCAGCTTGTCGACCATTTGCTGGCGACGTTTTGGGTCTATCCAAAAATCGAAATCTGCCGGCACACGCCCGAGCGACTCGGCGCGCGTATAGCCGGTGATATGCTCCCAGTGACGATTGACTTCGATGTAGACGCCATCACTTTCACGACAGATCAAGAGCACATCCGGCACCACTTGAAAAACTTTTTCAAACATGGCCTGACGTTCTTTGGTCAGTTGTTCGGCATCTTGCCGCTCGCGCCCCTGGTCTTGCAATGCCTGCTGGGCAGCGGTCAAGCGCGAATGAATGCCAGCGGCACCGGCGAGCAGACTGAGAAAGGCGATGCTGACTTCCAGCAGCGCGCGTGCACCACTGCTGTGCGCTGACAGCCGACTCAGCTGCGGCACAAAAATTTGTAAACCGGGCAACAATAACAGCAAGGACTCGAGCGCCAAGACAGTGGCGAACACCTGATAATGCAGCATCTGCTTGCTTTGGTCGCGCCACAAAGACCCGGCACAAGCCGCCATCAGCACACCGGCGTACAGATAAGCAGGCAGCAATTGCGCGCTCTGTGGGCGGGCGACAAAACTCAGCGTCAGCAAACTCAGTACCGCGACCGAAAACGCCAGCATGAGGCGTGGCAGATGCAGCGAGCGCTCCTGCTGCAAGCGCAGACTGACCCAGAGCAAGCTGGCAAAGACCGAAAACAGCACGCTGCCAAGCAAGCTGGGCCAAGCCCAAGCCGCCACCAACTGCGGCCACAACTGGCACAGTGCCAGCGTGCCGAACGCCGCACTCCAGTAGCGATTCGAACGACTAGGCATGCTTTGTCGGCTGACGTACATGAACAGCACCATGGTCAATAAGGGCACCAACACCACTACCAAGCTGTCGGTCGAGCAATCACACTGCGGCATACCTCTCCTAACTTCTCCGGAGTTCCGGAACGCGTTGATGCTGTAAAGAAAAAACATCTTGAATACTACGCTTCCTCACGCCGAGCGCGATGAAAATTTGAAACAGCTTGAACAGTTGATGCAGTTGACGCAATAAAACCAGAGAAACCCGTGCTGAGCGCTTGATTAAGCCCACCGCTTCACATAAGATAAACAAAAAATACTGACTATTCGCATCAAGGGGCCACTGATGGAACAAAGACACAGCAGATCTCCCGGTTTAGTATGTGACAACAGCTTTTTCAGCGCGGGCAGTTATGCCTTTGGCCGCGACTGCGGCGACACACCAGCGAGGCTGCGCTGCGCCGTGTTTTGCGACCATCCTGAGGCGCAGCTTGACGGTGCTGACGATGACATCAATTTTTTGGAAGAAGAGTGTGCCGATTCGACCTTGAAAGTCGAGCTGCACCCTTGGAAAATCCTCATTACAGACGATGACCTGACGGTGCATGAAACCACCCTGCTGGCATTGGGCGGCGTGCGCATTCACGGTCGACCACTGGCTTTCCTGCATGCTTATTCCGCCGCGGAAGCCAAACATGTGATCATAGAGAACCCCGATCTGGCGCTGATTTTGCTCGATGTCGTGATGGAAACCGTCGATGCAGGTCTGCAGCTGGTGCAAGTCATCCGCAAGGAACTGGGCTTACACCAGTTGCGCATCGTTTTGCGTACCGGTCAACCCGGCTACGCCCCCGCGAGTGAAGTTGGTCATCAGTTTGCCATCGACGGTTACACCACCAAATCGCAACTCACGCGCGCCATGCTGATTTCTGTGCTCAGCGACACGCTTGATGATGCCGCTGTTCCGGGTTTGCCGAATTAAGGCCTTTACTGCGCATCCGCCTGATTGGCCGGCGCGGCGCGCACGAAAGCTGGATGGGCCAAACACGCTTGATTGATACGCATCAAACCCGGTATGCCAGAAAAATCACAGTTAAACCGCTCGGCATTGGCAATTTGCGGAATCAAGAAGCAATCGGCCAAACCAGGCTGCTCGCCGAAACAATAGGTGCTGGTGCTGCCCTGTTGTTGTAATTTTTGTTCCAGTATCAATAAGCCAGTTTCACACCAGTGCCGATACCAAGCATTTTTTTGCTCTTCGCTCACGCCCAAGCTATGGCTTAAATAGCGCAGCACCCGTAAATTATTGAGCGGATGAATTTCGCAGGCAATCGACAGTGCAAAACTACGCACCGCCGCTCTGGCTGCGGGATCGGCCGGTAATAAGGCCGGACTCGGATAGACTTCGTCCAGATATTCGAGAATCGCCAGCGATTGCGTCAACAGTAACTCGTCACCGTCGTGGGTATCGATCAAGGTTGGAACCAAGGCTTCCGGATTGAGCGCCCGATACGCTGCGCTAAGTTGTTCACCGCCGTTTTTCACGAGATGCACCGCCAGTTGCTGGTAATCGAGCCCCTTGAGATTGAGCGCGATGCGCACGCGATATGAGGCCGAGCTGCGGAAATAACTGTAGAGTTTCATGCTGCTTCCTTCCTTATTACTCATTGGTGAAACTGGAAAATCAAACCAGTTCGACGGTGAGCGTAGCTAATCCATCGACCTGTGCCGTGAGCAGATCACCGCGTACAACCGATGCCACACCGGCCGGGGTACCAGTGAAAATCAGATCGCCGGCTTGCAACTGGTAGAGCTGCGAGAGTTCGACGATGATTTCGGCGACTTGCCAGATCATTTGATCGAGTCGGCCGCGCTGACGCTCGATGCCGTTGACCTGCAGGTCGAGACTGCCGCTAGTGAGAAAGTCAGCGCTAAGGTCGGTGCAGCGAGTGAGCGCACCGATCGGTGCCGAATGGTCGAAACCTTTAGCAGTACACCACGGCCGGCCACCCTGCTTGGCCTGCGCCTGCAAGTCGCGCCGCGTCATGTCGAGCCCGACCGCATAGCCCCAGATATGGCTGGCAGCGTCGGCTAATGTGATATGACTGCCACCGCTGGACAAGGCCACCACCAATTCCACTTCGTGGTGTAACTCCTTGGTACGGCTTGGATAAGGCATGCAGCCACGCGCGCCGGCGGCCACCGGCAGCACGGCATCGGCCGGCTTACTAAAGAAGAATGGTGCCTCGCGTCCGCTATCGCCCATTTCTTTGGCATGCTCGGCATAATTTCGTCCAACGCAATAAATTCGGTGAACCGGAAAGTAATCGGCACTGCCGACAACCGGAATAGCCGGCACGGCGGCTGGGGCAAAGACAAAGTTCATAAGATTTCCTGAATTTCAATAATGAGGATACTGCAACAAATTCCGACAACACCGATATAATCGACCTTCACCCTAAGGATACTATGACGACCATCACCTGCCTGCACCCGAAATACCTGATTCCTATTCTGCCACGTGGCAGCGTACTGACAGAACATGCGCTGGTCATGCAGGATCAGAACATCCTCGCGATTCTGCCGCAAGCCCAAGCACGTCAACAGTATCCGCAAGCCAGCCACATCGAACTCAGTGAGCACGCCCTGCTTCCAGGCTTGATCAACCTGCATGCCCACTCGGCGATGAGCTTATTGCGCGGACTGGCGAACGATCTCGGCCTGATGGAGTGGCTCAATGAGCATATCTGGCCAGCCGAAAAAACCCATGTCAACGATGCCTTCGTGTTCGATGGCAGCACGTATGCGATGGCTGAAATGATACGTGGTGGTACCACCACAGTCAACGACATGTATTTTCATAATGACGCGGTAGCGCGCGCCGGGCTGCATGCCGGTATGCGCACTATCGTCGGTTGCAGCATTCTCGAATTCCCCACTGGCTACGCCGACAACGCCGATGGCTATATTGAGAAGGCCCTGTCGGCCAGAAGCGCCTTCGCCGGCCAAGATGGGGTGGACTTCCGGCTGGCACCGCATGCGCCGTACACGGTAGCCGACGACACCTTCCGTAAAATCATCGCCCTGTCGAACCAATATCAGATGGGGATACACTGCCATATCCATGAAACGGCCGAAGAAATCAGCGGCAGCCTGAAACAATACGGGGTACGTCCGCTCAAGCGCCTGCATGGTCTGGGTTTGCTCAATGAGAAACTGATCGCCGCCCACATGGTGCATGCCGATGATGAAGAAATCGTGCTGTTGTCCCAGTTGGGCGTGCATGTCGCGCATAATCCGGTGAGTAACCTCAAGCTGGCTTCGGGTTTCGCACGCATTCATGCCATGCAAACTGCCGGCGTCAATGTCGGCATCGGTACCGACGGTGCGGCCAGCAATAATAAGCTCGATTTGCTGGGCGATTTACGCATCGGTGCCTTGTTAGCCAAAGCAGAGTCAGGCAATCCGACCGCGCTCAACGCTGCTGCAGCACTGGAAATGGCGACGCTGGGCGGGGCCCGCGCGCTCGGTTTGGCACACCGTATCGGTAGCCTCGAGAGCGGCAAGGCAGCCGATCTGATCGCAGTCGACTTATCGGCGCTGGAAACCCAGCCTTTGTTCGATCCGATCTCGCAGTTGGTGTATGCGGCCGGCCGCGAGCAAGTCAGCCATGTTTGGGTGAATGGGGTATGCTTAATGCAGCAACGCCAACTGACGCGTTTGGATCAGGCCGCACTGCTCGATAAAGCGCAATGGTGGCAACAACGTATCAGTGCCAGCATGACGCAGTAAGCCGATGCGGCCGTGCCGGCGCAAGCATTGTTCAGCCGACCAAACCGGCGGCGATATTGATGGAAAAACCGAGCACGGCCACATTGAAGAAAAAACTCAGCACCGACTGCGCCAGCACGGTCTTGCGCGCGCTGCGCGAAGTCACCAAGACATCGGAAGTCTGGGCGGCGACGCCGATGGTAAAAGAAAAATATAAAAAATCCCAGAAATCAGGCTGCGCCTCGTCATCAGGAAAGCGCAGCGCACGCTGCCGTTCCGGCGATTGATAAAATAGAACCGCATAATGAAAACAAAAAATCACCCCCAGCAAAGCCCAGGACCCAAGTACAGTGGCACCGGCAAACAGGTATTTGAGCGCTCTCAAATCGGCCGCGAGTTCACGCGTACCGGCTAATTCAAGTACGATGGCACCGATACTGATGATGGCCGACAGCGAGAGCACCACCAACACCATGACAGCACTGCGATCTTCACGCAGGGCCATCGCCTTGACATGGTGATGATTCGCGCGACTCATTAAAAACCCCATCAAGCACAAATACGACCAAACCCCGACATTCCAACTGAGCAAAGCACGGCTGGCCCAACTCCAGTGCTGTGGTAGAAAAAACAGACTGCAGAGGGCGAACAAGAAAGTGCCGACCAAGCGTGGGCGACGCAGAAAGAATTTTTTTGAGGGTGACATGGTATCGGTAAGAAAAAAGACAAAGTAGTATATTCTCAGATATAGTCGCAGCAGTAACAATACTTGCATAGGCAGTACCAGGAGCCATCAATGAGCACGCACAGTCAGTATTTACCTTTATCCAAAGTCAAGGCCGGCATGGTTCTGGCCGACGACTTGCTCGATAAAAGGGGGCATGTGCTGCTACCAGCCGGGCTTAGCTTAAGCGAGGCGACGCTGCATGCCATCGCCGCGCATGATATTCATCAATTACATGTCGAATCAAGTCCGATGTCCAGCGCTGACAGCGCTGCGCTGCAAGCGCACCAACTGGCCCGAATCGATCTGATTTTCCGCCAACATCCCTATACCTACCCGAATTCAGAATTGGAGCGACTGTTACGCTTGTATCGCAGCGGAGTGCCGTCATGATTACCCTGCCTCAGACAGAAATGCCGATCACGATCGAGTACCTGATCACGCATATCAAAGACTTACCAACGCTGCCGCAAGTAGCGATGGAATTGTTGAGCGACTTGGATAATGAAGATAGCAGCCTCGATTTCATCAACGAAAAAATCGCGATGGACCAATCGCTGACGGCGAAAGTGCTGCGGCTGGCAAATTCATCACACTTTGGTGCCAATTCTCGGGTCGTGACGATACAGCAAGCGACGACCTTGCTGGGAATTAAGCATATAAAAAATGTGATACGCATGAGCTTGCTCACCAATAGCCTGCCGCCGCCGGAATGCGCGGGCTTCGACTTTGTTGCGTTCTGGCGACATAGCATCGCCACCGCCACCTGTGCCGAACTGATTTCACGGGCATTGCACATGAAGCATGACTTCGCATTTACTGCCGGCTTGCTGCACGATATAGGCAGACTGGTGCTGGCGACCTATTGCCCGCTCGATTATGCGCAAACCTTGCTGTACCGCAATGAGCATGATTGCACCCTGCTGACTGCCGAGCATGCCATCATGCAAACCGATCATGTCGAGATAGGTCTTGCGTTGGCGAAACACTGGAAATTCGCCGAGGCACTGCAGGAAGCGATCAGCGGCCACCACCGTCCCGATGCCGCGGGCGTTCATTCGCTGGCTGCCATCGTTCATGTTGCCAATGCCATCGTTCATGCGCTGGATCTGGACGAAGAAGAAAATGAACTTGCCCCCTTGCTGTCTGGCCATGCTTGGGATACGCTGGGTCTGAGTGACACCGATTATCTGCATATTTTTCGTGAAACAGAGATGCGGTTTCAAGCTTTAAATCAAATTTTCATTTAATTACCTTTATTGCACATGTATTTGGACAAAACAATTTTGGAACAACTGATGGTTTTTAGCACTGCCACATATCGACTCGAAGACATTCATTTGTTTCGCGATATCACGGTAGAAAATTTGCGCTCCATCCGTGCGACCATCGCCCACTGCCCTATTGTCAAGGCCAGAAATGGACAAGTCGTTCTCGATGCCAACAGTTCCGGTTCGCGTCTGTACATCGTGCTCAGCGGTGCACTGGGCATTACCCGCCTCAATGAAGATAATAATCACATTGAAAATTCGATCACGCAATATTTGCCCGGCGAGTGCGTTGGCGAAATTTCGGTACTCGATGAAGAAATCCATTCCGCCACGATTTCTGCCTTGGTCGACAGCGATTTGCTGGTGCTCGAGGCAGAAATTTTGTGGCGGCTAATCGATGAATCGAATGGTGTGGCGCGCAATTTATTGCAATTACTTTCCTTTCGTATTCGCGCCGCCAATGCGCAAATCCGCAGCCGCCAAAAAGTCGGTGAATTTTATCGCCAATTATCTATGGTCGATGGCCTCACCGGCTTACATAACCGCGCCTGGCTCAATAGTCAATTACCGACCCTGGTCGAGCAATCGCAATCGAGTAAACACCCTTTGAGCATCATCTTGGTCGATCTTGATCACTTTAAGAAATTCAATGATGAATTCGGCCATTTGCTCGGTGATGATGCACTGCAAACTGCTGCCAAAGTGTTGAATGCCGGTTTACGACCTACTGATTTTGCCGCGCGTTACGGTGGCGAAGAAATGATGGTGATTCTGCCGTCCACCAGCGCCAAAGCTGCGCTCGGTGTGGCGCAGCGTTTATGCACACGCTTAGCCAAAACCAAGGTGTTTGCCGACAATAGAAAAGCCTTGCCGCACATCACAGGTTCCTTCGGTGTCGCCACCCTGCTTGATGAGCAAAGCACCAGCGATTTCATCAATGCGGCTGATCAGGCGCTGTACCGTGCGAAAGAACAGGGCCGTAACCGCGTCGCGGTGTAGTGAGGCGTTACGCAAGCACAGACAAAAAAAAAGGGTTCTCGCGAACCCTTTTTTTATTTCACTTCAGAAAAATCAGAAGCTATAACCTACACCAGCTGTCAACACGACAGGACGGAAATCAATCGTGGTTTTGCGAGCAATGCTACCGGTGGTGGCCGTCATATCGCTTTTGACCTGCGCTGTTGCCAGCGAAGCAACGAACGACCAACGGTCAGCAAACTTGTAGCTGAAGCCAACTTGCGCTGCAGCACCCCAAGAACTGGTCAGATCGATTTTAGTCGGGCCACCTGTTGCCAAATTGCCACTAGTAGTTGAGTTGGCATCAAAAAACTGTGTGTAATTCAAGCCGAGACCGACGAAAGGACGAAACTTGCTGGTCGGATCAAAGAAGTTATAGTTGATGAAAGCGGTCGGTGCACGTTGCTTCACCTGCGCCGTCACACCATACACTTCCAGGTTACCGCGGCCATAAACATTATGCTTAGGTGGCAAACCCATGACGATATCGAGATCGAAATGATCATTTAATTTGCGGGTATAAGCCAACAATAAAGTAGTCGCATTGCCGACATTGAGACCGGCCGGTTGTGGCGTCAAAAAAGCCGGGCCATTGCTGCTCAGATCAGCCGACTTCGAATGGATGTCGAGATTGATCAGACCAACACGCAAAGTGTTTTCTTGTGCCGCTACCGAAGCGCAGGCCAGTACCAGCATGGCACCGGCAACAGATTGGAATTTATTCATGTTAACGATTCCTTAGTGTGAGCTTGCCAGAACTTGCAGGAAGAAGCCACGTGCGGCCGCATTGCAGAACGGTGCAACCAAGCTGCCATGATAGACGCCGGCAACTGCTGCGACCGGATCTTGATTCGCTGTGACAGCCGCGCTGATCACGGCATTTTTTGCCGTCTTAAAACCAACTTTTGCCGCAGCATAAGGATCGGATACGCCGAGGATGGCGGAATCCACGTCGAGTACTTGCAGACCAGCCGTTGCGGCAACTGGGTAACCCATAGGGTAGCCGTGGTTGACGAAGAAGGCAGCGGTGGCAGTGGTGCTTTTGAAAAACACGGTAGGATCGCTGGAACCGCCACACATCATGACCGGTACGGTTGGCACATAGGTACGCAAGTCATTTTGCAAGGCACGAGCACGGACTTGGGTAGCTGGAGTACAAGCAACTTGCAACGATGGTTCAGCGCTGCTATTACACGGATTTTGTACCGCATCGCCAAGGAAGGCCGCGCGATAGCTCGATTTAATCAAATTGCCTGTGCCAAAGAAGCTAGCAAAGCCCGGGGTAACTGGTCCGGAATTCGCGGCAAACATATGCGTAGCAGGCAAGACACCGGCCGTAAACACATCAGTAATCGATGGGTAATTGCCAGGCAAAACAGTTTCTATCGTTGCGGCATACGGATCTTCGTAAATTTCACTGGCGCTGCCATACAGGTTGGCATACGACTTCTGCCAGCTGGTGGTAATCAATGGCAAGAAAACCGTGCCACCGGCATTCGGCGCACCGGCAAAAATTGCGTCGGCTAACAAAGACATCGCATACGGACCAGATTGACCCGCCATGGCAGTGACGGTAAATTCGGAGGCGTAATTTTTTTGCATCTCGCGCTGTGTCGCCATGGCGACGAAACCACCTTGCGAATAACCGGTAATGAATAATTTACCGGAATCTTGCACGCTGATATTCGGAAAGGCTTGACGCGCTGCACGCAAGGAATCGATGACATCGTTCGCTTGCTGAGTAGCATTCAGGAATGGGTGGTAAGGCAAAGGCGAGACATCGTAACCGGCATAGTTCGATGCGACAACGATGAAGCCTTGCGCTGCATACATAGCGGCAACCAGACTGGCTTCGGAATTATCGCGCAGATTAGCCATGTTGAATGCTTTGTTTGCGGTCGTACCATGGGCGTAGATCAGTACCGGGCGCGGGCCGCTGCAAGCAGCATCGGTACCAGACGGTACCATGATCGCGCCAGTCGAACTGGTGGTTTCACCGGCACCGCCGACGGTGGCATATTTCATGTAGTAAGTCGAGATCGCGCACTTCGGCACGCCCGTTACTTGTGTAATACCCGGCTGACCAGCTTCAAGCATGGCGGCAAACGCAGTCGGTGACAATTGTGGAACTGCCGGACCGCTGGCTTGCGGAATCGGAACCAGATTCGGTGGATTCGCCGCCAGAGTGCCGCGCGCAGTGGAAACGCTGACCACTGGACCCGGGGTACCGCTGCCGCCGCAAGCCGTTAAAGCGGCACTTGCGAGCAAACCCAGCGTGAGATGATATTGACGCATGTTGTCTCCTGTATTAAGAATATTTTTGTCAAGTTGCAGAACTGTGGGTACCCAAAAAAAAGAAAGGCACGAGCGTTCTAAAAACTTACAAGTAGTATCGCACCCACAAACATTGCTGAATAGTTATATATACAATTCTAGAGTAAACCTTCTTAAAAAAACTTTCACTAAGTGAACCTGAGACAGGCGCGGGACGGCCGAAGCTGCCAAACCAAGAAATTGTAGTGAAAAATTAAATAACCGCCGATTTAACGAAATTTTAATTGCGTATAAATATATATTCTGGCCACACTGCAGGTATGAAGATATTGCTTTTAAGAAATTCATTGAATCATAGCATCCGCCAGAGCTATCGAACTGCGCTGCTCCCTTTTTTTCGACGTTGTTTTCTGAGGTAAGGTATGAAACCGTATTTATCTGGCTGCTTGCTGTTACTGAGTCTGGGGCTCAGCGTTGGCAATCTGCACGCGCAAACCAATGGCGCTAAGTTGGCAAAAATCTTACACAGCAAAGAATTGCGCGTCTGTATATGGCCTGATTACTACGGCATTAGCTTTCGCAATCCCAAGAGCAAGAGTTTATCGGGCTTGGACATCGACATCTCGGCCGCGCTCGCACAAGAGCTCGGCGTCACACTGCGCTATGTCGATAGTTCATTCCCGCAACTGATCGACAAACTGCTCAATGACGAGTGCGACATCGCCATGCATGCCGTCGGCGTGACGCCGGCGCGGGCGGCCAAACTGCAGTTCACGCAAGCCTACTTGCGCAGCGATATGTATGCAGTTATCTCAAAAAACAGCAATGCGGTACAAAACTGGGATGATCTCGACAAACCGGGCCGGATTATTGCCGTGCAAAACGGCACGGTGATGGTCGCGGTGATGCAAGCAAAAATCAAACAAGCAAAATTACTGCTGGTCAGTGCCCCCATGACGCGTGAGCAGGAAGTCGAATCGGGTCGTGCCGACGCCTTCATGACCGACTACCCCTACAGCCGACGCGTGCTGGCAAGCACCGACTGGGCGCGCATCATCGCCCCACCCCGCCCCTACAATTTGACGGATTATGCGTATGCGATCGCTCCGGGCGATCCAATTTTCCTGGCGCGGCTAAACCGTTTCGTCGCCGAGATCAAGAAAAATGGCCGACTGGCGGCCTTCGCCAGCAAGCACCAACTCGATGCCATCGCCCTTTCACAATAAACAGCACAATATGGCACCGACCCGGCATTTCATGCTCCGCTTGAAAAAATTCCCCATCTGGATCGCTCTCGGGCTCTTGTTTTGCGCCTTCATTTTGCTGGTCACTCAATTGTTGCTCAAGCGTGATCAGGCACTGACTTTACAAGCGAATAATACACAAGGCGAATTACTGGCAAAAATGCTGGAAAGCCACCTCACCCGCACCCTGTCTTCGATTGATAATTCGCTCAATGTGATCGCTGGCCTGCTCAATAACCAAGCTGGCGAGCAATCACTGGAAGATATTCAGATTCGCCAGATTCTCGAAGCCACGGCCAGCAATTCGACCTATTTACGGTCAATTTCTCTACTCGACCAAAATGGTCGCGTGCTGGCCAGCTCGATTCCCGGCGAAACCGGCCGCCATATCGAACTGGCCGAACTCGGCTTGGGCAGCGTGTTGAGCACGACCTTGGAGGCGGGACAGCCGGTCTTCCTGCGCGACATCAATGAGCTCGATCGGGCCGGCAAGATCGTCGCGCAGACCGGCAGCGCTAGCCATTGCCTGCCGTTTGCCAAGCAAGTCCGTATCCGTCAACGCGAATTCGTCATGCTCGCAATCGTCAACCCTCAGTATCTACTCAATGATTTCAGCGGCATGTTGGGCCCGGGCGTGAATTTCGCCACGATATTCGATTACAAAGGCAAAGTCTTGAGCACGACGCTGAATGAACAATTCGAACTCGGCAAGAGCTATCCCTCAATGGAAGTGTTTACCGCACTGCGCAATGAGCAAGAGTTTGGAACGCTGCACCTGAGTCAGGCCGACAGCTACTTTAACAGCAACACCTATGTGATCAATTTCCGCACACCGCGGCGCTACCCAGTAGTTGCTATCACAGCCATGTCGGAAAGCTACGCGCTCGCGCTGTGGGCAGACCAATCGCGCAAGCTGAAATGGACCGGCATCGCACTGGCCTTGTTTGTGTTGCTGTGCTCGCTGTTACTGCATTGGTTAATGCGTACGCGTGATCAATTTGAAGCGGCACTGGAGCGCGCCAAAATCAACGCGGAACAAGCGAATCAAGCCAAGAGTGTCTTTATCTCTACGATGAGCCATGAAATTCGCACGCCGATGAATGGCGTCATTGGTATGACCACGCTACTGATGGATACGGCACTCGATGAGCAGCAAAGGGAATTTATCAAAATCATCGATGAATCGACCCAAGCCCTGATGGCCATCATCAACGACATTCTCGATTTCTCCAAAATTGAAGCCGGCAAGATGCACATCGACATCAGCGACTGCCATTTACTGAGCGTGGTTGAAGCGAGCGTGGAAATTTTGGCCGACCGCGCGCGGCGTAAGCAATTGCGTGTGATCAGTCTGATCGACCCGAATTTGCCGGCGCTGATTTGCACCGATGGCGGGCGCTTGCGCCAAATCTTACTCAATTTAATAGGTAACGCGATCAAATTCACCCAAGCGGGAGAAGTGCTGATCGAAGTCTGCGCCACAGACCGCCCCGGTAAGCCCGCCATGTTACGCTTCGACATCCACGACACCGGCATCGGCATCGCGGCCGAGGTGTTGCCATCTTTATTCTCGCCGTTCATGCAAGCCGACAGTTCGATCACACGTCGCTTCGGCGGTACCGGTCTGGGTTTATCGATTTGTAAACGGTTGGTCGAATTGATGCAGGGTGAAATCGGGGTGAGCAGCAACAACAGCGGCTCGCACTTTTGGTTTGAACTGCCATTGCTGGTGAGCCAACGTTCGGCGCAGTCAGAAACACGCCGCTTGGCACAGCCCTACCCCGTCTTCGTCTTGACTGGCAGCGTGAATTTATCGCGCATGCTGGTCAGCTACCTACGCTCCTTTGGTGCCGTCCCTGTGCTGCTCAACAGTGCGAACGATCTCATCAGCGCACTGGCAGCCCATCCGGAAATTCGGATGGGCATCATTGAAGATCAAGCGCTGCATGGTGCCGGTGCCCGCATCAGCAGCTATTTACGCACGCACCAGCCGGCTTTCGCTTGCGTATTGCTATCCGATGCCAATGAAAGCAATCACGATCAGCTCGTCTTCGCGGCGCAATTGCGCACCCCGCTGCGGCACGGCAGCTTATTCGATGCCTGTGCATTACTTGGCCACAGCCTGGACCGCGTCACGCCCGCGCTGCCGCACAGCAACTTCGCAGAGCAAAGCGATCTGCCTGAGCCAGCACTGGCGCTCAGCGTGGCAGTACTGCCGCAGACAAAAATCTTAATCGTGGAAGACAATTTGATCAACCAGAAAGTCGCCGTCAACATCGTGGAAAAACTTGGCTACGCGACCGGGCTGGCCAATAACGGCCGCCAAGGCCTTACCATGTTTGCAACAGGAGACTATGCGCTGATACTGATGGATTGCCATATGCCGGAAATGGATGGCTTCGAAGCGACGCGCCAGATTCGCGCGGCCGAACGCGCGCGCGGCGGCCATATTCCTATCATCGCCCTGACCGCCAATGCCATGGCAGAAGAAAAACCGACTTGTCTGGCCGCCGGCATGGATGATTATTTGTCCAAGCCTATCAACCGCGCTGATTTAGCGGCCATGTTGACGCTGTATCTGTCGACTGGCAGCCATGCCGCAACGCTTGCCATTCAGCAATCATCACAATGGACTTCCATACAACGCCGTTTGCATGATATGTTCGGGGCCGACCAAACCGCGCAAAGCGAAATTCTGGCGCTGTTTATGAGCACCATGCAGCCAATTTTGCCGGCACTTGCCAGCGCCATTGAGGCGCGCGATTATCGTGGCATCACGGCGCTCGCGCATCAAATTCATGGCATGAGCGCCAATCTTGGCATCGACGCGCTGAGCCAGCTCAGTATCGATTTGGAACAAGCCGGTATGCGCCGTGATGTGCCGCTGTTAAACGCTTTACATCCACGCTTAGGTATCGCCCTCATTGATTTCGAGGCGGCACTTCAAGCCTTTGTACCGGCAACAAATTGAAGCAAGCGCGGATTGAAATCGGCACGAGCCGCCGCTCAGCGCGGGCGGCTCAGTCGCGCATCAAGACTGAAACGCCCGGGGCCGGACAAGACTAAAACGAGCAGACACAGACCCCAGTAAAAATGGTCATTGATCGCTGCCGGACATTCAAACATCCACAATTGCGGATAAGAAATAACCGCCATGGCATTGACCATGAACAAGCCCAACGCAGCCGGACGTGAAAACAAGCCGACTGCCAACAGCAGCGGGAAAAATAATTCTCCGCCAGCGCCCATGAGCGCAGCCAATTCCGGCGGCAAAACCGGCACTACGTATTCTTCGCGGAACAAGGACAAGGTAGACTGCCAATCGGCAATTTTAATCAATCCGGCCTTAAAAAATTGCCAAGCGATATAAAGCCGCAAAAACAGGCTCAACAGACTCATCCCCCAGTTTTGCAGCAATTGATCGCAGCGTAAAGACTGGGCATGCAGGCGGAAAAAATAGTTCATAGGTACTTTCAGAAAATTAATCTCGCAGAGCGGACAGCGTCGCTATGAGAACATGAGCATCGAAGTACATCAGTCGAAACGAAAAAGCTTAACTTACAGGCAAAGGAAAACTATTTGATTCGACTCAAGCGACTTGCATCTCAGTCTGTGAACCGCACACTGGTAAATGCCGCGCTATCAAACCACTGACGCACGGCCGCGCCGACATCGGCTGCCGCTTCGTGCTCCAGCAACACTTCCAAGGCTGCCGCGACGCTGTGACCGGCAAACAAGGCTTGGAGCGCCCGGTAGTGCGCCAAATCCAGCGCGATCACGCCGGCGCGCCAGTCGGTCCTGGTTACCAAGCCATAACAAGCTTGCATCAGCGTGCCGGCCTCGAGCGTGCGCGTGCCGGCTCCTTGATGCGCCTGCCACACCGAGATGGCAGCGCTGGCACTGTGGTGTAAGCTGGCGGCCGGATGCGGCAGCAAGCGCGCGCTATCCAAAGCGCTGCCGGCTACAACTGCTTGGGCAAGGCAGTCTGTCAGACTCAGAGTGGGGCTGTTTTCGGCATAGTAAGCGCACTGCAGTTGCCACTCAAGCGTGGCAACATCGGCAAAATAAGGATAATCGCTGGCATGCGCACGCAAAAACTGCGGCAGAGCAAGACCAAATTCATGCAAGTCACCCGATTGTGAAGGAAAACTGTGGGCATACGCGCGCGCCATGCCGGAAAAAAATTCTGCGCCGCCAAGTTGCTCCACGACCGGGTAGGCATGGCGCAAAGCCGCGAGCTGTACGGCATGTTGATTGCCGCGATAGAAAGCAAAGCGTTCATCCAGCATAGGCGTAGCGAGCAAGGAATCAGGCCAGCCCTTCGGTGCCGCCAAGGCGGCGGCAAATTGACTCTGCAAGCTGGCCAAAGAGTTCATGTTACGCGCTTTCGTGTCAAGTCTTGGCATTGCGCCGCCTTAGCCGCCTCTTCCACTAACACGGAAAGAGCAGGAATTTCGGTATCCCATTCGATCAACACAGGGATGTCGCTACCAAGCAAGTGACAAGCACTGGAAAACAACTGCCACACGGCTGGTGCCACTCGGCTACCATGGTCATCGACCAAGCAATGGCCAACATCGAGATGGCCAGCTAAATGAATTTCGCCAACTGTTCCGGCTGGCATGCTCGCCAGCAACTGCAAAGCAGTCAGGGCATCTTCACGATGATTGACCTGATTGACATAGAGATTATTTACATCAAGCAAAATGCCGCAACCGGTGCGCTGTACCAGGCGGCATAAAAATTCGGTTTCCGACATCTGATCTTGAGCAAAGCGCACATAGGTCGAGACATTTTCAATCAAGACTTGGCGTTGCAACAGAGTTTGCATCGCATCGACCCGCTGACACACCAAGTCCAAGCTTTCGCTCATCAATGGCAGTGGCAACAAATCATTAAGATGCCGCCCGGCTAGGGCTCCCCAGCATAAATGCTCGGAAATCAAGGCCGGTTCGACTTGCTCAGCGAGTCGCTTAAGGCGCGTCAGGTGAGCGGCATCGTAGCCGTGCACCGAACCCAGCCCCAAACCAACACCGTGTAAGCTGAGCGGATAATCGCGGCGTAACTGTTCGAGCATAAACAAATCGATGCCACCGGCACCGAAGTAATTTTCCGAATGCACTTCCAGCCAGTCCACTGCCACCGAGCCGGCAGAAAATTCACGGTAATGCTGCGCGCGCAAGCCTATCCCTACTCCCAAGGCGAGGGCAGATGGAGGCAAGGCGCGCGCCGACATCAATGAAACTTAGGCTGGGGCTTTGGCTGCTTCAACTTTGCCGCCCATTTTTTCACAAGTACCGGCTGGTACTTTTTTCCATTCTGCCGCGTCATTGTCTTTTTTACCTTGGCCAGCACAAGAATGGCTACCGGTCTTGGTCGCGCAATCATTTTGACCAGCTTTGGCAATACCGAAGCATTTTTCCGTTTTAGCCGGTTCTGCGGCCATGGCCATCGATGTTGCTGCCAAACTAACGAGTGCTGCGGCGATCAGGGCTTTATTGTTCATTGTGCTCTCCAAAATAGATCCGGCCTGGCCGGATGCTCGACTGTTACCAAGCCATAATAGGGCCCGGTGCGGGTAATTTCTCATCAAAACAGGGCATTAACACCTGGCCAACGAGAAACAAATGATAAATTACCTCAAATAGTCGTAGCACGCGCAACAAACTTACAGGCATTCGAAAAAATAATTTAATCTGCGCAAATTTTGCCTCAAGGATATTTTAGGATTCGGCCCAAGGCCGCGCCACTGGTGTATGCTTCGGCTGTTTTGAATTTTCAATAGGAAACATGATGCAAAAACTCAGCTTCAGCCTGGAAGGCGAATTCGTTGAATTAAATCAGCTCTTGAAACTGGTCGGCCTGTGCGAAAGCGGTGGCGCGGGCAAGATGATTGTCGCCAGCGGCGATGTCAAAGTTGACGGGCAACAAGAGACGCGCAAAACTGCCAAAATCCGCGCCGGCCAAGTGGTGCAGATCGGCGACATCCGCATCAGCGTCGTCGCCGTCTGAACGGCCGACCTCCGGCGTTCAGGCTGTTTGCTCTAAGCCAACCATGAAGCGGGCCAGCATGTTATCCATGGTGTCGACATGGTGTTCGAACCAATGTGGCAACTCTTCCGCCAGCCGTGGCCCAAGCTCCTCATCACCGGCCGCCACGCGCGCGCGCACTTCGCTCATCAATTCGAGTACCGCCGTATGCTCACGTTGATGGCAGCCGGCCGGTGGAAAGTCATGCGCCACCATCCACTGATCTTCCTGGGCAAAATGGATCACACTGTGGGCGATCAGCGCATCGAGCCGCGTCAGATAGCTGGCCGGGTCATCTGACAACAACGCCGCGCACAGGCTGACAAATTCTTCATGGGTAGCATCCATGGGCTGGTAATGCAGACTCAGTCGCTCGGACCAGCCCCAGATAGGCGTGCTCATCATCAATTCCTCTCACAAATAACAGGCTGAGATTATGGCTGATCAGCACAAAATTTGCTTGAGGAAAATCATGGATTCTGTTCTGGAAAGCGCGTAGGGTAGCGGTATTTGGTGTGTTCGGCGAGGAATCGAGGTCAGCGGGAAGCATCCTATCGGTTTCCGCGCTTAATAAGCTATATCATTTCAGCATGCTTTTGAGACTATCGCATATGACGTGATGGTCGGCTGAGGTAATGATCCGGACTGAAAACCCTTTTGCTACACTCTATGAAGAAAGCGCATCGACTCGTTCAGCATTACGGCTAGCACTTCAACAATTTAAAGCTAATCTGATACCGATAAAAACTCACATTCGGTGCGACTGAAAGTGCGCGGCGAATACGTGCATCATCATCAAACGCAATAATGGCACCTTTGACAATCTGATTCACCTCGGCCAGCTCCTCCTGAACAAAACCCATATAGCGCAACACCTGTCCGACCACCGCGTCGCTGGCACGGCCCTTCTTGAGCTCCACCACCAGCAAAGATTGTTTATCCTTACTAATGGCTAATATATCCATCGGCCCGGTATCGGAAGCATATTGCTGTCCAACCCGCTCGCCATCTTCTTCATAAATATCGTACGACCGACCCAGTTCAGTTTGCGCCCAGTTTTGCACCAGAAAATCCTCGAGATGCTTCTCGAGTGCAAACGCACCAGGGTCTTCCGCACCGCTGAGCACTTGCTGTATGCTGACCACTCCGCCGATCAATTGTTCAAGCTCGTCACGGTAACGCGTCACCTCACTAACCGTACCGATCGAGCCGGCTGATTTACGCAATGCATCACTCATTGCACTGCGTTCGATACGAGTATTGAACCAGACCACCGGCCGCCGGTGCGGCAGGATCTCGTCGGGTGCATAGATATAACCGCCACTGACCTCACCGATTCGATATGCGCCACTCCCATCAGGGCACAGCACAATATCGCCGCTACTTATGCCCTTCGCTACCGTCCACAAAAAACCGCAAGCCAGCCCGGCACCGATCCGAGTTTTACCAGGATGCGCCGCCAAAAAAACTGGAATAAAATGCTTATTGAATTCACGCCACTCTTCGCTCAGCGAATCATGCAAATTCTGCCTGACATCAAAATCAACGCCGATGAAATTGCCGGCAAAACAGCGTTCGGCATACATACTTTGTTTGCCCAGCATAAGGCGATAATAATTTTTCATTTTTCTCTCAATGCCATGAAAAATGCCATTGATAATGCGATTCACATCATCAATGGCACTAAAATTTACAATGAAATCAGTCGCTCAGCAGAAAAACTCACTCCATTTCGTTATGCTTCGGTTCAGTGCGCTCAATCACGCTCCAATGGCCACAAGCGTGCAGTGTGAACCAAGGCCAACACCCATACTGTTTCGTCGCTGATTTCGTAGACCAAACGATAGCTTTCATGCGCTATCACCTCGCGGGTTCCCGGTATTTTCCCTGCTCGCCCCAGTTGAGGGTGATGGACCAATCGGGCCGCCACATCGCTGAACAGTTCATCCATACGGGCGGCCGCGCGCGGATTGTCGGCTGAGATATAGTCCCAGATATCGTCACGATCAAGCAGTGCTTCAGGCGTCCAAACCAGCCTCATACTCAAGCATTCACGGCCGCACGGCGAGCAGAAAATATGGCTTCAACTTCATCATTGGAGTGAGCAACGCCAGCGTGCATTGAGGAGCGAGCAGCAGCTACTTTGCGCGCGAGAAATTCATCGTATTTACGCACTTCGCGCTGACGTTGAACGAATTCGCGCATCAACTCACACACGACTTGAGGCGCGGAGCGGTGTATCGCCTGTGCTTCCTGCATGAAATCAGCACGCAGCTCGGGCTCAAGCTTCATCGTAAAAATGGCTTCTTTGGACATAGTACCAGCCTATTAAAATGGATGAAGGAAGTATATACGTTCTCAGTAACAGCGGCAACTTTGCGGTTCTGATGCTGGTTGCCGCCCAGAACAGTGAGAAAAAATTCCGGCCAAGGCAACACTTTTAGCCAAAATCGGACTAGGCGCCTGAGCTACCTACGAGAACGATGGGACGGCGCTATACAATCAAGCCGTAGTATTGATATTGCGCCCCAAGTGGGCCGGCAGATTCGAGACTGGGTTGGTGGAAGGGATGGCGTCGATCAAGGCCGTTGCGGTCTCGGTGGCCATATCATTGGCTTTTTTCAAAACAGCGATACTGACAGCTTGGCTGGTACCGACTTCCGCCAGCGTGCTTGCTACGTTAGCAATTCCTGTGATATCCATGACAATTCTCCTGATCCATCTGTTTCGTTAACGGCAGGAAAACAGGACTTCTTTAGCCCGGTTGTGATAATTTTTTTAAATTTCCACTTTGCAGTGCAGCAAGCAGCCAAGCCAGCACTTGTTCAGGCTGATTCAAATTTAGCCAGACCAAGCCGGCCGGCAAATCATCGGGCCGGGCATCATCGGAGGCGACAGCCAGAATGTGCTGATCAGAACGGAAAATCTGCGGCTTGCCAAGCACAGAGCGATAAACTTCGAGTTTCGGCATGACTTCCCATTTGTAGCCCTCTACCAGTATCAGGTCGGCATCTTGCATACGCGGTAATAGTTCTGCCAAGCTGGGCTCGGCTTGCTGGCGTAATTCATGGGCAATCACGTAACGGTAGGGCGACACCAACATCACTTCCACCGCCCCAGCGGCGCGCAGGCGGGCGCTGTCTTTGTGCGGCGGCTCGATGTGGATATCGTGATGACTGTGTTTGACCACATTGACACTGATCGCCTTGGCACATAATTGCGCCACAAGAAACTCCAGCAAGGTGGTCTTGCCGCTGCCCGACCACCCTACTACTCCTAGCAATTGCTGTGGCATGCTGTACCTGAAAGAGAAGAAAGCGCCAGTATACGCATAATTCGCCAGATCTTAATTTGCCTTAAATCAACCGCTGTTTCTGAGGCCGGCAGCAATCCCATTAATCGACAAGTGTATGCCGCGACGCACGCGCTCATCGGTGTCACCATTGCGGAAGCGTTCCAATAATTCGACCTGTACATGGTTCAAAGGCGACAGGTAGGGGAAACGATTGACAATCGAACGCGCCAACAAAGGATTGGCCGCCAATAATTCATCCTGACCCGAGATGGCTTTGAGCACAGCGATGGTAGCGGCATGTTCGGCTTCGATGCGCGGGAAAATTGCCGCGCGCAAGGCTTCATCCTTGACCAATTGCGCGTAACGACTGGCAATGCCGATATCACTCTTGGCCAGCACCATTTCCATATTCGAGAGCACGGTGGCAAAGAATGACCATTCTTTGAACATCGCTTGCAAAGTCGCCAAGCCATCGAGCGGATGGGCTTGCACATAGCATTCTACGGCAGCACCAAAACCGAACCAACCCGGCAACATCAGGCGACATTGCGACCAACTGAAGACCCAAGGAATGGCGCGCAAATCTTCGATTGCGGTCGATTTTTTGCGTGAAGCGGGACGGCTACCAATATTAAGGCCGGCGATTTCAGAAATGACGGTCGATTCCCAGAAATACTGCTCAAAGCCCGCGGTTTCATACACCAAGGCACGATAGGCTTTGAATGCATGATCCGACAATTCTTCCATCGCTGCGAGAAATTCAGGACGCGGCGGCACTTCACTGTGCGAGAGCAAACTCGCTTCCATGGTCGCGGCCGCTAAGACTTCGAGATTGCGGCGACCAACTTCGGGATTGGCGTATTTAGCCGTGATCACTTCACCCTGCTCGGTCAGACGTATCTGCCCTTGCACGGCACCGGCCGGTTGCGCCAGTATCGCCTGATAACTTGGGCCGCCGCCGCGACCGACCGAACCGCCGCGACCATGAAACAAACGCAGTCGAACTTGGTGACGCGCAAACACTTGCACCAGATCGAGCTCGGCTTTATACAATTCCCAACCCGAAGTCAGGAAGCCGCCATCTTTATTACTGTCGGAGTAACCGAGCATGACTTCCTGGGCATTGTCGCGACTGGCTAACAAGCGTGCGTAAGCCGGAATGCCGAACAAACGGTCCATCACCGGCGCACTGTTTTGCAGATCGCCGATGGTTTCGAACAGCGGAATGATGTTGACATCGAGACGCCCTTCGGCCGGATGCAGCAAGCCCGACTCTTTGAGCAGCAAGGCCAGCTCGAGCATGTCGGACACACCATCGGCTTTCGAGATGATGCAATTCGGTACTGCCGCTTTGCCATAGCGTTGCTGGGCCGTGGCAGCGGCGCGGTAAATCGCCAATTCCGACTGGGTTTCTTCCGAATACGTGAGGTAAGGCGAAGCCAGCGGACGCGCATTGCTGATCTCGGCAATCAGACAGGCGATGCGTTGCTCTTCATTGCAAGCGAGGTAATCGATGGTCGGATCGGCGGCCTGCAGCAATTCCGCCACCACGCGTTCATGGACATCGGAATTTTGACGCAGATCGACCGGTGCGAGCGAAAAGCCAAACACCCTCACGGCCCGGCGTAAATGACGCAGACGACCACGGGTTAAGGCCGCCGAACCGTGCGCGACCAAGGAATGATGAATGATATCGAGGTCGGCCGCCAAGGCTTCGGCCGTGGCATACGGCGCAGCCACGCCACTCGCGGCGATGGTCGGCAAGAGCCCGAGCAACTCGGTATAACTGGCAGCCAAGCGCGCATACACGCCGCTGATGGCGAGTCGATACGGCTCGTCCGAGCGGTGCGGCGAATGATCGGGCGAGCGCTGTGCCAGCGCCAGCAAATCATCGGAAACGGCTACCAGCAAGCTGGCCATCGATAATTGCGAACCGAGGGTATGCAATTCGTCGAGATAAAATTTGAACGCTCGAGTCGCTTGCATGGCCAAAGTTTTTTCCAGCACGCTGGCGGTAACGAAGGGATTGCCATCGCGATCGCCGCCTATCCAACTACCCATCTTCATGAAGCTTGGCAGTTCGGTCGAGGCAGCATCGGCATCCTGACTATCTAATAAATCTTCGAGGCCGGCGTACAACTGCGGCAATTCGCGCAAGAAAGTGTAATCGTAAAAACTCAGACCGTTTTCCACTTCATCGAGCACCGACAATTTGGCCGTGCGCAGCATCCGAGTCTGCCACAGCGTGAGTATGGCGCGGCTCAGCGCCTCTTCATTGGCGGCCGATTCTTCCGGCGTCAATTGCATGCGGTCGCGCTCGTCGAGCAGACGCGTGATCACCATCTGACAATTGAGTATGCTCTTGCGTTGTACTTCGGTAGGATGGGCCGTCAGTACCGGCACGACTTGGGCGGTTTGAAAAAAACTGCGCAATTGTTCAGTGCTGTGACCGCTGCGGTACAACTCGCCTATCGTATGCGCCAGACTACCGCGACGCGGTGCGGAACCGGCAATCAAGTGGGCGCGCGTGCGGCGGATGTGGTGCTGATCTTCCGCCAGATTAACCAAATGCGAAAAATAACTGAATGCGCGTATCAATTGCGTGGTTTGATCATTGCTCAAGCCATCGAGCGTGGCTTCAAGTTCGGCGCGCGCGGCCGGATCGGCCTCGCGACGAAAACGTATCGAATTCTGACGTACTTGCTCGATCAAATCGAACACCACATCGCCATGTTGATTTCTGACGGTATCCCCGAGCAGTCGTCCGAGGCGGCGGATATCGTCGCGCAGGCTCTGGTCTTTATTGTCGTGCAATTCGTTGTCTTTATCGTTCATGTCAAGTAAGGATTCGGAGTGAAAGGGGATGGAAAAGTCTGGCAATAATAACTATTGTCTAAATTTTACGGTATATCCGCAGCGGGATAGATGAAAAATCTTGATCTGAACCGGCTAGGAGTCTGTCGGACTTAGGGAATCGAAGCGAAAAATCGCTTGAGCGAGGACAGATTTTGGCTATTTTTTTGTCAATACCGAGCGTATTGACAAAAAAATAGACGAAATATGGACCGCTCAGGCAATTTTGCAGCCGATTACTCCTAAGCCCGACAGACTCCTAGGTAGGCCGGTTCAGCCTGCTTCAAACTGCTTTGGCTTGCCTCAGGCAGCTTTTTTAAATTGCTGGCTACGCTTGACCGCCAATAGCAAACCGCGTGTCGAACTGTCGTATTCTTCCTTGACGGCGGCGGGATCAAGACTGATCAATTGCTGCGCCAAGGATTTTCCCAACTCCACGCCCCACTGATCAAAGGCATTGATATCCCAGATCACCGATTGCACGAAAACTTTGTGCTCATATAAGGCGATCAAGGCGCCGAGTGAGCGCGGTGTCAGTTCATCGAGCAGCACCGTCGAGGTCGGTCGATTCCCTTCAAACACCCGAGGTGCCAGCATTTTTTCCGGCAGATCACCCAACTCGGCACGTACTTCATCGATGTTTTTTCCCAAAGCCATCGCTTTCGATTGCGCGAAACAATTCGCCAGCAAGGCTTGATTATGGCCGGGCAACCCGGCATCGTCGTCGGCAACGACGATAAAATCGGTAGGAATGATGGTCGCCCCTTGATGCAGCAACTGAAAATACGCATGCTGACCATTGGTGCCGGCTTCACCAAACAAGATCGGTGAAGTCGGATAGTCGACCCGCTCGCCTTCGCGGGTGACCGACTTGCCATTGCTTTCCATTTCAAGTTGCTGCAAATACGCCGGCAAACGCGTCATACGCTGATGGTAAGGGGCGATCGACAGCGCTTGCAAGCCGAGGAAATTGATATTCCAAATACCGACCAAGGCCATCAACACCGGCAAATTTTGTTCCAACGGTGCTTGCGCAAAATGCAAATCCATTTCATGCGCACCAGCCAGCATTTCTTCAAACCGATCGGCACCAACATACAGCGCGATCGACAAGCCGATGGCACTCCACATCGAATAGCGGCCACCGGCCCAATTCCAAAACGGAAAAACATTTTCCTCGGCGATACCAAATTCACCAGCCGCTTTGACATTAGTACTCAAGGCCACAAAATGCTGACGAATTTGATCGAGCGGGCAGCCGTGCGCCAGCATCCAATCACGTGCCGTGCGCGCATTGGTCAGCGTTTCCATGGTCGTGAAGGTTTTCGAAGCGACCACGAAGAGCGTGGTTTCCGGATCGGCATTGGCCAGCGCATCGGCCACATGACGGCCATCGACATTCGACACGAAGTGCAAAGAAAGATTTTTTTGCGACCACGGTGCCAAGGCAATGCAGGCCATCTGCGGACCGAGATCGGAACCGCCAATGCCGATATTGACGATGGTGCGTATCGCTTTACCGGTAAACCCGAGCCAGCGACCTTCACGCACGGCATCGCTGAAGTTGCGCATTTGCGCTAACACGGCATGTACATCGGCGGCGATATTCTCCCCATTCAATACGAAAGACTCATCTTTTGGCAAACGCAATACCGTATGCAGCACCGCCCGGTTTTCCGTATGATTGATCGCTTCACCGCGCAGCATGGCATCACGGCGCGCTTCGACTTCCTGCTGGCGTGCCAGCGCCAATAAATTCAGCTTGGCCGTGGTATCGATACGCTGCTTGGAGTAATCGAGCAAAATACCGCAGGCAGACGCCGAAAAGCGGGTGAACCGCTGGGCATCGGCACGGAATAATTCTTTCAGTCCAGGCATATTGGTTGCGCGTTGCTGTAACAAACACCAGAGCGGAGTACGGGAAACGGAAGTAGCCATGTTCTTGCTTTACATTGAATGAGTCAATCGAAGGAATACCTGTGAACGCCGTTCAGCGCTGGCCAGCTTGGGCCGCAGCGGCCGACAAGACGGCAATCGCGGCCCAGTCGGCATTTTGAATCAGCGCGGCCGGACACATCCAGGAACCGCCGACACACAAAATATTCGCTTGCTGCAGCAAGCCCGGCGTGGCTTCAACGGTAACGCCGCCAGTCAGGCAAAAGCGCACATCGGGGAAAGGCCCGCCGAGTGCTTTGGCCATCTTGGTGCTGCCGACTATATCCGAAGGAAACAGCTTCACAACTTGAAAGCCATGTTCCAAGGCCAGCATCAAATCACTGGCACCGCCAACCCCAGGAAAATACGGCAAACCCGATTCCTGCGCGGCCTTGGCCAGCAGCGGCGTGATGCCGGGGCTGATACCGAAGGCGGCACCGGCGTCGCGCACGGCATCGAGTTGGGCGGCCGTTAAAATCGTGCCGGCACCAACGGTCACCTCAGGACAAGCTTTCACCACCTCGCGCAAGACCGTCATCGCATTCGGCGTGCGCAGCGTGATTTCCACCGCCGGCAAGCCGTTGGCAGCCAAGGTTTGCACGCAGCGTATCGCTTGATCGACATCATCGGTGACCAGAATCGGCAAGACCCGCAATTGTTCGAGGCTGGCGATGATGCTTTGAGTAGTATGGGTAGTCATGATGTCTCTCTGTTTTTTAATATCAATGAATTGCGAAAAAAAGCGCGTCGGATCAGATAAATAAGGTCGATGCACCGTGCTCAGGCGCCGTCACGACGCGCCGTTGGGTGGCAAACAAATCGCGCCCGTAGCCGAATGTCGCCGCTTCGTTGTGGCTGGCGACGCTGCGTTGTTCCCACTCGGCGGCGTCGACCAAGGCCAGTAATTGGCCGGTATGGACGTTGACTTCGATCAGATCACCATCGCGCACTTTACCCAGTGCACCACCCTGCGCTACTTCCGGGCTGACATGCAGCGCTGCCGGAATGCGACCCGAGGCGCCCGACATACGACCGTCCGTGACCAAGGCCACTTTAAAACCGGCCGACATCAAACTGCCGAGTATCGGCGTGAAATGGTGCAGCTCTGGCATACCATTGGCACGCGGCCCTTGGAAAATCACGACGGCGACGAAATCACGGTTAAGTTGGCCGGCTTTATACGCCGCCACCAAGGCATCCTGCGAAGTAAACACTAAGGCCGGCGCACGCACCACCCAAGCTTCTTCCGGCACCGCCGAGGCTTTCACGATGGCGCGCCCTATATTGCCTTGCAACAGACGCAGACCACCGGTGGCAGCAAACGGCGTGGCGGCATTGCGCACCACGTCTTCATTCGGCGAGGCAGCCGGCAAATCAGTCCAAGCAACTTGCGCGCTACCGCTTAACACCGGACGACGCGTATGACCATGCAAACCCTGCTCGCCATACACCGTCATCACATCGCCATGCATCAAACCGGCACGCAGCAATTCACGCAGGACAAAAGTCGGGCCACCGGCCTCTTCGAAGGCATTGACATCGGCCGTGCCGTTCGGGTAGACGCGGGTGAGCAGTGGAATGACGGCCGACAGTTCATCAAAGTCTTGCCAATCGATCAGAATCCCCGCCGCCCGGGCCACGGCGATCCAGTGGATGGTGTGATTGGTGGAGCCGCCGGTCGCAAGCAAGGCGATGATCGCGTTGACGATGGTTTTTTCATTGACCAATTGGCCGATAGGTTTGTAGTTACCGCTTTGTTCGGTCAAGCCCAGCACGCGTTCGACGGCCGCATCGGTGAGCACGCTGCGCAAAGGATCTTCGGGATGGATGAAGGCCGCGCCGGGCAAATGCAAGCCCATCGCTTCGAGCAGCATTTGATTACTGTTGGCGGTACCGTAAAACGTACAGGTACCGGCGCTGTGGTAGGCGGCGCTTTCGGAAGCCAGCAATTCTTCTTTGCTCGCTTTACCTTGCGCATAACGCTCACGCACCAGCGCCTTGGCCTTGTTCGATAAGCCTGAACCCATCGGGCCGGCCGGAATAAAAATAGTCGGCAAATGACCGAAGGCCAGCGCACCGATCAATAAGCCCGGCACGATTTTGTCGCAAATACCGAGGCACAGAGTGGCATCGAAGGCATCATGCGACAAGGCCACCGCCGTGGCTTGCGCAATTACGTCGCGCGAAAACAGCGACAATTCCATACCGGGACGCCCCTGCGTGACACCATCACACATGGCCGGCACGGCCCCGGCGACTTGTGCCGTGGCGCCGAAACGCAGCGCCGCTTGACGAATTTGCTGCGGATACGATTCATACGGTTGGTGTGCCGAGAGCATGTCGTTGTAAGCGGTGACGATGCCGATATTCGGTTTTTGCGCCTGATTGAGCCAAATTTTGCTACTGCTATCCATGGCCGCATTGGCATGGGCCTGATTGGCGCAAGACAAACTGGCGCGACGCGGGCCGCGCCCACGCATTTGCTCCAATTGCGAAAGATAGTTGCTGCGTAAGGTTTTGCTACGGCTGATGATACGGTTGGTAACCGCGTCTATCACCGGATGCAGCGTGGTCGATGTTGTCATGAACTCACCTGAAAGGAAATGGGAAAGCAATCGGACGTCGCAGCCGAGGCACAAAACAGCGTGGCATCGGAGGGTTCTGTCACTATGCTGATAAAGATAGCATAAACAAACAATTTACGTAACAAACTTTCAGAAAATTACTATTATGCTGTTTTATTACGCAATATCTTCCCATTTAACGTAACGAAACTACATTTCTGACGATTTTCTGGCATAATTGATTCAGCCTGTCAGTATTTTCACAGGACTGACGTAAAATGGTTTCGGCAAGGCCAAGTAAAACCACGGCGAGCACTGCGGCGGTTTTGCGCCAGTCCTGCTTCTATACTTATACAGCACCCATACGGAGTTCCCATGACCACATTTGTCTTATTCGGCGGTACCGGCGATCTCGCCAAGCGTAAGCTTATCCCGGCACTTTACAGCGCATTTGTGAATGGTCGACTCGATCATGATTTTCAATTCGTCGGTGCCGCGCGTGAACGTCTGAGCGACGACGAGTACCGCAGCCGGGTTGGCGACAGCATCGCCCAATATGCCGACAAACTCAGTGGTGCCAGCGCTGAAACATTGCAGCAATTTCTGGCCTTGACCCGCTACGCCAAGATCGATGCGCGTGTGCCGGAAGATTTCGCGGCTCTCAAAAGCATGGTCCACACCAGCCCCACCAATGCCACACTGTTCTATCTGGCTACCGGCCCCGATATTTTTATTCCGGTGGTCGAACAACTGTCGCAACATGGCTTGGTAGAAGGGAATGCCCGCGTCGTGGTAGAAAAACCGCTAGGCCGCGACGCCGTATCGGCCAAAGAAATCAATCAATCTCTGCGCAATTATCTCGAAGAAAATCAGATTTACCGCATCGATCACTATCTGGGTAAAGAAATGGTGCAGAATTTGTTGGCACTGCGCTTTGCCAATTCCTTTCTGGAACCGCTGTGGAATCGCACTTGGATACAAGATGTGCAGATTTCAATTTCGGAACAAGTTGGGGTGGAATCGCGCGGCGATTTCTACGACCATACCGGTGCACTGCGCGATATGGTGCAAAATCATTTGCTGCAATTAGTCTCGATCGTCGCCATGGAACCACCGGTGAATGCCAACCCCGATGCCATCCGCGACGAGAAAGTCAAAGTACTGCGTGCACTGCATAAATTTTCGCCCGATGAAGTCAGCAAACGCACGGTACGCGGCCAATACCGCGCCGGTGCCGTCAATGGTCAGCCGGTCATCGCTTACCAAGCCGAACCGGGGGTGCCGCCGGCCTCGCGCACAGAAACTTTTGTTGCCATCCGCGCCGAAATCAATAATTGGCGCTGGGCCGGCGTACCGTTCTATCTGCGCACGGGTAAACGCATGGCCAGCCGCAGCGCTGAAATCACCATCAATTTCAAACCGATACCGTATTCGATTTTCGGTCAATCGCAAGGACCGATGCGTTCGAACCGTCTGGTTATTTCACTGCAGCCGGAAGAAAGCGTGCAGTTGTTCATGAAAGCCAAAGATCCAGGCGAAGGCATACGCTTATCCGACGTCGCGCTCAATCTGGACTTCGCCGAAGCCTCGAACTCGCGCCGTGTCGAATCTTACGAACGACTGCTGCTCGATGCCATGCACGGCGACTTAACACTGTTCGTGCGTGATGACGAACTCAGCGCCGCTTGGGCTTGGATAGACCCGATCATGGAAGCCTGGAAAAACGACAGCGAAGGTTTGAAATCGTATATCGCCGGCAGTTGGGGCCCGTCCGCTTCCAGTTATTTATTAGCCCAAAACAACGCCGCTTGGGGCGAAGAATTCGTAGAAAGTTAATCCAGCATGAACCCTGTTACGTTCCATAGCTTTGCCAATATCGATGAACTCAGCAATAGCCTGAGCCGACTATGGTTCGATCTGATTCAGAGCGAACCGGCCGGCAGCAGCTTCGCATTGGCTGGCGGCAGTACGCCGGCACCGGTATATCGCGCCCTCAACACCCTGTTGCACAGCACCGAGCTGGCGCAGCCAGTGCAGTTGGTAGCGACTGACGAACGTTGGGTGGCCGATGACAATGCACAAAGTAATGAAGGCTTGTTCCGCCGCGTACTGCAAGGCAGTGAAAAAAATTGGCGCTTGGTTTCCCTGAAAAATGCCTCGAGCTCACCGGAAGTAGCCGCGGCCGCTATCGATGAGCGTTTGGCGGCGCACTTTCCCGGCGCATTTTCCGCCGTCTTGCTGGGCATGGGCAGCGATGGCCACATCGCCTCACTGTTTCCCGGCGCGCCGACCGAACACCAGGCATTGCGCTGCCTGGCGGCGCTGCATCCGGAGACACAGCAAAGCCGCATCTCCTTATCGCTGCCGCGCTTAATCGATAGCCAGCGCCTGTGGCTAGTCATTACCGGCGCAGAAAAACGCCGCGTACTGGAACAGGCCAGCGGCGATACTTTACCGGTTTCTGCCCTGTTACGTGCTGCAGGCTGTACTATCGACGTCTTCTGGTGTCCGTGACACCAGACTGCTACTCCGAGAAAGAATGACTGTTATGGCGTATCCGTTTTCCGAACCTAAATCCGAACTCAAATCGATCGTACCATCCGAAAAAGGATTACTGGCGCGGATACGCATCGCCAGCACGGCACTCAGTCGCGCCGAACGTCAGGTGGCAGAATTTTTATTACAAAAGCCGCACGATGCCTTGGAAATGTCGATCCGCGTCTTGGCTCAAGCTTGTGACGTCAGCGAGCCGACGGTCGCGCGCTTTTCCCAAAGCCTGGGCTTTGACGGTTTCAAATCGTTCAAACTGGCGTTTGCCAAGAGCCTGGCGACCGGCATCCCTTACCTGCATCTCGATGTCAACCAAGCCGACCATGTGCGTGACGTGCTGCCGAAAGTATTTGACCGCACCATCGCCACCCTGATGGAAGCGCGGAATAATGCCAATGTAGCCAGCTTTGAAGCGGCCGTGCATTTACTGGCACGGGCCCGCCGCATCGAATGCTATGGCCTTGGCTATTCGGGTGCCTTGGCCATCGATGCACAATTAAAATTCTTCCGCTTCGGTATTCCAACTACCGTGTTTTGCGATGCCCACTTGCAGGCGCAATCGGCTTCACTGCTCAACAGCGACTGCGTGGTAGTGGCCTTCTCACGCACCGGCCGCACGCGCGATTTGATCAACAGCGTGCAGTTGGCGAAACACGCCGGCGCTAAAATACTGGTGCTGTGTGCCAGCGGCGGCCCGCTGGCTGACTATGCCGATGCCCATATCAGCGTCGATGTCGAAGAAGACCCAGATATTTACACACCGATGACTTCGCGTCTGGCGCACCTGACTTACATCGATGCGCTGGCGGTCGCCGTCACCCTGCTGCGCGGCCCGGCCGCCATCGACATGCTCGAGCGTGCCAAAATCAGCATCAGTGAAAAACGCCTCGAGTCAAAACTGTAAACAATGTCGTAAAAATTTAACAATTCCTGTTCTTGTTGATTTCAAAAGCCTTTTTTACCAGCATTTAGGTAATACTATAGTGGGCTGAAACAGGAACAGAACAGATGAACAGAATCGCCATCCAACAAATCGTCGAAGAAATCAAGGATTTACCCACTCTGCCGGCAGTGGTCATGGAAATCCTCAATCAAATCGATAGCGACCAAGTCGATACCCACGAGCTGGCGCAAAAGGTTACGCATGACATCGCCTTAACGGCCAAAACCCTGCGTTATGCAAACTCGGCGTATTACTCCACCTTAGTCAAGGTCACCACGATCCAGCAAGCCATCGGCCTGCTCGGCTTGGTCACGGTCAGACAACTGATCGTCACGGCCGCCTTGACCGGCTGTTTTCCAGAAAATAATTGTGCCGGCTTCAGTCACAAGCAATTTTGGGAGCACAGCAATACGGTGGCCATCGTCGCAAAAATTTTGGCACGTCGCCTCCATGTCAGCCAAGATGTCGCCTTCACGGCCGGGCTTTTGCATGATATCGGCACGCTGGTGCTGGTCACTTACCATGGCCGCGCCTACGAAGCCGTGCTGGCTGCGCAACGTGAGCAAGCACTGACGCAGTTACAGGCAGAACATCAGGTGCTGGGAATTGATCATGCTGAAGTCGGCACCGCATTGGCGCGGCAATGGAATTTTTCCGAACAAATGATCAACGCCATCAGCGGCCATCATCAGCCGGAAACGCCGGGCTTGGGGTTTTTGGCCACCATCGTGCATGTCGCAAATGGGATTGCCCACGTTTTACACCTCAATCACACGCCCGATCACAGCACACCGGAAATCACTGCCCTGTCGTGGCAGCATCTGGGCCTCGATCAAGATGTACTCGATCAAGTATTACTGGAAGCCAGTGCCGAATTTTTGAAATTACAACAGCAAGTCCTCATCTGAGGATGGCACCGACAAATCGGCTTGCATCAAGTGGCCGAGCTTACTCGCCTTGGTATTGAGGTAGCGGTTATTGTGTACGTTACGTTCTATGATCAATGGTACATGTTCGGCCACGAGCACATTCAAACCGGCCATGGCGGCCAGCTTGCGCGGATTATTCGTCATTAAGCGCAATGAGCGGATACCGAGATGGCGTAACATCGGATCGCACAGACCGTAATTGCGCAAGTCGGCGGCAAAGCCCAGACGCTGATTGGCTTCGACGGTATCAGCACCATCATCTTGCAAATGATAGGCGCGTACTTTATTGAGCAAACCGATACCACGCCCTTCCTGCCGTAAATACAGCAGCACGCCTCGTCCGGCTTCGGCGATTTTTTGCAGCGCCAACTCTAACTGCGGTCCGCAATCACAGCGCTGGCTGAACAAGGCGTCACCGGTCAGACATTCGGAATGTATCCGCGCCAACACCGGCGCACCGTCATCGACTACGCCCAGCGTCAGGGCGATATGCTCTTTGCCACTGCCCGGTTCAACAAAGGCATGCATACGAAAATTCGCCCAAGTCGTGGGCAAATGACAGGAATCGACATAATCAAGGGGGACGGCGTGAAGCGGCGCGGGTATGGTGCTGGACATACGGTTCCTGAAAAAGCTTTTGAAGTAACATGTGAAAAAATACACGGCAACCCCGAGTATAAACGACCTGAGGCATGCGCACACGTTACATCGCTGGGAAGCAGCAGACAAAACCGTGCGTCCGTTACCGACAGATGCGGTCAAAACCGATAAAAGCAAGCTCTGCAAGCAAAAACGGGGCGGCAGCCTACGCTACCACCCCGTCAAACTAGGAGCCTGAGCTAGCCAAAATCTGTCCTCGCTCAGCCGATTTTTCGCTTCGACTCGTTCTGCCGCTCAGGCTCCTAGCCGACTACGATCAACGCCGCTTCAATTGCGAAATATCGCGAACCGCACCGCGATCAGCCGAGGTCGCCAAGGCTGCATAGGCTTGCAAAGCTTGCGACACATAGCGCTCGCGTGCCACCGGCTGCCAAGCCGCGTCACCACGGGCATCCATCGCGGCACGGCGTTCGGCCAGCAATTCCGGGCTGATCATCAAATTAATACTGCGCGCCGGGATATCGATGGCAATCACATCACCCTCCTCCACCAAACCGATGGCACCGCCTTCCGCCGCTTCCGGCGAAGCATGACCAATCACCAAACCCGACGAGCCACCGGAAAAACGGCCATCAGTAAACAATGCGCACGCCTTGCCCAAGCCTTTGGATTTGATATACGAAGTCGGATACAACATTTCCTGCATGCCCGGCCCGCCTTTCGGCCCTTCATAACGAATGATGACGACATCACCTTCGTGAACCGCATCGCCGAGTATCGCCTCAACCGCGCTGTCCTGACTTTCAAACACACGGGCGCGACCAGTGAAGCGCAAAATACTGTCATCGACGCCGGCCGTTTTGACGATACAACCATTTTCCGCCAAATTACCGTACAACACCGCCAAGCCGCCATCTTCCGAATAGGCATGAGCACGATCGCGAATACAGCCAGTGGCGCGGTCGAGATCGAGGCTCTCAAAGCGTTCCGCCTGTGAAAACGCCGTCTGAGTCGGCACGCCACCTGGCGCGGCCTTGAACATGGTGTGCACGGCGACATCGTCGCAGACAGCGACGTCATTACGCGCGATGGCTTCGGCCATGCTGGCGCTGTGAATGGTAGGACGCGTGGTATCGAGCAAGCCGGCACGGGCCAACTCGCCGAGAATGGCCATGATGCCGCCGGCACGATGGACATCTTCGATATGGTATTTATCGGTCATCGGCGCGACTTTGCACAGGCATGGCACGTTGCGAGACACGCGATCGATATCGGCCATTTTGAAATCGACACCGGCTTCGTGGGCTGCGGCCAGCAAATGCAAGACCGTATTGGTGGAACCGCCCATGGAAACGTCGAGCGCCATGGCGTTTTCAAAACTCGCCTTGGTGGCGATAGAGCGTGGCAACACCGAGTAATCGTCAGCTTCATAATGGCGCTTGGACAGCTCAACGATCAAACGACCGGCACGCAGAAACAATTCTTTGCGGTCGGCATGGGTAGCCAAAATCGTGCCATTACCCGGCAAAGCCAAGCCCAGCGCTTCGACCAGACAATTCATCGAGTTGGCGGTAAACATACCGGAGCAGGATCCGCAGGTCGGGCAGGCGGAACGTTCGATACGGCCGATTTCTTCATCCGACACCTTGCTGTCGCCAGCTTTGATCATGGCATCGACCAAATCGATCTTCATGATCTTCTGCACTCCACCCTGCTTAGGATGCAGAGTTTCGAGAACTTTGCCGGCTTCCATCGGCCCACCCGACACAAACACCACCGGAATATTCAGACGCATCGCTGCCATCAGCATGCCGGGCGTGATTTTATCGCAGTTGGAAATGCACACCATGGCATCGGCACAGTGGGCATTGACCATGTATTCAACCGAATCGGCAATCAGTTCGCGCGAAGGCAGCGAGTACAACATACCGCCATGACCCATGGCGATGCCATCATCAACCGCAATGGTATTGAATTCCTTGGCCACACCACCAGCCGCTTCGATTTCACGCGCCACCATTTGACCAAGGTCTTTCAGATGCACATGGCCCGGCACGAATTGGGTAAACGAGTTGACGACGGCGATAATAGGTTTATCAAAATCACCGTCTTTCATGCCAGTGGCACGCCACAAAGCACGCGCGCCGGCCATATTACGGCCATGGGTGGTGGTACGGGAACGGTATTGCGGCATAGCTGACTCCAGAATTCGACAAAGAATGCCTAGCTTGCCCGCACTTGCTTCATATGTCAAATAGCGTTTTTAGGGGAGATTCATATACAAAAAAGATTAATCGCTTTTTTTTAGTGTGCAGCAAAAAGCAGCCATCATCGAAAATTGGCGCACCAGCTTGCAGGCCTTAACTTTAGCAGGATTGCCTGCAGTGTGCGAACCACTTTCACACCCTGCAGGCACGCCGCCTTGCTAAGAAAACAAGCCGAAAACAAATGATCGCCATCGCCAAGTTCAAGCGTCAACTCCACAATCCGCCCGGCATCGTATAATCTCCCGCACAGATTCATTGCCACAGCCCGATGTTATGCCGCCATCAGGCGCAAGCCCAAAATGCCATTCATTCCTTTAAAGAGATACCGATTCAATGAAACTCGCCACCTGGAACGTCAATTCCCTCAAAGTCCGCCTGCCACAGGTCTTGCAATGGCTGGAAACGAACCCCGTCGATGTCTTGTGCCTGCAAGAAACCAAGCTCACCGACGATAAATTTCCTCAAGCTGAAATCGAGGCAGCCGGTTATCACGTCGCCTTCAGCGGTCAAAAAACCTACAACGGCGTGGCGATCATTGCGCGCCACCCTATCGAGCAAGTACAAAAGAATAATCCGCTGTTCGAAGATGAACAGCAGCGCATCATCGCCGCCACCATTTGCGGCATGCGCATCATCTGTGCCTATGTGCCGAACGGACAAGCGCCGGATTCGGATAAGTTTGTCTATAAATTGAAATGGTTGGCGGCGCTACAGGAATGGCTGCGTGGGGAACTCCAGCAGTATCCACAATTGGCCCTGCTCGGTGATTACAACATCGCCCCGGACGACCGCGATGTGCATGATCCGGCCGCTTGGGTCGGTATGAATTTGGTGTCACCAGAGGAACGCAGCGCCTTGCAAGGCTTGCTCGATCTGGGTCTGAGCGACAGTTTCCGGCAATTTGAACAAAGCGAAAAAAGCTTCAGTTGGTGGGATTACCGTGCGCTCGGCTTTCGCCTCAATAAAGGCATGCGTATCGATCACATTTTGTTATCGGCAGCGCTGGCCAGCCGCTGTCATGCTTGTGTGATCGACCGCGTGCCGCGCAAGTGGGAGCAACCATCCGACCATGCGCCGGTGATTGCCTCCCTCAGTCCCTTAGCCGAGAGCTGATCCGGCGCTTACTACCGCTCACTGATCTTTACCTATGCGTCGCGTCCGATACGACGCGCCGCAGTCATGCGCGGGGCCGGCCGAGCGCTGGCAAGTCGTGCCGCCGGCTGCCCCTGCTCCATGCGGAACGCCGACATCGCTGTTTTCAGCAAGTTGGCTTGCTCTTCCAGTGAGCCTGCTGCCGCTGCCGCTTGTTCGACCAAGGCAGCATTCTGTTGGGTCGCTTCATCCATGTGGGCCAGTGCGATGTTGACCTGGCTGATGCCATCGCTCTGCTCCACCGACGCCGAGGTGATTTCATTGATGATCGCCGCCACCTGATCCACCGCAGCGACGATACGACTCATCGAGGCACCAGCCTTATCCACGAGCTCGGAACCTTCATTCACCTTCGTCACCGAATCTTCGATCAAACTCTTGATTTCTTGAGCCGCTGCCGCACTGCGCTGCGCCAGCGTACGAACTTCACTGGCAACCACCGCAAAGCCACGGCCCTGCTCACCGGCGCGGGCCGCTTCGACCGCCGCATTGAGCGCCAAAATATTGGTTTGAAACGCAATCCCTTCGATCACGCTGATGATGTCGACGATTTTGCGCGAACTGTCGGAAATCCCCTGCATGGTCGAAACCACGCGGTTCACCACTTCACCGCCCTGGGTCGCGACATCGGAGGCATTGACGGCCATCTTATTGGCTTCGCGTGCATTGTCAGCATTGTTTCTGACCGCCTCGGTCAACTCTTCCATGCTCGCCGCCGTTTGCTCCAAGGAGGAAGCCTGCTGCTCGGTACGACCCGACAAATCCATATTGCCAGCCGCAATTTCAGTCGACCCGATCGTAATCGAATCGGTCGCCTTGCGCACGTCGACCACCATCACCCGCAATTGCTCGAGGAACTGATTGAAAGCTTGCGCCGTCTGCGCCACTTCATCTTCACCCTCGACGACGATTTTACGACTCAAATCACCACCACCAGCGGCGATATCCGTCATCGCATCGCGCACCCGTTGCAATCCCGATAGCATACGCCCGACCAACCACGTCGAGACTGGCAAAATCACGGCCAACAACACCAACAAAACCAAGCCAGAAATCACTAGCAGTTGATCGAGTGACGCCAGCGCCTTGTTTTTATCGACCACCAAGGCCAAGTAAATATCTGAGCCGGTAATTTGTTGTAAGTACAAGAAGCTGGCTTTGCCGGCGATCTGCACTTCGGTAGGCTCGGTGTTTTTAGCCAGTGTCGCAATATTTTCCAAGGCCAATTCAGCGGCGATTTCCTTGGCCGGCTTGAGTGCCTTGGTTTGGTCGGAATGCGCCAGCACTACGCCGGATTTATCGAGCAAGAAGGCATAGCCATCGCCGGCCAGTTTGACGGTCAGAATTTGATCGACAATTTTAGTCAGAAACACATCGGCTGCCACCACCCCGCCTTCGCCACCTTTCACCGGTGCGGCAAATGAAATCATCAGACCGGGTGGGTTGACGCCCATATAAGCCGAGGTAACAATGGCTTTCTTGGCTTCCATCGCCGCCTTATACCAAGGACGAGCAGTAGGGTCATAGCCGGCCGGAGGTGGATTGGCCGGATTATTGGTAAACGTTTTATCGGGCTGCCCCAGATACACGCTGAGGAAATTACCACCGCCGCGTACCATCGCCAAGCTCGCTTGCAAATCAGCGCCATTGCCCAAGCCTTGCGCCAAGCTGTCCACCAGCGCCGTATTAATCTGTATCCAGTTACTGAGCAGGGCATTGTAGCCGGTAGCAACGCCGCGTATCTCTGCACTCAAATCATGTTCAATCTGCGACTTCATACGCAGATAGCTGCCGACGGTCAAAAAAACCGTACATATTGTTACCAATAATGCGATAACAAAAATTAACCTGCCTTTGAGAGATTTCATAAGTTCTCCATGTTTTTATACATTCACTACACCGTTGCAAATACAGCACCCTTGCGGGGACTGTGATATTTTAAATCTTGCCTGACAGCGAAGATTGCCCGATATTACCTGCGAACTTCATGGGGTTCAAAAAAATGTCTCTGGCGTTGTTAGCGGTTCACAACAGTTGCTATAGTTCAAATGCACAGTTACAATCAGGCGTCAAATGCTTCGTTCGCGCCGGCCCAAGCAAGCGCATTCCCGCATGCTTTTGGCTGGAACCCAGTATCGTTTTCAGCACTGAAAACAGCATGATTTCTGGCATTTTTATTAAGCACGAACGCCGCCAGGCTCCCGCGCAAAAGCGCGCTGATCATTACCCACAAGTCAGGTCGATTGCGCATCCACCCAGCCGCCCAATTCGTCATTGCCGCGCAGGCGGCAATCCAGTGGCGCGCACGCGCCCTTTATATCTGTGATATCTGTGCTGCTCAGGCGCAGCAGAACGTGTTGATTTAACAGAAAAAAAGTGCCCTTGAACGACCCTCCCACCCTGAAGGCACTGACGTGCCACTGGATTCCTGCCTACGCACACTGCTGTCCGGAATAATTTTCTTGACTAAGCTGCAGGGGGTTGCAGGCATTGGTTTACGAGTGTTAACCTCGGTTTACCAACTTAAAAACCAAACCTGCAACATGTACAGAATAAACACTTTTCAAGAGTTAATGAAGGGGCTACCGCGTGGAGTCTTTGATCAACTCGTCAAAAAACATCAAGCTGACAAATACAGCAAGCATTTTGGTCACTGGGATCAGCTCGTGGTGATGACCTACGCTCAATTAAGCGGAACAACTGGCCTGCGTCCTCTGGAGGCCAGCTTTAACAGTCATGTCGCCCATCATTACCATCTCGGCACTGGTCGTATTAAGCGCTCCACTCTGGCTGATGCCAACAGTCGTCGCGGCGATACCGTATTTGCCGATGCGGTGACATGGCTCATGCAAAAAGTGGCACGGCCATTGCGTCAACAAAGCAAGGAGCTGCTCTACCTTCTGGACTCCACTTCCATTACCCTCAAAGGGCGCGAGTTTGATCGCTGGACGCTCTCCAATAAAACGCGAAATACACAGGGTGTCAAACTCCACATCCTGTACGCAGAACAAGCGCAGATACCCATTTGGCAAAGTATCAGCGCAGCCAATGTCAATGACGTGGAGAAAACCAAAGAGCTCCCGCTGCAGCAAGAGGTGATCTACGTCTTTGACAAGGGCTATTGCGATTACAACTGGTGGCATCGGATCGATATGGCGGGAGCACAATTCGTGACCCGTTTCAAGCGTAATGCAGGCTTGCGCATTGAGGAAGAACGCAGTATTCCCGCAGAGGCCACAGACATCGTCCTGCAAGATCAAATTGTGCGTTTTAAAAACAGACATCCTGGTGGCAAACGCATCAATCAGTACGAGAAGCCCTTGCGCTGCATTACGGTAGCCAGAGCCGACAAACCTACGCCATTAGTACTGGCAACCAATGATTTGAACAGCGATGCGCTGACCATTGCCCGGCGCTATAAAGAACGCTGGGATATCGAACTGTTCTTCAAATGGATCAAGCAACACCTGAAGATCAAGCAATTTTTTGGACGCACCGAAAACGCGGTGCGTATCCAGATATTGACAGCACTTATCAGTTATTTACTCGTGGCGCTCTACAAACAGACACATGGCTTAAAACAAAGCCTTTGGGAGTGTCTATGCGTGATTCGCGCCACTCTATTTCAACGACAAGACTTGGAAATCTCTCAATACCGAAAGCGACGAAGAGAAGTAGAAGAAATGGCGCGTTTGCAATTGGGATTATTCTAATGAAATGTCAATTAATTTATTCCGGACAGCAGTGCGCCTACGCAGGAATGACGAGGCGAGAGCACGGGGGAATAACATGTCGACTGAAAACCCTTTTGCGACGGCCTCTGAAGGCCGGGGTTTCAAACCCTAGTCAGATTTTTGATGAAGTAGAGTAAGGGAGTGTCGCCGCTGCCGCTGACACGCCCGAGCAGGCGCGATTATAAAAACCGGTCGAGGATTTTGCGGCTGTGTTTATCCATCGCGGTAAAATCGCGAATCAGAAAACCGATGCCGTGATTATCGGTAATCAACAGCGCAGCGCTACCGATGCGGCGAATATCTTCGTCGCCTTTGAGGATAAATTCGGTCTCACCACGATCAGTACTGACGCGCCAAGTACATGGCACGGAAAAACTGCTGACGCTACTGATGTGCTCGATTTCCGGCATGAATTCGCGACCATCCAACTCTTCCAATACCAAGGCACGCGCCGCTTCGGTCAAATCAGACAAGGCCTCGATCCAAGCCACCTCGCGCCCATCGCTGAGCACGAGTGAAATATGTTCCAACGGCGACTGGATAGGAAAAGCGCGCACCGGGCTCACAGCCTCAAACACTTCACCGGCTTCATTCCGTAACACCAGTCGATCATACGGATCGCGGTGCAAGCTTAATATTGTCGTTGTCATGCTCACTCCTCCACCAGCTCAGCATTGCGTGCCTGTGCTTGATACAAATTATAGTAAGCGCCTTGGCGCGCCATCAGTTCATCGTGATGACCAACCTCGACGACTTCACCACGATCCAGCACCACCAGGCGATCGGCCTTGTGCAGTGTCGACAAACGATGGGCAATCGCGATCGTGGTACGCCCCTGCACCAAGTTGTCGAGCGCTTTTTGGATTTCTTTTTCCGTTTCCGAATCGACCGAAGAGGTCGCCTCGTCCATGATCAGTATGCGCGGATCAATCAGCAAGGCACGCGCGATCGACACCCGCTGCCGCTCACCGCCCGACAAACCTTGGCCGCGCTCACCCACCATGGAGTCATAGCCTTGCGGCAGCCGCAGAATAAATTCATGCGCATGTGCCGCGCGTGCGGCGGCGATGATCTCGCTGCGACTGGCGCTGGGCCGACCGTAGGCAATATTTTCCGCAATCGTACCGAAAAACAGGAATGGCTCTTGCAATACCAAACCGATGTTACGACGATAATCTTCCACCGCAAACGAACGAATATCGACGCCATCCAGCAGAATCGCCCCTTCCGAGACATCGTAAAAGCGGCAAATCAAATTAACCAGGGTACTCTTGCCAGAACCGCTGTGACCGACCAAACCGATCATTTCCCCCGGTTTGATCTGCAGATTAATGCCGCGATTAACCAGGCGGTTACCATAACGGAAGCCAACTTCGCGTAATTCTATGGCACCCTGCACTTGCTTGACCTGCACCGGCTGCTGCGGATCAGGCACGCTTGAAACATGATCAAGAATATCAAAAATACGTTTAGCAGCCGAAGCCGACTTTTGTGTCACCGAAACGATGCGGCTCATGGAATCGATACGACCATAAAAATTGCCGATAAAAGCCACCGCCGCCACCAGCGCGCCGACCGTGATTTCATTGCGTGCGACTTGCCATATACCGAAAGCCCACACCACCAAAATCCCGATATCGGTGAGGAAGGAAACCGTAGGTGAAAACAGCGACCAAATTTTATTGAGCTTGTCGTTGACGATCAAATTGTGGCGATTCGCTTCGCGAAAACGCGCCGCTTCACGTTTTTCCTGCGCGAAAGCTTTCACCACGCGGATCCCGGGGATGGTATCAGACAAAACATTGGTGACTTCACCCCACACCCGGTCGATCTTTTCAAAACCGGTGCGCAGCTTGTCACGCACCAAATGAATCATCCAGGCGATGAAAGGCAAGGGCAAAATGGTCACCAGGGCGAGCTTGGTATTAATTTGCAACAAAGCTACTGCGGTCATGATGAACATCAATACATCGGTGGCAAAATCGAGCAAATGCAGCGATAAATAGACACAAATACGGTCGCTCTCGCTGCCTATGCGCGACATCAAATCGCCGGTACGCTTGCCGCCAAAGTATTCCAACGATAATTTAAGCAAATGTTGGTAAGTAGCGGTACGTAAGTCGGCACCGATACGCTCCGATACCAAGGCCAGAATATAGGTTTTACCCCAACTCAACAGCCAAGCCAGCACGGCCGAACCGAGCAAACCGCCGATATACCAAGTCACCAGTTGTGGATCAACCGTCTGGCCATTTTGATAAGGAATCAATACTTCATCAGTCAAAGGCTTGGTCAGGTAGCGCGGAATCATGTGCGCGGCCGTCCCCAACAACATCAGAGTAAAGCCGATTGCCAACTGCAGCCGGTAAGGATGAGCGAAACGCCACAGTCGCAACAGCGTCCAAGTCGAAGGCGGCGTATGCAGCACCTTGGCACAGATCGGACACTCCTCTTGCTCAGGTTCGAGTACGGCTTTGCAACTAGGACAAATATTTTGCTCTGCCGCCGCCACCGGCAAGCCGCTGACCTGGCTTTGTAATTGCAGGCGGAATTGATCGAGCAAACGGACCGCCAGCAAATTTTGCCCCAGAGTGAAGCGCCAACTGGCCAGCAAACCATGCTCATCACACAAACGCAAGTGACCGACACCGGCATGGTCATGATGCGTAAGTTGCAAACCGTCACGATATTCCCAGCGCTGCCAACTCGCTTCGCCGGCGGCACAAGACAATAAGCCGCGGTCGGTCACCACGACAAAGCCCTTGCGGAAACGCAATTGCGTGTCCAAGTCAACCTCAAAGGCATTGAGCACGTTTTCATCTTGCAGTAATTGAGGCTGTAAGGCAGTTTGCCAGTGCAGCGGCAAACTCACTACAGTTGGTGCAAGATGGATGGGGGTGGTCGTCATCGTCAGAAAAGCTCCGCTGTTACACTTGCCCCTTAGCAATTCGGGGCAGAATTTTTGAAAAAAAAGAAAATAGTCGCCAACCGTGAGCATTTACTAGATTTCCGTTATAGGCCGAAGCCGTATCCCGGAAGCAGCAATTTACGGTATTCTATCGAAAGAAAATAATCAGATGAAGCTGATCAAGAGGGTTTCAGCGATTGCGCTAGAGCGCAAGTATAGCAGCAAGCGCTGTGTTCCCGCCTGCTTTGACAGGCGGATCGTGCTGCAAGCAGATAAAGACCATGCTGATCTGCCTATTTTCCACTTAAATTAGCAATAAAATGCGTGTCGGCAATTCTGATAAACGAATAAAAATTCTAAAAATAAGCAGGCCAGGCTTGAATAAGCTGACCAAGAAGAAATTACTTACATGACGACAAAGAAGAAAGACATCCGCATTCTCCGTGTAACTCATTTGCGCGGACCGAATATCTGGACTTACCGGCCGGTCATCGAAGCTTGGCTCGATATCGGCGCACTCGAAGAGACGCCGTCAGATCAACTGCCCGGTCTGTACCAGCGCCTGACCGGCTACCTGCCAGGTCTGATCGAGCATCGTTGCGGTGTCGGCGAGCGCGGCGGCTTTCTCGAGCGCCTGCGCGAAGGCACTTGGGCCGGACATATACTCGAACATGTGGTGCTGGAATTGCAGAACCTGGCAGGAATGCGCACTGGTTTCGGGCAAACCCGTTCCACCGCCACCGTCGGCGTTTACAAAATGGCCTTTCGCACGCGCGAAGAGCAAGTTGGCCGCGCTGCGCTCGAAGCCGGGCGCGCCTTATTGATGGCGGCCATCAATGATCAAGCCTTCGATCTCGCGAGCCAAGTTGAAGCCTTGCGCGAATTAGTCGATGCGCGTTGCCTCGGCCCGAGCACGGCCAATATCGTCGACGCCGCCACCGATCGCAAAATTCCCTCGCTGCGTCTGACCGATGGCAACTTGGTCCAACTCGGCCACGGTGCCGCACAAAGACGCATCTGGACTGCCGAAACCGACCGCACCAGTGCGATCGCCGAGGGCATCGCGTCTGACAAAGATTTAACAAAAACCCTACTCAAAGCCTGCGGCATTCCGGTGCCGGAAGGCTGTATCGTGCGCAGTGCAGCCGAGGCCTGGGAAGAAGCACAGGATATCGGCCTGCCGGTGGTCATCAAACCGTATGATGGCAACCATGGCCGCGGCGTATCGCTCAATCTGATGAGTGAGGCCGATGTGATTGCCGCTTACGAATTAGCCGCGCGCAAAGGTGACAGCAAGAGTGTCATCGTCGAACGCTTCATCACTGGCGACGAACACCGCATCCTGGTGGTAGGAAATAAAATCGTCGCGGTCGGCCGCGGCGAATCGCTGTGGGTCAGCGGCGACGGCAGCAGCAATGTTACCCAATTGGTCGATGCGCAGATCAACACCGATCCGCGCCGCGGCAGCACCGAAGATTTTCCACTGAATGCGATCAATCCGGCCGTCGCGGCCGAGGTGGTACTGGAATTGAAACGGCAAGGCATGACGGCCGACTCGGTACCGTTGGCGGCGCAAAAAGTACTGATACAGCTCAATGGCAATGTCGCCCATGATGTCACCGACGACATTCATCCCGACATCGCGGCGGCCGCCACGCTGGCCGCGCGCATCATCGGTCTCGATATTGCCGGAGTCGATCTGGTAGTCGAAGATATCTCGAAACCGCTGACACAGCAACGTGGAGCGATCATCGAAGTCAATGCCAGCCCGGGCTTGCTGGCGCATATCAAACCGGCCAACGGCCCCGGCCGCGAAGTCGGCAAAGCCATCGTTGACCATTTATTCGCGCCGCAAGAGAATGCCCGCATCGCCATCGTTGGGGTCGCCGGTACGCGTGGCACCAGCCTGATTGCACGCATAGTCGGTGCCTTGTTACATGTCGACGGCAAACAAACCGGGGTAGCCTGCCAGCAGGGGCTGTATCTGAATAAACGCCAAGTCACCGCCGGCCCGTGTGCCGACTGGGAAGCCGGTCAGCGCCTGCTGATCAATCGCTCGGTCCAAGCGGCGGTATTTGAAACCAATGCCCGCGCCATCCTCAGCGATGGTCTGGCGTATGACAAATGCAGCGTTGGCGTTGTCACCGACATGGCAGGCTTTGAAGAATTAGCGGAATTCCACATCCACGATGCCGAGCAGATGTTGAAAATTATGCGTACTCAGGTTGATGTGGTGTTACCGGAAGGTTTCGCGGTTCTCAACGGTGCCGATGCGGCCGTCGTCGAACTCGCCCCACTGTGCGACGGCGGCGTGATATTTTATGCGCTCGACGGCGAACTGCCGACGCTGCGCGCGCATCGCGCGGCCGGTGGCCGGGTACTGTTTACGCGTGATTCGCAGATCGTCTTGGCCGAAGGTGAGCAAGAAACCGCTCTGTTGCCACTGGCTGTACTCAAACCGTCCAAAGTCGCGCAAGCTGAAAGCCTGTTAGCTGCCATCGCTGCCGCCTGGGCCTTGAACATCAGTCCGGAACTGATTGCCGCTGGCCTGAGGACCTTTGATTCAAGCTACACCGCGTCTTTTTAAAACTTACCGCGCAGCCTGGTGTTGCCCGCCAGTACCGCCAATTTGATTTACATTGTCACAGGCGGCGCCACAAACATGTCGGCGCCACCTGATTCAAGCCCCTTTCAACAGGATGAAGTTTTATGGAAGTATCTCGTATCCGTGCCCTGCGTGGTCCCAACCTCTGGAGCCATCATACCGCCGTCGAGGCGATCGTTACCTGCAGCACAAACGAAGCGGCCATCACCGATCTGCCCGGCTTTGAAGACCGCTTGCGCGCCCTGTTTCCGGAATTGAGTATCTTGCAGCCGACTGGTCATCACGATGCCATTCCGATTGCCCATGTCTTCGAACTGACCGCGCTGGGCTTGCAAGCTCAGGCCGGCTGCCCGGTGACGTTCAGCCGTACCACGCAAACACTGGAACCGGGAATTTTCCAAGTCGTAGTCGAGTACTCGGAAGAAGCGGTCGGCCGCCTGGCAGTGGAATTAGCGGAACAACTGATCGCTGCCGCCCTCAACAACCATGCCTTCGACCTCGCTGCGGCGCTCGAACAATTGCGTGAACTCGATGAAGATGTCCGTCTCGGCCCCTCAACCGGCGCGATCGTTGACGCTGCCTTGGCACGCAACATCCCCTACCGTCGTCTGACAGACGGCAGCTTGGTGGTATTCGGCTGGGGCAGTCGGCAGCGAAAAATTCAAGCGGCTGAAATGGATGGAACCAGTGCGATTGCCGAAGCCATTGCACAGGATAAAGAGCTGACCAAAAAATTACTGCACGCCGCCGGTGTGCCGGTGCCGCTCGGCCGTATCGTCAACAGCGCGGCCGATGCCTGGGCTGCGGCGCTGGAAATCGGCGTACCGGTGGTGGTCAAACCGAAAGATGGCAACCAGGGTAAGGGCGTGACGGTGAATGTCACCACGCGTGAACAACTGGAAGCCGGTTACCATGCTGCCTGTGAATTTCGCGACGACGTCTTGGTCGAGCGCTTCTTACCCGGCAATGATTTCCGCCTGCTCGTGATCGGTAACAAACTCATCGCTGCCGCTCGACGCGACCCGCCACAAGTAGTCGGCAATGGCAAGCAATCAGTGCGCCAACTGGTCGAACAAGTGAATAAAGATCCGCGCCGCGGCAGCGGTCACTCAACTTCGATGACCAAGATACGTTTCGATGACATCGCGCTGGCGAGTCTGGAAAAACAAGGCTTTCACGCCGAATCGGTACCGCCGAAAGGGCAGCGCGTGATCTTACGAAATAACGCTAATCTGTCCACCGGCGGCGGCGCCACCGATGTCACCGATGATGTCCATCCGGAAGTCGCCGCGCGCGCCATCGCCGCGGCCCAAATGATAGGACTGGACATCTGCGGCGTCGATCTGGTGTGCGACAGCGTGCTCAAACCGATAGAATTGCAAAACGGCGGCATCGTTGAAGTCAATGCTGCGCCCGGCTTGCGCATGCATTTATCACCCTCGTTCGGTAAAGGCCGCGCAGTGGGCGAAGCGATTGTCAATGCCATGTTTGAAGAAAGCGAAGACGGCCGCATTCCCATCGTCGCCGTCACCGGTACTAATGGCAAAACCACCACAGTACGCTTGATCGCCCATTTGCTCAGCGCCAGCGGCTTACGCACCGGTATGACCAATACCGACGGCGTCTACGTCGCCGGTCATCAAATCGACAGCGGTGACTGCAGCGGCCCGCGCAGCGCCCGCAATGTGCTCTCGCATCCGGACGTCGATGCCGCCGTATTCGAAACGGCACGCGGCGGTGTTCTACGTGAGGGCTTGGCGTATGATCGCTGCCAAGTCGCCGTCGTCACCAATATCGGTTCCGGCGACCACCTCGGCCTCAATTACATCACCACAGTCGAAGACTTGGCTGTCTTAAAACGCGTGATCGTGCAAAACGTCGCCGATAATGGCTATGCCGTCTTGAATGCCGCCGACCCTATCGTTGTCAGCATGGCGGCCAATTGTCCATCGCCGGTGATCTTCTTTGCTGCCGACCCGTATCACCCGGTTATGACCACCCATCGCGCCCAGGGCAAGCGCACGGTCTACATCGATCGCAGCGAACTCGTCGCGGTCGAAGGAAAAACCCGTCACAGCATTGCTTTGGCCGAGATTCCGATTACCCGCCACGGCAGCATCGGCTTCCAAGTCGAAAATGTGATGGCCTCGGTAGCGGCAGCCTGGGCCGTCGGCATCAGTTGGGACGCCATCCGCGCCGGCTTGAAATCCTTCGCCAACGAAGCCGATAATGCACCCGGACGTTTCAATGTCTTCAACTACCGCGGTGCCACCGTCATCGCCGACTATGGACATAATCCGGACGCCATACTGGCCCTGGTCAAAGCAGTCGAAACCATGCCAGCCAAGCGCCGTTCCGTCGTCATCAGCGGTGCCGGCGACCGGCGCGATCAAGATATTCGCCAACAAACAGAAATTCTCGGCGAAGCCTTTGACGATGTGGTGCTGTATCAAGACCAGTGTCAACGCGGTCGCGCCGATGGTGAAGTGGTGGCCTTGCTGCGTGAAGGCTTGAAAACTGCCAGTAAAACCACGCGCATCGATGAAATTACCGGCGAATTCATCGCCATTGATCTGGCGCTGGAACGGCTGGGCGAAGGCGATCTGTGTTTGATCCTGATCGATCAAGTGGAAGCCGCGCTAGAGCATATTGCCGCACGCGTTGCTGCCGGTTAAATTATTTAATTTACAAAAAAATGCCGGAATAACAAGCCGGCATTTTTCTTTTCCACAGCAAATACGAATTCAACATCATTAACATTGGGAAACGGTCGTTTTCGTATAGAATTAACGGGAAAGATTTGTCCTGCAGCAAAAGCACACGGGGAAACAATGGCTGAAACAGAATCACTGTACAAGAATAAAGTCATGTTGCTTACGCAAAGCTTCTTTATTAAAGATAATAAAGATGAGCTATTGCTCAGCGCGCACAAATATGATTTTGACATCTTGTTCTTCGATCAAATGCGTGACTTCGTCGAGACCGTACAAAACTCGCAAGGCAATGATTTGTTCGTCATCGATCTCGATGTGCTTTACAACATGCAAATCGATATGCAGCAACAGCGGCGCCAAACCATGTTCCTCAGCGATTTGTTGCAAAGACTGCCAGCACGTCACAATTACGTCTACCTGCAAACAGTACGCCAAGGCGAACGCTTTTTGCTGCAACAAAAATTAGTCGACAGCAATTGCCTCGCCTATGCAGAAAAACCGATCACCAACGACATGTTGATCGACAAATTATTCAATTTATTCGGCTTACATCAACGCGGCGAAACCAACACCATTGTCTATCTCGGTGAGCAAGCGCCGCTCGACCTGGCTCTGTTGGCCGCTGAGCGCGTTGAAGTGATCACCTCACAAGATGCGCGCTCACTGCATCTGTTGGTGAAAGAAACCCAGCCAGATATCGTGCTCATTGATGAGGCCAAGTATCTTAATACCGAAGCCTTGGTACGAGTTTTGAAAAAAAACATAGAATTCGATCTGGCCCGCGAAATCATTTTAATGCAGAAAACTGCCTCCGCCGAGCTGGCAAGACAAGCACTCAACAGCGGTTTCGATGAAATTTTTACGGCGCTCGAAGATGACATCATCACGCGTCAATTGCTCAACCGTATCAACAAAATCCGCGCCAGTAAAGACTTGATCAGTCGCGACCGTGCCACCGGCTTGCTCAACAAAGTAGGCTTGCAAACCAAGGCCCTGGAACAAATTCGCCAAGCCAGTCGCAGCGATACGCCGCTCACCTACGGCATCATCGACATCGATAAATTCAAAACCATCAACGATACCTGGGGTCACTACTTCGGTGACATCGTCATCAAACGCCTGTCCTTGGTCTTATCGGCACTGCTGGGCCAACACGATTTGCTCAGTCGTTTCGGCGGCGAAGAATTTGTCATCTTGTTCGCCAATTGCACCCTGGCCGAAGGGCAGAAGAAACTCGACCTGATGCGCGAAGCATTCGGCAAAGTAGTTTTTGAAGTCACCCCCGGCGAACATCGCCAATTCAGTTTCAGCGGTGGCGTCGCCGCCTTCCCTGCTTGCAAGACTGAAAATGAAATGTTCTTGCAAGCCGATGCCATGCTGTATCAGGCCAAACAAGGTGGACGCAACCGGATTTGCAGCCAAGCCGACTAAGCGCCGGCTGGTATCCTCGCTTAAGCAGGGGCAATCACCGCGCTGACATCATGGCCGCCAGCGCCGAATAACTGCCGCTTGAGCTGCGCCAAACCATCGCGCACTTGGGCGGCTTTTTCAAACTCCAGATTTTTCGCATGCTCTTGCATGAGTTTTTCCAAACGCTTGATTTCACGGCTGATCTGCTTCTCGCTCATCAACTCATACTTCGCCTGTTCCTGCGCCGCTGCCAATTCTTCGCGCGCTTCCTGCGGTTTATAGACGCCGTCGATAATATCCTTGATCTGCTTGCGAATACCGGTAGGCGTAATATTATTTTCCAGATTGAAGGCCAGTTGTTTATTACGCCGCCGTTCGGTTTCTCCCATGGCGCGGCGCATGGAATCGGTCACTTTGTCGGCATACAGAATTGCCTTCCCATGCAAATTCCGCGCGGCCCGCCCTATGGTCTGTATCAAGCTGCGTTCAGAGCGCAAGAAACCTTCTTTGTCGGCATCGAGAATCGCCACCAGCGAAACCTCTGGAATATCCAAACCTTCGCGCAGCAAATTGATACCAACCAGCACATCAAAGGTACCGAGGCGCAGATCGCGAATAATCTCCACCCGCTCCACCGTATCAATATCACTGTGTAAATAGCGTACCTTGATGCCGTTTTCGCCTAAAAACTCAGTCAATTGTTCCGACATACGCTTGGTCAGCGTGGTCACCAAGACGCGCTCATTTTTCGCTACCCGATCGACGATCTCATTGATCAAATCATCGACCTGGGTCAGCGCCGGCCGCACTTCAATCTCGGGGTCAACCAAACCGGTCGGCCGCACCACTTGCTCGACCACTTGATCGGCATGTTGATGCTCATACTCGCCTGGTGTGGCCGAGACAAAAATCGTTTGACGCAATTTACTCTCGAATTCAGCAAATTTGAGCGGACGATTATCGAGTGCCGAGGGCAAGCGAAAGCCGTAATCCACCAAATTGGTTTTGCGCGCGCGGTCGCCGTTGTACATGCCGTTGAGTTGCCCGGTCAAGACATGCGATTCATCGAGAAACATCAAGGCATCGGCCGGCAGATAATCAACCAAGGTCGGCGGCGGCTCGCCGGCTTTGGCACCGCTCAAATGACGCGAATAATTTTCGATGCCCTTGGTAAAACCGATCTCAGCCATCATTTCGAGATCGAAGCGGGTGCGTTGCTCAATCCGTTGCTCTTCGATGAGCTTATTCTCGCGGCGGAAAAATTCCAAACGCTCGCGCAATTCGACCTTAATCGTTTCTATCGCCCGCAACACCGTCTCGCGCGGGGTAACGTAATGTGAGCCGGGATACACCGTGAAACGCGGAATTTTTTGCTTGATCCGACCGGTCAGCGGATCGAATAATTGCAAATTCTCGATTTCATCATCGAACATCTCTACCCGCACCGCCAACTCGGCATGTTCGGCTGGGAAGATATCAATCGTGTCACCACGCACGCGGAAGGTGCCACGCCCGAAGTCGATTTCATTACGCGAATATTGCATCTGTATCAGGCGCGCGATCAAGTCACGCTGACTGACCTTGTCCTTGGCGCGCAAGGTCAGAATCATCTTATGGTATTCGTTAGGATTACCGATACCGTAAATCGCCGAGACGGTGGCGACGATGATCACATCGCGCCGCTCCATGAGCGACTTGGTGCACGACAAGCGCATCTGTTCGATATGCTCATTGATCGCCGAATCCTTCTCGATGAACAAATCACGCTGCGGTACATAGGCTTCAGGCTGATAGTAATCGTAGTAACTGACGAAGTACTCGACGGCATTACGCGGGAAAAATTCGCGGAACTCACTGTACAACTGCGCCGCCAAAGTCTTGTTCGGCGCAAAGATGATGGCCGGGCGACCGGTACGCGCAATCACATTGGCCATCGTATACGTCTTGCCGGAACCGGTCACGCCAAGCAAGGTTTGGAACGACAAACCGTCATCCAAGCCTTCAACGAGTTTAGTAATCGCCGCCGGTTGATCACCGGCCGGCTGGAACAATTGATAGAGCTGAAACGGCGAATCGGGATAAGAAACGAATTTCGCTTCATCAAGTCCTTCGGATAATGCAACTGAATTCACTGGTGCAACCGCCATGATGCTATGACCTTTGTTAAAATAGAGGTTCTTACTTACTCTGAAAAATTCGAACGCGCCAAGTTTGTGCCAAAGTTTTCCGCCAACCGCGCGAAAACCCTCGTATCAGGCCCGGTTTACCCTGCCGGAGATCGTCAAGTAAGTCATGTAATACGCATTGAGTAACATTTCAAGCTTCTTTTGTCGGTGACGACAAACAATTTTCCATATTATCACGATGACCGCTGCTACCCACTCTCCCCTGTTTTCCGCCATAGAAATGGCACCCCGCGACCCGATCTTGGGCATCACTGAAGGCTACAATGCTGATCAGAATCCAGCCAAGGTCAACCTCGGTGTCGGTGTCTATTACGATGACAATGGCAAAGTACCTTTGCTCGAATGCGTAAAACAAGCCGAAGCCCTGATGATTGCCAAATTCAGCCCGCGCACGTATTTGCCTATCGAAGGTTTGGCGGCTTACGATAAGGCCGTGCAAGAATTGGTCTTCGGCGCAGACAGCGCGGTCATCACAGAAAAACGCGCGATTACCGCGCAAGCGATAGGCGGCACCGGTGCCTTGAAACTCGGCGCCGACTTCCTGCAACGTTTCTCCCCGCAATCGCAAGTCTGGATCAGCGATCCGAGCTGGGAAAACCATCGTGCCCTGTTCGAATCGGCCGGCTTCACCGTCAATACCTACCCCTACTACGATGCGGCCACGCGCGGCGTCAATTTTGACGGCATGCTGGCAGCCTTACGCGCCATGCCAGCCGGTGCCATCGTCTTGCTGCACGCCTGCTGCCACAATCCTACCGGGGCCGATCTGACGGCCGCACAATGGACCGAAGTCATCGCCGTCGTCGTCGAACGCGGCCTGATTCCCTTCCTCGACATGGCTTACCAAGGTTTTGGTGATGGCATCGACGCCGATGGCGAAGTGGTACGCCGCTTTGCCGCAGCCGGCGGAGCACTGTTTGTTTCGAACTCGTTCTCCAAATCTTTCTCACTGTATGGCGAACGCGTCGGTGCCCTGAGCATCGTCGCTGCCGATGCCGCCCAAGCCAGCCGCGTCATGTCACAATTGAAGCGCGTGATTCGCACCAATTACTCGAATCCACCACTGCACGGCGGTCAAGTTGTCGCCACCGTGTTGGCAACGCCGGAATTGCGCCAATTGTGGGAACAAGAACTGGCGGCGATGCGCGTACGCATACGCGGCATGCGCGAAACCTTCGTCGCCGAACTCAAAAAACATGCGCCTGCCCATGACTTTGATTTCGTCATGCGTCAACGCGGCATGTTTTCCTACTCCGGCTTGAGCAAACAACAGGTTGAAAGCCTGCGCGCCGAGAACTCCATCTATGCCGTCGATACCGGCCGCATCTGCGTGGCGGCCCTGAACAATAAAAATATCGACTACGTGATCGCTGCGATCGCCAAAGTTTTGTAAGTCCCACGCGCCGCACCATTGACAAGTGATGGTTCGGCGCATATAATCTTTGTCTCTGTTCCCTGATAGCTCAGTTGGTAGAGCGACGGACTGTTAATCCGCAGGTCCCTGGTTCGAGTCCAGGTCGGGGAGCCACAGAATTTGAAGTAAGCAGTGAACTTATTAAAAAATCACTGCGCATAAAGTTTCAAAAAAATAGTTATAAGTTTAACGAAGAGTAGTATTTCTTCTATTCCCTGATAGCTCAGTTGGTAGAGCGACGGACTGTTAATCCGCAGGTCCCTGGTTCGAGTCCAGGTCGGGGAGCCAAATTTCGAAGGGCTTAACATACATGTGTTAAGCCCTTTTTCTTCGCCGCAATTTTCTCAGCCCTCAAAGCTGCAGATAATACCGGCTCAGTGCCCGCCACGCAGGCACTTACAGACACCGCTGCCAGTCTGTTTCAGTATGGTCAGCTTGACAGTAAAAAACCGATCTTGATCGGCGTGGATTGCAGCCCGCACCGCCAGCGCAGTAAAGTGTTTCAGCAGGCACAGAACTAGGCCCCTGCGCCTTGCTCAGCAACACTTTCCGCCAGCATGCACATGCTCCGCAACAAATCGTGCTGCCGCCAATCGCCTGGGCGGCCAGCACAGTTTGTTCAATTAATTTCCACATGACAATGTCACGTCCTTGTCACGCAGCACGCTTATGATGCGACCATGCCGATCCGCATAGTCAACCGAGCCCCCAAAAACGTGTTCAACTTCCTCTCCCCAGCCATCAAACTGACGCAAGGCTTGCGTATTGCACAGAAAATGGCCTTAGTTGCCATCGCCTTTGCCATTCCCCTATTTGTCGTGTTGGCCTTGCTATTTAGCGAAATGCGCGGTGAGGTCGCCGCCAGCAAGCAAAAGCAACAAGCCATAGCGCAAATACAAGGCATACAAACACTACAAGCTGCTTTACTCACACATCGTGCATTGACCCACATGCAATTGAGCGGCAACAAGCAGGTTTCTGAGGCAATCAGCCCATTGCGTACACAAATCAACAAACTGATTAGCGGCAACAAAAATAAAAACGATTGGGAAAAATTACTCTCTGCCGTCAACGAAATGAAGCCAGCAGCCAGTTTTCTCGCCCATAGCAAACTCATCGATGCACTCAATGAACAAATCAATGTCATCGGCTACGCCTCGAAACTGGCACTCGACAGTGATTTCACGACCAACCAATTGGCCGGCCTGTATCTGAACAGCCTGCCGGCTTTACTGGAAAAAGTAGCGGTCATGTCGGCACGCGGTGCCGCCTACATCGACACCGGTCTGTTTGAGGCCGGTGAAGATGTCATGCTTAATTCTCTGCAAATGCTGGCACTCCACGACATCACACAAATCAGTGAGCAAGCCGAGACACTGATTAAAGATCATCCGACATATCGCGATCAGTTAAAAACTTTGCAAGCTGATTTACTACAAGCGCGGCAATATTTTGCCCGCGCTCAAAATGAAGTCTTAGCCTCAGTCGAGCAAAGTTCCGGCAATGCCTTTTTCGCTGGCGGTCAAACCGTCATCGACAAACTGCACGGTGCCGACAGCGCACTGGCAAGTTTAGTCAATCAACGCCTCGAGCAACATATCAGTGAGTTGAATGGAAAGATCGCACGCATGTTCGGCGGCATCGTTTTCTTGATCTTATTTGCCAGTTATTTTTTATTCGGCATCTACACTGCCTTGGCGCGCGATCTCAACACACTCACGATGAACATACAAAGAACCGCAGCAGGAGACCTGCAAGCGACCTCAGGCAGTACCGGAAAAGATGAATTTGCTCAATTAATCAATGCGGTCGGCGAAATGAACCACGGCCTCAGCAACTTGGTTGATGACATCCGCAATGGTGCCGAACACCTCGATGGCATTTCACGCGAAATCCACGCTGAAAACAACGATCTGGCCCTGCGCACTGAGCACCAAGCAGGTGCCGTGCAACAAACCGCCAGTTCCTTAGAACAGTTAAGCGGTGCCATACAAGAAAATGCCGGCCACCTGTCGCAAGCCAGTCATTTGATTAACGACTCTGCCACGTCAGTACAGCAAGGCTTGCAAGTGATGGATCAAGCAATCGGCACCATGCAAACCGTAACGTCCAGTGCACGGCAAATTTCCGACATCATCGGTGTCATGGATGGCATTGCCTTCCAAACCAATATCCTTGCGCTCAATGCCGCCGTCGAAGCCGCCCGCGCTGGCCCGGAAGGCCGCGGCTTTGCCGTCGTCGCCAGCGAGGTTCGCAACTTGGCACAGCGCAGCACCACCGCCGCCAAAGAAATCAAAACTTTGATACTTGCCTCCGAAGCAGCAATTCGCAACGGCAACAAAATGATTAACGCCGCCGGTGTTTCCATGAATGAAATTGCCGGCAATGTCGCCAAGGTCAGTGGTTTGATACAACAAGTCGCCCACGCCAGCCAAGAGCAAAGCAAGGGCATCAACAACGTCAATGAGGCTTTGAGCAGCATCGATCAAATCACGCAAGACAATGTCTTACTGGTCAGCCAAGCCAGCCTGTCGACCGCTCAATTGGAAGAGCAAGCACTGGCCCTGAGCGCTACCGTCAGCGTCTTTAAAACTGACCAGCATGCGCCACAGCCCAGCCCGGTGGTACAACTGAGCGCGCACCGACCTACGCCGAAACCAAGTCAAAAGCCGCGCCAGAAAACGCTGGCCGCATAAAAAAAATCGCCGCAAACAAGATTTGCGGCGGCGTTTACTTCAACAACAAACAATAAGCAGTGCTCAGACTTGCAACAAACTCAAAATGGAACGCAGTTCGGTGCGAATCAAAGCAACATCGACCGCTGCTTCGACTTCCTCAGCCTCATGAACACGTACATGTGGCACCCCAAGCTTATTGCGCGCACCATTGATGGTGAAACCCTGCTCATACAAGAGTTCGCGGATACGTCGTATCAGCAACACTTCATGGTGTTGATAATAACGGCGGTTACCACGACGCTTGACTGGTTTCAATTGAGCAAATTCTTGCTCCCAGTAACGCAGCACATGCGCCTTGACACCACATAACTCACTGACTTCACCGATGGTGAAATAGCGCTTGGCCGGAATAGGCGGCAAATTGGCCGCTTCAATTTTTATTTCTGTCATGGGGAATATCAAGCAGCGTGAGCAAGAGCTTGGTCGTTCAATTCATCGACCATGCCTTTTAGTTTCTGACTGGCGTGGAAGGTGACCACGCGGCGCGCCGTGATCGGAATTTCTTCCCCGGTTTTCGGATTGCGGCCCGGACGCTGTGGCTTGTCACGCAATTGGAAATTGCCGAAACCAGATAATTTCACCGCCTCACCGCGTTCGAGACCATCACGAATTTCATAAAAAAACGTTTCCACCATATCTTTGGCTTCACGCTTATTCAAACCGACCTGCTCAAACAGCAATTCGGCCAATTCCGCCTTGGTTAAAGTAGGCAATTCTTTTTCCGCCTGGGAACGCGCCCGGGCTTCCAGCATGGCACGATTCAAATCGGCATCGAGCACCGATTGAAATTCCGCCGAATGGACATCACTCATGATCAAACTCATCTCATTTTTACCCGACATTCTTGAAGCGAACTCAACGCAGCTTGGCAGCAAATTTCTGGGCTGCTGCATCAACAAATGCCTGCATCGCCGCCTCTACCCTGTCGTCTTGCAAGGTAGTTTGAGTATCTTGCAAGCTAAAGCGGAATGCAAGACTTTTCTCATCGGCTTCCAAACCCTTGCCGCGATATTCATCAAACAAAACAAGCGCTTGCATGATCTTACACGCATCAAGCTCGCGCGCTGCCAGAGCGAATACATCGCGCATTTCTTGCACGCTCACCGACTCTTTGACTACCAAAGCCAAATCGCGGGTAACAACCGGAAACTTGGAAATTTCTTGATAAGTCGGCAATTTTACCGCCTGCAAAGCCAGCGTATCGACTTCGAATACCACCGGTGCCAGAGGCAAATCATATTTCTGCTGCCAACGTGGGTGCAACTCGCCGATCATACCGATAGTTTGACCATCACATTCTATCGTCGCACTGCGGCCAGGATGCAAAGCCGGATGCTCAAGTTTGATAAAACGCAAAGTCTGCGGCGCAAACAAGGCCTCCAAATCAGCCTTGATATCGAAGAAATCGACATGGCGTGCGCTGGTGCCCCACTGCTCTTCGGTCACCGGACCATACGCCATGGCGCACAAACGTTTCGGTTGATGATAGCCGGCCACCGTCAAGGGACCATCGAGCACCTGCGCATCGCGCAAATACACGGTACCGATTTCAAACACGCGCACGCGATTGATCTTGCGGTTGAGGTTATAGCGAACATTGGCAACCAAACTGCCGATCAAATTACTGCGCATCACACTCATCTGGCTGGCGATAGGATTCAACAAGCGCACCGGCGTCGTGTTGGCAGCAAAATCCTGCTCCCACGCTTCTTCGACAAAACTGTAATTGATCACTTCCTGATAATCCTGGTCCGCGATCAGGCGGCGCACCGCAAACAGCGAACGGGTATGTTCGGGCGCGATGAGCATGGCATGCGCCGCTACCGGTGGCAAGGCAGGAATGTTCTCGAAGCCGTAGACACGCGCGACTTCTTCAATCAAATCCTCTTCAATTTCCAAGTCGAAACGGAATGAAGGCGGCGTCACCGAAAACACACCGGGCGTTTGCGTGAATTGCAAACCCAGACGCGTGAAGATATCGGCAATAAGCGCATCAGTCAAAGGCACGCCGATGACTTTCTGCGCGCGTGCGGTGCGCAAGGCAACCGGATTACGCAGCGGCAGATTAATGATCTGATCATCGACCGGACCGAGCTTGACTTGCTCACTGCCGCCGCAAATAGCGACGATCAGGGCAGAAATTCTTTCGATGTCGGCGACAATGTTTTCGAAATCGACGCCGCGTTCAAACCTGTGGGCGGCATCGGTAGAGAAATTGAAATGCCGACCGCGCCCCTGTATCGCGTGCGGCCACCAGAATGCCGCTTCGAGATAAATATTCTGTGTATCCAAATCGACTGCCGTCGAGTCACCACCCATGATACCGGCCAGCGATTCGAGCTGCTGCGCATCGGCGATCACGCCTATCCATTCATCGACCGCGACGGTATTGCCATTCAAGAGCTTGAGCGTTTCACCAGCCTTACCCCAACGGACTTCCAAGCCACCATGAATTTTATCGAGATCAAATACATGCGATGGCCGTCCGAGCTCAAGCATGACGTAATTCGAGATATCGACCAAGGCCGAGATCGAGCGCTGACCACTGCGTTCCAGCCGCTGCTTCATCCACTCCGGCGTCGCCGCTTTGGCATTGACACCGCGTATCACGCGGCCGCAAAAGCGTCCGCATAAATCCGGCGCGCTCACTGTGACCGGCAATATTTCGCTCAGCGTGCTGGCGACGATTGCGCTGCTCGGCGCTTGCAAAGGCGTGCCGGTCAACGCCGACACTTCACGTGCTACACCTAGCACAGACAAGCAATCGGCCTTGTTCGGGGTGAGCTTAATCGTGAATTTCAAATCATTGAGCAGATAGTAATCACGGAAATCTTGACCGACCGGCGCATCGGCCGGCAACTCCATCAAACCGCCATGCTCTTCCGATAATTTCAATTCACGTGCCGAACACAGCATGCCTTGCGACTCGACGCCGCGCAAGTTACCGACCTTGATTTCAAACGGTTTGCCATCCGCACCAGGCGGCAGCACGGCACCGGCCTTAGCGCAGGGCACACGCATGCCGACCCGGACATTCGGCGCACCGCAGACGATAGTGAGCAAGCTCGCGCCGCCTACATCAACCTGACAAATATTGAGACGGTCAGCATCGGGATGTTTGGCGATTTCACGAATTTCCGCCACCACCACATCATTGAAAGGAGGAGCCACCGGCTCGACTGCTTCGACTTCCAGGCCCGACATCGTCAACAGATGCGACAGTTGATCCGACGACAAGGCCGGATTGACCATAGTACGTAGCCAGTTTTCAGAAAATTGCATAATTCAGCCGTCTAAAATGTGGGAAATCCGAACGCCAGCGGCGTTCGGAATAAATTAGTTGAATTGCTTGAGAAAGCGTAAATCGCCTTCGTAAAACAGCCGCAAATCGGCCACGCCGTAACGCAGCATCGTCAAGCGCTCGAGGCCGGAGCCGAACGCAAAGCCGATATACACTTCCGGATCGAGTCCCATGTTGCGGATCACACCAGGATGCACCTGCCCGGAACCCGACACTTCGAGCCAACGCCCCTTGAGTGGACCACTGCCGAAAGCAATGTCGATCTCAGCCGAGGGTTCGGTAAACGGGAAATACGAAGGACGAAAACGGACCTCAAGATCATCGGTTTCAAAGAATGCCCGCACGAAGTTCAGATATACGCCTTTCAGATCGGCGAAACTGATGTCTTCAGCAATCCACAAACCTTCCACCTGATGAAACATCGGCGAATGGGTAGCGTCGCTGTCGACCCGGTAAGTACGACCCGGCGCGATCACTTTAATCGGTGGCTTATTCATGCGCGCATAGCGCACCTGCATAGGGCTGGTATGCGTGCGCAATAACAGTTGCTTACCTTCGCTATCTTTGCCATCGACGTAAAAGGTATCCTGCATCGAGCGCGCCGGATGGTTCTCCGGGCTATTCAAGGCAGTAAAGTTAGTCCAGTCAGTTTCGATTTCGGGGCCATCAGCCACATCAAAACCGATAGAGCGGAAAATTTCCTCAACCCGCTGCCAGGTCCGCATCACTGGATGTATCCCGCCGACACTGCGGCCACGACCCGGCAAACTCACGTCGATCGCTTCGGCATTGAGCCGGCTTTGTAATTGCGCATCCGCGAGCGCATCGCGGCGCGCGGTCAAGGCATTTTCAATTTGTACTTTGGCGGCATTGATGATGGCGCCCTGAATCTTGCGTTCGTCTTGGCTGAAACTGCCCAGACTTTTCATTTGTTGTGTGATCTGGCCACTCTTGCCCAGATATAAGGCTTTCGCATTTTCCAGCGCAGCGGCATCCGTTGCGGCGAGAAAATCAGAGCTGGCTTGGCTGACGATTTGATCTAAAGGGTTCATGCGTTGGTCCCGCTTACTCTGAAGCTGAAATAATGAGCTCAAAACAAAACGGGGCATAGGAATCAACCTCTGCCCCGCCTGATAGATGCACGGCGCAGCGCGCCATGCATACGACTAACGATTACTTCACGCAGCCAATGTTGCTTTGACTTGATTGACAATCGCGGCGAAAGCCGGTTTGTCCATCACTGCCATGTCAGCCAGGACTTTACGGTCGAGTTCGATCGAAGCTTTTTTCAAGCCATTCATGAACACGCTGTAAGTCAAACCATGCTGACGCGATGCGGCGTTGATACGTGTGATCCACAATGCGCGGAATACACGTTTCTTGTTGCGACGATCACGGTAAGCGTATTGACCAGCGCGCATAACTGCTTGCTTGGCAACACGGTAAACCTTACTGCGACGACCGCGGTAACCTTTGGCAAGGTCAAGAACTTTTTTATGACGGGCACGAGCAGTAACCCCACGTTTTACTCTAGGCATAGTAACTCCTTAAATAATGAGTATGAGGTTAAGCTGTAGGCATCATGCGCATGACCGATACCATGTTGGTGTCATGAACACCCACGGAACCGCGCAACTGACGTTTGTTTTTGGTTGTTTTCTTAGTCAAGATATGACGTTTGAAAGCTTGACCGCGTTTAACAGTACCACCCGGGCGCACGCGAAAACGTTTTTTCGCACTGCTTTTGGTCTTCATTTTTGGCATAGCATATCTGTCTTGCGACAGTTCCACTTATATATGATGGTAGGTGGCAGCAAAGCACGCTGCTCTTGGATGCCTACTTCTCACTTATTGTGAGCGGCGCAAGCGCCGCTCGATCGCACCACCGGCAAACCGGCAGCACAAAATCAGGTACAACTTATTTCTTTTTCTTCGGTGCCAGAATCATGACCATCTGACGACCTTCCATCTTCGGAAACTGCTCAACTTGACCGTAAGCATCAAGATCAACCTTCAGACGCTCAAGCACACGCATACCGATTTCTTGATGAGCCATTTCACGTCCGCGGAAACGCAGAGTGATTTTGGTTTTATCGCCCTCATCGAGAAACTTGATCAGATTACGGACTTTGATGTTGTAATCGCCGTCATCAGTACCAGGGCGGAACTTCACCTCTTTCACCAAAACAATTTTCTGCTTCAGTTTGGCTTCATGAGCTTTCTTTTGCTCTTGATATTTAAACTTGCCGTAATCCATTATACGACAAACAGGCGGTTGCGCAGTTGGTGCAATCTCCACCAAATCCACATTAGCCTCTTCGGCCAGGCGGAAAGCTTCGGCCAATTTGACGATACCCAATGGCTCATTATCAACACCAGACAAACGCACTTCAGGTGCGGTGACTTCTCCGTTGATACGATGTGTTCTTTCGGTAGCTATTGCAGTTTCCTTTAAAAAATAAAATCTTGACCATGCTATATTGCATAAAAGCAATATTGCCGACTCATCTGTTAAACCTTGGCAGCGATCTCGTCTTTCAGACGAGCGATGAAGGCATCCAGAGGCATCACCCCGAGATCCAGATTGCCACGCGTACGCACAGCGACTGTGTTGGCATCCCGCTCTTTATCACCAATCACGAGGATGTAAGGTAATTTCTGAAGAGAATGCTCGCGTATTTTATAGGTAATCTTCTCATTACGCAAATCGGTATTTACTCTAAACCCTTGTTTCTTTAGGATTTCCGCAACAGAACGGCTATATTCAGACTGTGATTCAGAGATATTCAAGACCGATACCTGCATCGGAGCCAACCACAAAGGCATGGCACCAGCATGATTTTCAATCAAGATGCCGATAAAACGTTCCATCGAGCCGACTATCGCCCGATGCAACATGATCGGTGTCTGGCGTGAATTATCATCGGAAACATATTCTGCTTCCAAGCGGGTAGGCATGAAGAAATCGACCTGCATGGTACCGACTTGCCATGGACGACCGAGACTATCTTTGAGATGGTATTCGATCTTCGGGCCGTAAAACGCCCCTTCGCCCGGCAACTCTTCCCAACTCACGCCACACTGCGTGAGTGCCGCACGCAAAGTCGCCTCGGCGCGATCCCAAGTCTCATCGGAACCGATACGATTTTCAGGGCGCAGCGCCAGCTTGACAAAAATATTCTTAAAATCAAAATCTTTATACACCTGCATCGCCTGCGAGTGAAATGCCACCACTTCATCAAGAATTTGCTCTTCGGTACAGAAGATATGACCATCATCTTGGGTAAAGCCGCGCACACGCATAATGCCGTGCAAAGCACCGGATGGTTCATTGCGATGACACTGACCGAATTCACCGAAACGCAGTGGCAATTCACGGTAACTGCGCATATCCGAATTGAAAATCTGTATGTGGCCGGGGCAATTCATCGGCTTCAAGGCATAGTGGCGGTTTTCCGACTCAGTCGTAAACATTCCCTCGCGGTAATTCTGCCAATGGCCGGTTTTTTCCCACAGACTGACATCGAGAATCTGCGGACCCTTCACTTCTTGGTAGCCGCAGTCCTGATACACCTTGCGCATGTATTGTTCAACCTGTTGCCAAATAGTCCAACCCTTGGCGTGCCAGAACACCAGACCCGGCGCCTCATCTTGGAAATGGAACAAATCGAGCTGCTTGGCGAGCTTGCGATGATCGCGTTTCTCTGCTTCTTCCAGCATATGCAGGTAGGCTTCTTGATCTTCTTTTTTGGCAAACGCCGTGCCATAGATACGCTGCAGCATTTCATTCTTCGAATCGCCACGCCAGTAAGCACCGGCCAACTTCATGAGCTTGAAGACTTTCAGCTTACCGGTCGAAGGGACGTGCGGGCCACGACACAGATCGGTGAAACTGCCTTCCGAGTACAGCGACACATCTTGATCAGCCGGAATCGAGGCGATGATTTCAGCCTTATACGCCTCACCAATGCCAGTGAAGTAAGCGACCGCCTCATCACGCGCCAAGACTTGACGCGTAATCGGCTCATCCTTCTTGGCCAGCTCGAGCATTTTCTTTTCTATCGCCAGCAAATCTTCCGGCGTAAACGGGCGCTTGTACGAAAAATCGTAGTAAAAACCGTTTTCAATCACCGGACCGATGGTTACCTGCGCCTCTGGAAACAAGGATTTGACTGCATAGGCCAGCAAATGCGCGGTCGAGTGACGAATCACTTCCAAACCATCGGCATCTTTATCGGTGACGATGGCCAGCGCGACATCGGTCCCGATCAGATACGAGGTATCGACCAACTTGCCATCGACACGACCGGCCAAGGCGGCCTTGGCCAAACCGGCACCAATGCTCGCCGCAACCTGCGCCACCGTGACCGGCGCATCGAATTGTCGTTGCGAACCATCAGGAAGTTTTACTGAGACCATATCACTCTCCAAAGCAGCAGATTTGCCGAAAATTGTATTAAAAATTGAATTAAAAAATGCAGACGAAAAAAAAGCACGGCTATAGCCGTGCTTTTTCTTTAATTTGATGACGAAAAAGATCCTCGACTAGAGTCGCTTGCTAACCAGTTGCGTGGTAGTTCGCGGTGTCATAACCAGGATGCCTTTCTCGCTCTTATCTAAAATGGTCACGGTGAATTATCTACCGTGCACTTTACACATAAATTCTGGTGGGCGGTGCAGAATTCGAATCTGCGACCCCTTGGATGTCGACCAAGTATTCTAACCAGCTGAACTAACCGCCCATGTACTTGCAAAAACTGCGCAGCTTTATTTTTTACAATTCAGCCATGCCGCCTGCGAAGAAACAGAAGTATAGCAGAAGCCCAGCAAGAATTACTAGCCCCCGCAGTAATTTTTTAATCCACGCCGCCCTACTGACGTCGCACCTCGACCACCCCGCCAACCTCATGAATGATCGTCAAAGCCTTTTGCAACTGCGTCGTGCCACCGATCTCTACCGTAAACGACATGCGCGCAAAACCTTTGGCACTTTGCGTATTGACGCCGATAACATTGATTTTTTCGCGCGAAAACACTTCAGAAATATCGCGCAACAAACCCTGTCTATCCTGCGCCATGACAAAGATATCGACCGGATATACAGTATCCTTGCCGCCGCCACCCCAAGTGGTCTGGATCACCCGCTCCGGCGCTTTATTGCGCATCTCGGCGAAATTTTTGCAACTCAGCCTATGGATGGAGACTCCTTTCCCGCGCGTGACGAAGCCGACGATGCCATCGGGCGGTGCCGGCTTACAGCAACGTGCCAACTGCGTCATCAAGCCGTCGGTACCAACCACCAGCACACCAGACTTGGCACCCTGGGTGACACTCGAAGCGCGGCTCTTGTTGGTGATGATTAACTCTTGGTCCTCCTCCACCGCCGCGTGGTCGCGTACTGCCGCCTCGATTTGACGCAGACTGAATTCTTCTTTCCCCACCGAGAGAAACAATTCGTCGAGTGCGGCAAAACCCAGTTTGCGCGCCAACTCTTCCAAATTAACCGCAGTTTTCCCTTCGCGCTGCAAAGTTTTTTCAACTTGCGCGCGTCCGGCAGCCAAGGTTTCCTGCTGATCAATAGCATTGAACCAGGCGCGGATTTTGGTACGCGTGCGGGTGCTGGCTGAATACTCGGGATTGAGCCAGTCGCGCGAGGGACCAGTCTGCGGCGAACCGATTTTAAGCGTGATGATTTCCACCGTCTGGCCATTCTGCAGACGGGTATTGAGCGGCACCATCACGCTGTCGACGCGCGCACCGCGGCAGCGATGTCCTACATCGGTATGCAACTGGTAAGCGAAATCGACCGGCGTCGCCTGATTCGGTAATTCGATCACGCGCGCCTGCGGCGTGAGCACATAAATCCTATCATCGAGGCTGGCAGCCTTGAGCTTTTCCACCCACTCACGCTGCACTTCTTCATGCTCCACCACGGCATCGGTAATATCGCTTTTCCACGCCAGCAACTGGCGCAACCAAGCGATTTTCCCATCGTATTCCTGCGCCACAAAATTCGATCCGCCATTTTCTTTGTAGCGCCAATGGGCCGCCACGCCGTATTCGGCGAACTGATGCATTTCACGCGTGCGTATCTGCACCTCCAGCGGTCGCCCATCTTCGACTACCACCACCGTATGCAAAGACTTGTAGCCATTAGCTTTCGGTCGCGAGATGTAATCATCGAATTCTTTGGGAATCGGTGCCCAGGCATTATGCACAATCCCAAGCACGGTATAGCAATCCTTGATATCGTCGACGATCACGCGAAAGGCTCGCACATCATAGAGTTCATCGAAATCGATGGTCTTGCCCTTCATCTTTTTCCAGATGCTGTAGATATGCTTGGGCCGACCACTGACCTCGGCTTTCACCTCGGCGGCCAGCAATTCCCGATTGAGTCGCGCAATCGCATTAACGACAAAACTTTCGCGCTCGACACGTTTCTCTTCCAACATCTTGGCAATGCGCTTGTACTGCAGCGGCTCGAGAAAGCGAAACGATAAATCTTCCAGTTCCCATTTCAGCTGCCACACCCCGAGGCGATTGGCCAAAGGCGCGTACAAATCCATGGTTTCACTGGCATATTGACGGGTCTCGTCATCGTCACGTTTACAGTCGGCGAAATAGCGCAAGGTCGTTACCCGTGAAGCCAAGCGCACCAACACCACGCGCATATCGGTGGCCATCGCCAGCACCATCTTGCGCAGCGTTTCCATTTGCACTGCAGCTTTTTCGGCGGCATCTTTGCTGCGCCCCAGCTCGCTTGGCATCGGCCGACTGAGCGCCGCCTCACGCAACTTCATCAACCGCCGTATACCGCTGACGAGGGTAGCGATTTCCTTACCGAAGCGTGCTTCAATCTGCAAGGCGACGGTCGGGCATAACTGCGGCAACTCAAATAATAAGGCGGCGATGCGCGTATCGACATCGGTACGCAGCATCGCTAAGGTCGCCGTCACACCCTGTACGAATTGCATGGCATCTTGGCCGGTGACCACCGCCAGGTCGGCATAATGCGGCGTGACAAATTCCAAGGCTGCCAACAAGCGTACGCTGTCTGCGTCCGACAAGCCTTCTGATAACTGTGATTCTGCTGCTGAGCTTGAGACCATACGAATCAATTCTTTAGTGTTGCGCTGCGCTGACAATGATTTCTATGAGCCAATCGGGATCGGCCATACGGGCTTCGACCGTGGCGCGCGGTGGCGTCGCACCGGGCACAACCCAGGCATCCCACACCGCATTCATCGCCGTAATATGACTGATCTCGCGTAAAAAAATTTGGCACGTCAAGATGCGTGATTTATCGCTGCCTGCTTCGAGCAGCAAACGTTCGACATGTGCCAACACTTGGCGCGTCTGTCCGCTGATATCTTCACTGGCGTCGTCCGGCACTTGTCCAGCCAAATACACCACACCATTAAATATCGCCGTTTCCGACAAACGTGCGCCGACGTGTAATCGTTGCAGTTCCATTGTTTTATCCATTCTTCAAATCAGCTCAATAAAAACTCACGCACGGCGGCGATCTGGACTGGATCGACCAAGGTCGGGGCATGACCTACCCCGGCCAACTCCAACAACTGCGCGCGCGGGCCGCGCTGCGTCATTTCTGCGGCAGTGGCGGCGCTGAGCAAATCCGATTCAGCACCGCGCAATACGAAAGTCTGACTACGTATGGCATCATAGGCGGCCCACAACATGGCCTGACCGGCCGCCACCATCTCCGGCGTGGTGGCCGCAAACGCCTGCGCCAAAGCCAAATCATAATGCCGCACCCACTGCCCTTCGCTGTTCTGGCGCAACACATCGCGTGCCAGCTTATCCCACTGCGCCTCGCTGTGTGGGCCGAACGAAGCCGAAATAGCCCGGATATACTTACTCGCTTCGGCATAACTATCAAAGCGCACATCTTGGCCGACATAATCGGCAATGCGCGCCAGTGCCGTCGGATTTAAATTCGGACCTACATCATTGAGTACCAGCTTGCCGATAGGGTTACCTTCGAGTGCAGCCAAACCGATGCCGATCAAGCCGCCCATCGAGGTGCCAACCCAATCGATGCTATCGGCCTGCGCACGCGCCAGCAGACTGACCATATCGCTGACATATTGCGGCAACTGGTAATGCAGCGGATTACGCAAGCGTCCGGAGTGACCACGCCCGACTATATCAGGACAAATCACCCGGTAGTGTCGACATAAGTCAGCCGCGAGCGCATCAAAATCATCGGCAACCCGGGTGAGCCCATGCACGCACACCAGCACACGCGCATTGTCCGGTGCCCCCCACTCCTTGTAAGAAATACTGTGCAAGCCGCTGGGAGAGAGGCACTGTAGGGTTTTTCGCGTGACCTGCATGGTGGCATCCTGGTGTATGTGTGCGCAAAGGCGTGGGATCACGCCGCGTGGGAAGCGCAGATGAAATCCATGCTTCCCAAACGCTATTCTAACGAGGGAAAGCCGAAAGACACAGAGTTTCTGTCAATACATGATTAATTGGTAGGTGATTTTATGCTGGCACGAAGCAGTGAAGGCAGCGCGGCGTAGTCAGGAAGGGTTCGATTTCGTACTTATCATATTGAATTAAGCGAAATGTATCGATAGGCTAAAGGTCTGTTCACAGCTAGCAGTCTGTCCCATCATGTACAGTTTCCACAAATTCGCCGATATTGCCACTACAGACTGGTTGGTCCTACTCAATCACCCTGCACTCAAGCGTCACATGCCGCTGGCAGCCGGCGTCTGGAACGAAGTCACTGCCGCCGGATGGGTGGCAGAGAAAGATAGGCAATGGCAGGAGCACGCATACGGACCATGGGCGATCCGCATCGACAAGGTGTTTGCCGGCTGGGGTGGTTTTCAAAAAGAAGCTGGCGTAGCCGATTTGGCGCTGGTTCTGTTACCGAAATTTTGGGGCCACGGCGGCGCGGTGCTGCGAACATTACTACAGCGCCGTGCAGAACTCCATATTGATATTGTCACTATCTTGCTGCCGCCGAGTCGAACCAAAACAAAGGCACTGCAACGGTTTGGATTTCATCCCGCTGGCTCGGTAGATTACGACGGTCAGCACTTTCTGAAATTCCAATTAAGTTGAGGACAAGACGGAAATACCTATTCCGTTCAACCTGTTCATTTTACAAAGATCTTATGTTGCAATATTAAAAAAATAACTTAATGGATCGTCGCAAGCGACGATGGAAAAGACTCTGGGAGGGGTTTGTACCCACTCCCATCGCGTCGCGCCTTCGTCGCTCGAACGTGTTCATTTCACAGAAAAAAAGTGTCCTTGATCGACGTTCCCACCCTGAAGGCACTGAGGTGCCACTCGATTCCTGCCTACGCAGGAATGACGAGGCGAGAGCACGGGGGAATGACATGTCGGCCAGTTGGCGTAATGATACCGACTGAAAACCCTTTTGCGACAGCCTCTGAAGGCCGGGGTTTCAAACCCTAGTCAGATTTTTGATGAACCCTCCCACAGTTAAGGGAGCGCGGATTTAATCCAAGCGGTTTGCCTGCCGGCACGGGGGAAAATTCTCCCCGTGCCTGGGTCAAGCACAGTAGCTATCAGGCAAACGCTGTCACATCAAGCGTCGCTTCAGTTTTCGCCACGATTTCTGCCACGCTCACACCGGGGGCCAGTTCCAGCAATTTCAAGCCTTGCGCAGTTACATCGATGACACCAAGGTCGGTGATGATGCGGTTGACTACGGCTACACCGGTCAGTGGCAAATTACAGTTCTTGAGAATTTTATGCGCATCGCCCTTGGCGACATGCTCCATGAGCACCACCACACGCCCGACGCCGGCGACCAGATCCATCGCACCGCCCATGCCCTTGACCATCTTCCCCGGTATCATCCAATTCGCCAAGTCACCGTGCTCACTGACTTGCATGGCACCGAGGATGGCCAGATTGATTTTTCCGCCGCGTATCATCGCGAAAGAATCGGCCGAACTGAAGATGGACGAGCCAGGTAAAGTTGTCACCGTTTGTTTGCCGGCATTAATCAAATCGGCATCGACTTCAGCTTCAGTAGGAAACGGGCCAATGCCGAGCAAACCATTTTCCGACTGCAACCAGACTTCAATACCGGACGGTACATGGTTAGCTACCAAGGTCGGCAAACCTATGCCGAGGTTCACGTAAAAACCATCTTGTAATTCGAGTGCCGCACGCGCAGCCATTTCATCGCGATTCCATGCCATTTTCTTCTCCCGGTTTATTGCGCGACGCGCACAGTGCGTTGTTCGATACGTTTTTCCGGCGCGGCATTGACGACGATGCGCTGCACGAAAATACCCGGCGTGTGCACGTCATCGGGATCGATTTCACCGATTTCCACCAACACTTCGACTTCGGCGACGGTGATTTTGCCGGCCATGGCGACATTCGGATTGAAATTACGTGCAGTTTTTCTATACACCAAATTACCGGCCTTATCGGCCTTCCACGCTTTGACCAGTGACACGTCGGCCACCAACGCGCGCTCCATGACATAGGTATGACCATCGAATTCGCGCAGTTCCTTACCATCGGCAACGATGGTGCCGACGCCGGTCTTGGTAAAGAAAGCAGGAATACCGGCCCCACCGGCGCGCAGTTTTTCTGCCAGCGTGCCTTGTGGGGTGAATTCGAGTTCGAGTTCACCGGCCAAGTACTGGCGCTCGAACTCTTTGTTTTCGCCTACATAGGAGGCAATCATTTTTTTTATCTGACGCGTAGTGAGTAACTGACCGAGGCCGAAACCATCGACGCCAGCATTGTTCGAAATCGCTGTCAATTGTTGCACACCGCTATCGCGCAAGGCGGCGATCAAGGCTTCCGGGATACCGCACAAACCGAAGCCGCCAACGGCAATCGTCTGACCATCGGCGACGATATCGGCCAAAGCGGCCCCGGCGTCGGCATAAACTTTATTCATCGCTGTCTCCTTGGTATTTTAAAAAAGGTGTTCCATTCCTTGCCCGCACACCAGGTCGTTGCGTGCATGGAGGAATTGATTAATACTTGCCGCCTTAGCATAGGATGCTGCGCTATACTGCGCAATACCGTAAAACTACCTGATCCTATCCGAAACACTATGCGCACCATGCCTGCCATCGATTTTGCCAGTATTTTTCAACAGGCACCGGTCGGATTATGCGTATCCGAAAATCGCATCATTCTGGCCTGTAACGATGAACTGAGCAAGATGTTCGGTTACGCGCAAACGACTTTACTCGGTGCTTCATTTCAAGTCTTATATCCTAGCACGACCGAATTCGAACGTACCGGTGCCCGTATCACACCGATCATGAATGCGCGCGGCTATTACTCAGATGAGCGCATCATGAAACGCGCCAACGAAGAATTATTTTGGTGCCATGTTTCCGGCCGTGGTCTCGATAAGCACGATCCGCATGCGGCCGGCATCTGGACCTTCGAAGATTTGAGCGCGAAACGTCAAGTCAGTGCTGAATTGACGCCGCGTGAACGTGAAATCGCCGCCTTGCTGGTCGAAGGAAAAACCAGCAAGCTGATCGCCCGACAAATTGCTCTGAGCCCGCGCACGGTGGAAATGCATCGTGCCAAACTGATGAGAAAGTTTTCCGCCGCCACCTCGAGCGAGCTGGTGCACAAACTGCTGGGCTCGCTCTGAATCTTCCTCTGACAATGACTCAAGCCGCGGTACGGCGGCGCTTGGCGAGCGCTTTGAATTCATTGAATTTCTGTTTAATTACTTCAGGCAACACCACCGATTTCTCGCTGAGATGGTCAACCCACACCACCTTGGCCCCCCCCTCGGCATAAAGCGCATAGCCATCGTCAACCGAACGCATTTCCTGTACGGTTTCAAAACTGCTGCGTCCCAATTCTGAAATATACGTGCATACCTCGACCTGGCCCGGATATTTCAACGGTTTCTTGAAGGTGCAACGGGCATTGACGATCACCGGGCCATTCCCATTCGCATCAGGCAAGCAACCCATCACCGTCAACCATTCGATACGCGCTTGCTCCATGTACTGAAAATACACGGTATTGTTAACGTGTCCCATGGCGTCCATATCACCCCACCGGATAGGAATGGTGACGGTGTAGACCAATTTTTTTTCAGCCGATGCCATCTCCATCACTGCACACTCATCCCGTCATCTGCGGTCATGATCGCACCATTGAGGAAACGCGACTCTTCAGCGGCCAGCAACAGCAAGAGCCCGTCCAAATCTTCCGGCGTGCCGACTCGCTTGCGTGGCAGCATCTCGATCAACTTCTGCCCTTGTTCGGTGTCGAAATATTCGGAATTGATTTCCGTCGAAATATAGCCGGGACAAATTGCATTGACATTAATACCGTATTTACCCCATTCGACCGCCATCGCCTTGGTCATGTGAACCACAGCAGCCTTGCTCATGCAATAAATACCTATCTGTGGCAACACCCGCAAACCAGCCACCGAAGCGATGTTGATAATCCTATGTTCTTTGCGGGGATCCCCCTTGTGGCGCGCAATCATGCGCTTGGCCGCTTCTTGGGCGACAAAAAAAGCGCCACGTTGATTCGTATCCATTACATAAGCATAATCGTCCGGCGTCACATCGACCAGCCGCTGGGTAGTCGATACCCCGGAGTTATTGATCAAGATATCGATCGGTCCGGCCTCGGTTTCTGCATGCGCGATCGCTGATTTGATGCTGGCATAATCGGTCACATCGAGCGCCACCACATGAGCGGCACCACCGTCAGCTTCGATCTCGGCACGCAATTCTTTGAGCCGATCGATGCGGCGTGAAGCCAACACCACTTGCGCACCAGCCTGCGCCAACACTTTTGCAAAGCGTGCGCCAAGACCGCTGGATGCGCCGGTAATCAACGCGATTTTTCCTTCAAAATTGACTTCTATGCCCATCAGTAGCTCCGCAAAAAGTTTGAAACGATCAGATTCATCTGATTCGCTATGATGACATAGTTATTTACTACTAGCATAGCGGGTCTCAATATTCTATCGCCAGCAGTCGGTCGGCGTTAGGTGAAATCGGCGGCAAAATCTTGCAAAACGCACAGAATGTGGTGCATAGCCAACGAGCGTCTGCGATAATCGCGATTCTCTCTCGATAGAGCCTGTTGGTAAGCTTCATCTAATCGGAAACTTGCGCAATAAGATTGCAGCAGCTACCATGCTCTACATAATTTAGCACGTTCGTTCGAAAATATTTTCAGAAAGCGATTACAGCCATGTCCTTAACCCTTCTTGAGCAGTATGGTCCGCGCGATGCGATGGAATACGATGTCGTCGTCGTTGGCGGCGGTCCGGCCGGTTTGTCGGCAGCGATCAAACTCAAACAGTTGGCCGCGGCCAAGGGTGCCGAGCTGTCGGTCTGCGTATTAGAAAAAGGCGGCGAACTCGGTGCCCATATTTTGTCGGGTGCGGTAATGGATCCGCAAGCGATCACTGAATTATTTCCCGATTGGAAAGAACGCGGTGCGCCGCTCAACACCCCGGTCAGCGAAGACCGTTTTTTGTTCTTGACCGAAACCAAGGCACACAAGACACCGAACTGGATGTTGCCCGGCTGTTTTCAAAATCATGGTAACTATGTCATTTCGCTGGCCAATGTCGTACGCTGGTTAGGTCAGCAAGCCGAAGCGCTGGGCGTGGAAATTTTCCCCGGTTTTGCCGCTGCCGAAATTCTCTATACTGAAGATGGTGCCGTCAAGGGCGTCGCCACCGGCAATATGGGTGTCAATCGCGCCGGCGAAGCCGGACCGGCCTTCCAACTCGGCATGGAATTGCATGCCAAATACACGCTGTTCGCCGAAGGCGCCCGCGGTCACCTCGGCAAGCAACTGATCGCTAAATATGACTTAAGCAAAGGCAAGGATCCGCAAACCTACGGCATCGGCATCAAAGAGCTGTGGGAAATCGATCCGGCCAAACACCAACCGGGTCTGGTCATCCATTCGGCCGGGTGGCCCTTACCCAGCGATGTGTATGGTGGCTCTTTCCTTTACCATCTTGAAAACAACCAGGTCGCAGTCGGTTATGTGGTCGGCTTGGCGTATGACAATCCGTATTTGTCACCGTATGAAGAATTTCAACGCTACAAAACGCACCCGGAAATCAAACATTTCCTCGAAGGTGGTAAACGGATCGCCTACGGTGCCCGCGCAATTACCGCCGGCGGTCTGCAATCGCTACCGAAATTGAGCTTCCCGGGCGGTGCCCTGATCGGTTGCGAAGCCGGCTTCCTCAATGTCAGCCGCATCAAAGGCAGTCATGCGGCGATCAAAACCGGTATGCTGGCAGCTGAGGCCGTGTTCGATGCCCTTGCTGCAAACCGCAGCTACGATGAAGTGACCGCTTACAGCACAGCCTTTGAAGCCTCGTGGCTGCATGAAGAATTGCACAAAGCACGCAACTTCAAACCGTGGATGAGCAAAGGCCTCTACCTCGGTGCTGTGATGGTCGGCATCGATCAACTGCTGTTAGGTGGCAAGGCGCCCTGGACACTGCATCACACCCACGCCGACCACGAATGCCTGCGCCCGGCCGCCGAATTCACACCGATCGTTTACCCTAAGCCCGATGGGAAAATCAGCTTCGATCGCTTGTCATCGGTCTTCATTTCCAACACCAATCATGCTGAAGATCAGCCGATTCATCTGACCCTCAAAGACAGCAGCGTGCCGGTCAACCTGAATTTGGCGCGCTATGCCGGACCGGAAGCGCGTTATTGCCCAGCCGGCGTGTACGAGTACATGAAAACCGAGGATGGCCAAGATAGATTGCAAATCAATGCACAAAACTGCGTACATTGCAAAACCTGTGATATCAAAGATCCTAGCCAAAACATCGTCTGGGTGACCCCGGAAGGTGGCGGCGGACCGAATTATCCGAATATGTAAGTAGCACCGAAGAACACAGTGAAACGGGCCCGGTTGAGCAACAACCGGGCCCGTTTCACATTGCGGGGTGCAAGTCAGACGCACGCTCAGGGAAACTGACGATGGCAATGGCAAATTTCAGGCCGGTTTGATATGTTTATTTCTTTGCAAGGGCCCGTGGTTTGGCCACAAAGCGCTGCTTTCGACTGCACTGCGTCGTTTCATCGGCATGCCGCTACGAGCAAACTCATCGGCGTACTCACCTTGTCGACCTGGTATCCTGCTTGCTCTCCTCTGCCTCGCACGCCTGCCTGCCACGGCCTCTGCGCCAAGCGGCATCAGCGGCAGCGTCCTCAGCAAGGTCCAGACATTGACATCCTCTCCGGCAAAAAAAGGCTGTCCTTGGAGACACAAGTATAGAGAAGCGCACAAAAACTACACCGATCCAAGAGCGCTTGATGGCGATTTCTTGCATGTTTTTTCACTATGCCGCAGCTATGATGCGAACAAGAATTGAATGCGCTAATAACCGTCCAAGCATACTCGGAAAGGAGTTTACCGTGCCCGCCATCTCTGCCTGCTGTCCCAGTCCTCTTAGCAGCGCTTGCGCGGCGCTCGGCTCTGGCCTGCGCCGTGCCGCCTCCTGTTTGGCGCGCGCTTTTTGTTGTGCCCGCAATAGTCCCGAAGTACCAGCTGCTTCGTCTGTCAACGTGGAGAAACACATAGATAACGCCATAGCTACGGAAGAGATCGATCCGACATACCTGCCGGTGATGCGCGGAGAAGGAACGAAACTGGCGACGAAAGCGATCGATCAGCGCAAGTCCGCCACGGCATTTTTCATGCAAATGTCTTTGCTCAGTAGCCCACACAATTTGAACCACCGCCTCGACGATATCCGTTCTTACGCTCAGAGCCGTACACCCCATTGTAGACGCGGCAATCAGGTCAAGCATCTCAACAGCATCGTGCGTGACTTGCAGAATCTCGCAAATTGGCTACCCGATGGCCAACTGAAAACAAACACCCAGCGCTGCAACGCCGAACTCAGATCCAAGCTGATGAAAGTAGCTAGAAACGGCATCATCAGCCAAGAAACGGCCCAAGACTGCCTGCGGTCGATTAGCGATCTGAGGATTGGTTTTGAGAAAGATCGCATAATCAAACAGGATAGAAATACCCTCGTCGGAATTTGATACGTCCCTGCCACTCCCCACTTGAAAAGAGTACACCATGCCAGCTCTCTCTGCCTGTTGCCCCAGCCCCCTTAGCAATGCTTGCCAGCCCTTGGTATCCGGCCTGCACCGCGCTGCGTCCTGTCTGGCACGCGCTTTTTGTTGTGCCCGCAATAGCCAGGAAGAATTACCTGCCGCTCATCTCACCCTTGAGCAGCTAACAAATCAAGCCCAAGATGAAGCTCTGGCAGTTGCAGTAATGCGCCACTCTCTCGAATCGCAGCCCGATCCAAGATTTCTACCGGCGATGCGCGGGGAAGGTGCCACACTAGGGGCGGAAGCGAGCCGTCAGCGTGACGCCGCCAAAGAATTTGCAATGCAACTCGTTACCCCCTCTGTGGAGGACAATTTGACCAAGCGGCTCGACGCCATCAAACTGTACACCGAGCGCAACGCTGACAAGCCCATCAGCAACGATGAGGCCAAGTACCCGAGCGACATCGTGCATGAGCTGCAGAATCTTTTCAACTGGCTGCCCGATGGATACTACAGAACAGAAACTGAGGTCAGCATCGCCAAGCTCAAAACCGAGCGGATGACAGTCAGCAGCGACGGCATTATCAGCCAAGAGTTGGCCACGAGCTGTCTCAAGGAGATCGGCAGGCTCAAAGCCTGTTTTGTAGTCGCGTCTCAATTAGCCCGGGCCGAACAGTACATGAAGCAGTTGGCAGATAACAATCAGCTTTTTAGTCAGCGGCATTATCCCTGAGGAAGCGCGGTTAGGGTAGCGATGCAGACTGAAAAGTATTTTACGACAGCCGCCCTTTAGCGGGAATCGCTCGGCGTGCTGTATTTTAATAAACCACCAAAAGAAATTAAGCATGCCAACTATTTCCAGTGATTGTAGTAAGCCACTTAGCCGTGCTGGCGCAAGCCTTGCAGCGAGTCTGCGTGTTAGCATGTCCGGTTTGGCCCGAGCAGTTCGTTGCGTCAGAAATACTCTGGAACCGGCTAGCCGTAGGCTAGCCGAGTCAGACAAGCGCTCAATTCGGGTGCGCATGACGGACGACATGCAACTGCAAGTGTTTCATGCCAAGTCGACCCGCTCTGCATTTCTGCCTTCTATGCGCAGCAACACCAGCGCTTCGACTATGACAAAAACCCAAAGAGCGGCAGCACAGCGCTTTGCCGCGCAATTGTCATTGCCGATGCTAAATCACGCATTCAGACAAAACTTGCAAGCAATTTTAGACTACTGCGACGACCCCGCCTCAAGCACATTACGCATCGATGAACAAAATTGCGTGACGGTGTTGACTGCGCAATTGCAGAATATGGCGAACTGGATAGCCGACGGCCCTTTGAAAGCGTTCACGCAGGAATCGAGCATGACACTTGCTGCCGAGCTGGAGAAACTATACGACAACGCCTTCATCAGCCGCGAATTGGCAGGTGAGTGCGCGCAGATCGTAGGAACGCTCTGTGATCGTTTCGTTCTCGCGCGTTTTTATAGAGAGCTGGAAGCAAGCCAAGCACGATAAAGGCTGATAAACGCGCTTGGTAAAGCAAGGGAACCGTCTATCGCACTACCAAGCGCCCAGTACCAGCTTTTCCAGCCAGAATGCACCGATGATAGTTTTGACGTCGGTAATCTGGCCATTGCGCACCCAAGCCAAGATTTCTTCCGGGCGGGCGGTGAAGGTATCGAGAAATTCGCCATCGTCAAGACTGGCTGGGCCGGCAACAAGATCGCGGGCAAGATAGATTTCCAGATGCTCGTCAGAATACGCGATGGCATTATGGATCGTGCACAAATGACGCCAGGTACTGGCGGTATAACCGGTTTCTTCGCGCAGCTCACGTTGGGCGCACAGCAGCGGGTCTTCTCCAGCGTCGATCTTCCCGGCAGGAAATTCAATGAATACCCTATCGAGCGGGTAGCGGAACTGCCGTTCCAACAAAACACTACCATCATCGAACAGCGGCACGATCACCACGGCCCCCGGATGACGAATATATTCTCGCGTCGTCACTTTGCCATCCGGCAATGTGATGCTATCCTTTTGCACACGTAAAAAAGAACCGTCGTAGGCGAGTTCGCCATCGAGTTTTTGCTCGCGCAAATGAGAATCAGGCTGATCAAGCATGGCGACGTTTCAAATATTGGAAGACAAAGCCAGGAAAGGCGAACACGACGAACAAACACAGCGTGATGGCATAAAATTCCCAGCCCTGAGGGAAGCGGTTACCGGCGCTGGCTTCCAGTGCAAAGCCTAGCGCACCAAGCACGAAATACAAGGCAAACAACTCGATCAGACGTAGCCAAAATGGCTTGATCGCTCCGAGCCGTGGCACCGCAACGAGCGCGAAGCAGCGCTGATTGAAAAATGGCAGATTGGCTGCCAAGATGGCCAGCAGCACGATCAAGATGACGGACGCTGAACTGGCCACGATACTATCCTTACGATGCCAAGGTTTTGACGATGGCGTTCATGCAAGCAGTCATCAAACCACCCGGCATCAAGCCGAGTACCAACACTGCCAGACCATTGAGACTGAGAACCACACGCACATCGGCACTGGCTGTGATCGGGCTGGTATCGGCGGCGTCGTCAAAGTACATCAATTTAACGACACGCAGATAATAGAAGGTACCGATGAGCGAGAACAACACGGCGAACAATGCCAGCCAGACCTGTCCACCGGCGATCACTGATTGCAGCACCGATAATTTTGCGTAGAAACCCATCAGCGGCGGAATCCCTGCCAGCGAGAACATCAGCAGCAACATGACGAAGGCAAACCATGGCGAGCGTTTGTTCAAGCCTTTCAAATCATCCAGATTTTCCGCTTCAAAACCTGCACGCGACAACAATAAGATCACGCCGAATGTACCCAAGGTACTCATTACGTAGGTGATGCTGTAAAACATAGAAGCGCTGTAGGCATCGGCTGCCAAGCTGACATTGCCTTGCGAAACACCGGTTGCCAAACCGAGCAGCATGAAACCCATCTGCGCGATGGTCGAGTAAGCGAGCATACGTTTGAGATTGGTTTGCGCGATCGCAGTCAAGTTACCAACGGCCATAGACAGGACCGCCAACACCAGCAACATTTGCTGCCAATCAAAAGCTTGCGAAAACAAACCCTCCACCAAGAAGCGGAAAGTAATCGCGAACGCGGCCAGTTTCGGCGCACTGCCTAGCAGCAGAGTAACAGCGGTCGGCGAGCCTTGATAGACGTCCGGTACCCACATATGGAAAGGCACGACACCGAGCTTGAACGCCAAACCAGCGACCAAGAACACCAAACCGAACACCAAAATCGTTTTATTCGCAACCGGTGAAGCTGCAACGCGCGCGACCTCCGACAATTCCAAAGAACCAGTGGCACCGTACAACATGGAAATACCGTACAACATGAAGCCGGAAGCCAAGGCACCGAGAATGAAATACTTCATCGCCGCTTCAGTCGAGACCGTGTGTTCACGACGCAGCGCCACCAAGGCATACAAGGACAAGGACATCATTTCCAAGCCGAGGTAAATGATGAGGAAGTTGTTACCTGAGATCATCAGCATTTGGCCGAGCAGCGAGAACAATGCCAGCACATAAAATTCGCCACCAAGCTTGCCGGTGGTGATGCCGCGATCGGCCACATACTGGCGCGAGTACACCAGCGTGACGCCGATTGCCAGATAAGAAAACAGTTTGAGCAAGGTCGCCATCGGATCGGAGACGAACATGCTGTTGCTGACGTAAGTAGAACCTTCCGTATTGGCTGTTGCCAGCGTCAAACCGGCGCATCCGAACAGCGTCAGTATGCTGAGCACGTAAGTCAGATTACGTTTGCTGTCGGCTAAGAACATATCGATGAGCAGAATTGCGCAAGTCGCCAGCAGCAAGAATATTTCAGGATAAAGTGGTATGAAGTTCATATTATTCAGTTCTACTATCAGAGCGGTAACTTGGAAGTCGCCACATGCTTCAACAGATCAGTCACGCTGACCTGCATGGCATCGGTAAATGGCGCTGGGTACAGACCCATTGCAATGACCGCAATTGCCAGCACGCCGAGCATGAAAAACTCGCGTTTATTGATATCGCTCAGATGTGCCACATGGTCGTTGGTTATGGTACCGAACACGACGCGCTTGACCATCCACAAAGAATACGCTGCGCCTAAAATCAAGGCAGTCGCTGCCAGCATACCGATCCAGAAATTGAACTGTACCGCACCGAGTATCACCATGAATTCGCCGACGAAACCGGAAGTCGCTGGCAAACCGCAGTTAGCCATGGAAAACAAGACAAATAAGGCAGCAAATTTCGGCATTCTGTTAACCACGCCGCCGTAGTCGACGATTTGACGTGAGTGCACGCGGTCATACAAGACACCGATACACAGGAACATGGCGGCAGAGATGAAACCATGCGAAATCATTTGTACGATCGCGCCCTGCACCGACATGTCATTAAACATGAAGAAACCGAGTGTGACGAAGCCCATGTGCGCAATCGATGAATACGCCACCAATTTTTTCATGTCGGCTTGTACCAAGGCGACCAGACCGATGTAAATCACGGCAATCAGCGAGAGCGTGATCATGAAGCCGGCCATATAATGGCTGGCGTCCGGTGCGATCGGCAAAGAGAAGCGCAAGAAACCGTAAGCACCGAGCTTGAGCATGATGGCGGCCAAGACGACTGAACCACCGGTCGGTGCTTCCACGTGGGCATCCGGCAGCCAAGTATGCACTGGCCACATCGGTACTTTCACGGCGAAGGCCATGAGGAAAGCGCAGAACAGCATGATCTGGGTCGACAGCGGCAAAGGCAAAGCATGCCAAGCCAGAATATCGAAAGAATGGCCGGCTTTGATGTAGAGATAGATAATCGCTACCAAGGTCAATAAAGAACCGAGCAAGGTGTAGAGGAAGAACTTGAACGCTGCATACACGCGGTTCGGACCACCCCAGACGCCGACGATGATGTACATCGGGATCAGTGTCGCTTCAAAGAAGACATAGAACAGCATGCCATCGGTGGCGCAGAACACGCCTATCATCAAGCCCGACAAGATCAGGAAAGCCCCCATGTATTGGGCCACCTGCTTTTCCACGACTTCCCAAGCGGCGATGACGACGATAACGGTGATAAACGCCGTCAGCGGAATCAGCCAGAGCGAGATACCGTCGATACCGAGCGCATAAAAAATGTTGAATTTCTCTACCCACGAGAATTTTTCAACGAATTGCATGCCATGGGCACTGTTATTGAAACCGGAGATCAGCGGCAGCGTGACCAGAAAGCTCGCCAGCGAGCCGATCAAGGCCACGCCGCGCACTATTCCAGGATGGCTGTCGCGGCCGAATGCCAGGACAAAAATACCGAACGCGATCGGACACCAAATCGCCAGGCTGAGTAAGGAGGAAGTTGACTGCATCATGATTATATTTTTATAGCCGAGGTCACTTATTTAGCAAACGGGAATGGCATGAAGTACACAAGGAACCCCAACACGCCCAAAATCATTACAAAAGCATAGTGATAGATATAACCACTTTGGAACAAGCGAATCACACGTGAAATCGCTCCGACCAATTTTGCGCTGCCATTGACGACGAATCCATCGATCAAGGCTTTGTCGCCGATATTCCAAAGACCACCGCCAAGCAGGCGAGCACCGCCGGCAAATACGATTTCATTGAAACGATCGAGGTAATATTTATTCTCGAGCAAAGTGTAAATCGCACCGGCATGCTTCTTGATCGCCGTTGGTATCGCCGGTTTGACCATGTAGAAGTAATACGAACTGGCCACACCTGCCACTGCCAACCAAAACGGCAGACTGGACAAGGCATGAATTGCCATACCGATCGGCGAATGGAATTCGTGTTTCAACTCTTCCATCGCTTGATGCGCTTCATTGACGGCGATGACATTGGTGAAAAAGCTGCCGAACAACATCGGTTCGATCGCGAAGAAACCGATGATCACCGAAGGAATCGCCAGCATCACCAGCGGGAACCACACCACGAATGGTGATTCATGCGGTTTTTGACCTGGTGCCAAACCGTGGTGTTCATCGTGCGCGGCATGATCGTCGTGCGCATCATGGCCATGGGCATCGTGTTTGGCGTGCGCATCGTGCTTAGCGGCGGCCTTGACATCGTGCTTGGCCTCATGGGCATGGGCATGACCGAAGTTTTCTTTGCCATGGAAGACTAAGAAATACATACGGAACGAATAGAAGGCGGTGACGAACACACCGGCGAGCGTGGCGAATTGCGCAAAACCAGCACCCGGCAAATGCGAAGCTTGCACCGCTTCGATGATGCTGTCTTTCGAATAGAAACCCGAGAAAAACGGCGTGCCTATCAGTGCCAGCGAACCGAGCAAAGAAGTGATCCAGGTGATCGGCATATATTTACGCAAACCACCCATGTTGCGGATGTCTTGATCATGGTGCATACCGATGATGACCGAACCGGCCGCCAAGAACAGCAAGGCCTTGAAAAACGCATGGGTCATCAAATGGAATACCGCAACCGAGTAAGCCGACGCACCGAGCGCGACCGTCATGTAACCGAGTTGCGAGAGTGTGGAGTAGGCGACGACGCGTTTGATATCGTTTTGTATGATGCCGAGGAAACCCATGAACAGCGCGGTGATCGAACCGATCACCAAGATGAACGACAAGGCAGTGTCAGACAATTCAAACAGCGGCGACATGCGAGAAACCATGAAGATACCTGCCGTCACCATGGTGGCGGCATGAATCAGCGCAGAAATCGGGGTCGGACCTTCCATCGAATCAGGCAACCAGACGTGCAGCGGGAATTGCGCCGACTTACCCATCGCACCGATGAACAGGCAGATACAAGCGACGGTAATGAGCATCCAGTTAGTACCTGGCAACAGCAGCTTGGCCAATTCTTCTTTTTTGGCAAATACTTCCGCGTAATCCATCGAACCGGCATAAGCCAAGATCAAACCGATGCCGAGGATGAAACCAAAATCGCCGACGCGGTTAACCAAGAAAGCTTTCATATTGGCGTAAATCGCGGTCGGCTTGGTATACCAAAAACCGATCAGCAAATACGAGACCAAACCAACCGCTTCCCAGCCGAAAAACAATTGCAGGAAGTTGTTGCTCATGACCAGCATCAGCATCGAGAACGTAAACAGCGAAATATACGAGAAGAAGCGGTTGTAACCTTCATCTTCGGCCATATAACCGATAGTGTAAATATGCACCATCAAGGAGACGAAAGTGACGACACACATCATCATCGCGGTCAGATTATCGACCAGAAAGCCGACTTCGAGTTTCAGGCCGGCTACTTGCATCCACTGATACAAGCTGGCGTTGTAGACCGGCGCACCATTCTGCAGGTCACTGAGCGTCATGCAGGAAATGATGAAGGCGATGAGTACGCCTAATATCGTCGCCGTATGCGAGACTTTACGTCCGACCAGGTTGCCGAAAAACTTGGTGCCCAGTAAACCGGCAATGACAGAGCCTGCCAGTGGCGCCAGAGGTACCGCCAATAATAGTTGTGGGTTAAGTTGCCCCGCCATGATGACCCTTTTTGTTAGCTTGATGCTGTCAGCTTAATGCCTTGAGCTTGATACTTCTTAAATCACGAACGCATGACGCCGGCTCTTGCGAAAACCGGCGCGCGCATTAACCTTTGAGTGCGTCCAGATCTTCGACATTGATGGTGTCGAGATTACGGAACAAGACCACCAGAATTGCCAAGCCGATGGCCGATTCAGCCGCTGCCACCGTCAGGATGAAGAATACGAATACCTGGCCGGCCGCATCGCCGAGATAATGCGAAAACGCGATGAAATTGATATTCACGGCCAACAACATCAGTTCTATCGCCATCAGCAAAACGATGATGTTTTTGCGGTTGAGGAAAATACCGACGATGGAGATGGCGAACAGTATCGCGCCGAGTATCAGGTAATGGGTCAGAGTCAAAGCCATCATCAGCCTTCCAGTTTAGTTGTGGCAGCACGCGCGCGATCGGAATCGGCTTGCATCTTGACGATACGTACGCGATCTTTGCTCTTCACTTTGACAGCCTGTGCCGGATCGATGGCCTTGGTGTCTTTACGACGACGCAAAGTCAAGGCGACGGCTGCAACGATAGCCAGCAGCAGTATCGAAGCGGCGATTTCAAAAGCGAGCTGATAGTGCGTAAAAATCACGATACCGAGGTTTTTGGTGTTCCCAATGGTATCGGCAGCGGCCGGTACGCGATTATCAGGACGCAAGAAACCACGCCACAACACCGCCGACATTTCCAGCACCACCACCACACCGACCGTAGCCGCAAGCGGAAAGCTGCTCCAAAAACCGATGCGCAGTTTGTCGAGGTTAATGTCGAGCATCATCACCACGAACAGAAACAAGACCATGACCGCGCCAACATATACCAGCACCAGCACGATGGCGAGGAATTCTGCCTTCAACAACATCCAGATCGCCGCCGCGCTGAAAAATGACAGCACCAGAAACAAGGCGGCATGCACAGGGTTGCGAGCAGTAATGACTTGCGTGGCCGCGAGCACGAGGATCGCGGCGAACACATAAAATAAAGCGCTAGTAAATTCCATATTGAAACCGTTCCAATTAGCGGTAAGCAGCATCAGCAGCACGGGCTGCAGCGATTTGCGGTTCGTAACGATCGCCTACGGCGAGCAACATTTCTTTGGTGAAGTACAGATCGCCGCGTTTCTCACCATGATACTCGAGCACATGGGTTTCAACGATGGAATCGACCGGGCAAGACTCTTCGCAAAAGCCGCAGAAAATGCACTTGGTCAGATCGATATCGTAGCGCGTGGTACGGCGGCTACCGTCTTCGCGCTGCTCGGATTCGATCGTGATCGCCATGGCCGGGCACACAGCTTCGCACAATTTACAGGCGATGCAACGTTCTTCGCCATTCGGGTAACGGCGCAGCGCATGCAAGCCACGGAACCGCGGCGACTGCGGTGTTTTTTCTTCTGGGAACTGGACAGTGATTTTGCGGGCAAACATGTAGCGACCGGTCAGAGCCAGCCCCTTGAGCAGTTCGCGCAGCATCAGGCTGCCAAAAAAATCCTTGATTGCTTCCATTTTTCTAGCCTCTTACTTCCAAATATTCCAGGAGGTTTGCATCCATGCGGCGACGAACACCAGATACACCAAAGTCAACGGGATGAACACTTTCCAACCCAGACGCATGATCTGGTCATAGCGATAGCGTGGGAACGAAGCACGCGCCCAGATGAACAGCGATACCACCACAAAGGTTTTCATACCCAGCCAGATCCAGCCTGGTACCCAATTGAAGACAATCGAGTCGAGCGGTGCGGCCCAACCGCCAAGGAACATCAGGGATGCCATGGCCGAGATCAGTATCATATTGGCGTATTCGGCCAAGAAAAACATCGCGAACGACATACCCGAGTATTCGACCATATGACCGGCGACAATTTCTGACTCACCTTCGACGACGTCGAATGGATGGCGATTGGTTTCAGCGATGCCGGAAATAACGTAGATCACAAACACCGGCAACAATGGCAACCAATTCCATGACAGGAAATTGAGGCCCATGCTGGCGAAGCGGCCATGCGTCTGGGAGTTGACGATATCGGTCATGTTCAAACTGCCTGACACCATCAGCACGATGACGAGCACGAAGCCCATCGCGATTTCATACGACACCATTTGTGCCGAGGCGCGCATGGCACCGAGGAAGGCGTATTTCGAGTTCGAGGCCCAGCCGGCGATGATGATGCCGTACACTTCCATGGAAGTGATCGCCATGATCAGCAACAAACCGGCATTCACATTCGCCAGTACCGTTTCCGGGCCGAACGGGATCACCGCCCATGCAGCCAGAGCCGGCATGATGGTCATCACCGGAGCGATAATGAAGAGCACCTTATTGGCTTTGGCCGGAACGATGATTTCCTTGAGCAAGAGCTTCAAGGCGTCAGCGATAGGTTGCAGCAGACCGGCTGGACCGACGCGGTTAGGGCCGAGGCGGATGTGCATCCAGCCTATCATCTTGCGTTCCCATAAAGTCAGATACGCTACACAGCCCATGATAGGCAAGGTGATGCAAATGATCTTCACCAGCGTCCAAACCAACGGCCAAACGTAACCGAACAAGTGTTGACCGAAGTCTTGTATCGTCAGCAGCAAACTCATTATGCACGCTCCACGGAGATGGTACCGAACAAACCGTCGAGATTGGCGCTGCGCTCAAGGCCGGCGGCGAGTCGGACAACCTGATCCGGCAAGCCGGCATCGATATGAACATTGAGCAAAATCGCCGCACCTTTACTGAATTTAAGCATATCGCCTTCGACCACACCAAGTTGCGTCGCCAAAGCGCTGCTGATGGCGGCGATCGGGGCGCGCGCATCGGCAGTTTTCTGCAAAGATTCGGCACGGCGTACCACGCCGTCGGTCGCGTAGATCGCCACATTACTGAGGCGTTCCAGACCGGCCACCGCAGCAGTCGGCACACTCGGTGCGAGACCGGCACGATTATTCAAGCGTGCGCTCAGTTCGCCTTGCGCCAAAATGGCGTCGCGTACTGCTTCTGAGGTATCGAAATCAAACTCAGCCAAGCCGAGCAAATTACCGAGTACGCGCAAGACTTTCCAAGCCGGGCGAGTATCACCGAGCGGTTTGACGACACCGTGGAAACTCTGGGCGCGGCCTTCGCAATTGACGAAGGTACCCGAAGTTTCAGTCGATGGCGCAACCGGCAGCAAGACGTCGGCATAATCCATGCCGTGCTTGAACGGCGACAGCACTACCACCATCTCGGCCTGTGCCAAGGCGGCTTTGGCTTGCAGCGGATAAGCGCTGTCGAGAGTCGGTTCGGCATGCAATACCAGATAGGCCTTTTTCGGCGCAGTAAATGCCGCTTCCGTGCCACCGGCGGCGTTGGCCAGATAGCCACCGACGCTGTTCGCTGCTTCACCGAGGTAGCCGAAGCTGGCTTCAGTTTGACTCGCAATCCATTCAGCCAAGGCATGTAATTGCGCCGCTTGCGGATGGTGTGCCGCCGTGGTGCCGAGGAAGACACCGGCTTTACCGGCGATCAGGCTGTCAGCAATTTTGTCGGCTACAGCACCGGCAGTGATCGCTGCAAAACCGGCCGGAACCGCCACTTGTTTTTTCTGTGCCACAGCGACCGCAACTTCTGCTAAAAAGGCAGTCCATTGCGATGGTGCGACGATGGCTTTGTTAGCCAATTTGATCAACAGTTCATCGTCACTCGCATGCAGGATGCTGAGCTTGCTGCCCATTTTGACCGAAGCGCGCAAACGCGCCGCCAACAAAGGATGATCTTTGCGTAAGAAGGAACCGATGACGAAGACATTTTTCAATTGCGCGAATTCGGCAATCGAGGTGCCCAGCCAAGGGGTGACTTGCGGGTTCAAAGAAAAATCAGATTGACGCAGACGGAAATCGACGGCGCTTGAACCGAGACCGCGCACGACGCGCTGCAACAAGGACAATTCTTCCAAGGTAGCATGTGGCGCGGCGACTGCGGCAATCGCGTCGGCACCGTGTTCGTGCTTGACGTTACGCAGACCATGGGCGACGTATTCGAGCGCGGTTTGCCAGTCAGTTTCCTGCCATTGACCGCCCTGCTTGATCATCGGCTTGGTCAAACGCTCGGCGCTGTTCAAGCCTTCGTAAGCGAAACGATCTTTATCGGAAATCCAGCATTCATTGACGTCGTCGTTTTCCAACGGCACCACGCGCATGACTTTATTATTCTTGACTTGCACGATCAGATTCGAACCGAGACCGTCATGGGCGCTGACCGATTTACGGCGCGACAATTCCCAAGTACGAGCCGAATAACGGAAAGGCTTGGATGTCAATGCGCCGACCGGACAGAGGTCGATCATATTGCCGGACAATTCGGAGTCGACGGTTTTACCGACGAAGGAAGTGATTTCCGAATGTTCGCCACGATTGAGCATGCCCAATTCCATCACACCGGCGATTTCTTGACCGAAGCGTACGCAGCGCGTGCAGTGGATGCAACGGCTCATTTCTTCCATCGATACCAGCGGACCGACATCTTTATGGAACACCACGCGTTTTTCTTCTTCGTAACGCGAACTGACACCGCCGTAACCGACCGCCAGATCTTGCAACTGACATTCGCCACCCTGATCGCAGATCGGGCAGTCGAGTGGATGGTTGATGAGCAGGAATTCCATCACTGCTTTTTGCGCCTTGACCGCTTTATCGCTGTTCGAGCGAACGATCATGCCAGCCGTTACCGGAGTGGCGCAGGCAGGCAAAGGCTTCGGTGCTTTTTCAACCTCGACCAGACACATGCGGCAGTTGGCCGCAATGGATAATTTTTTGTGGTAGCAAAAATGGGGGATGTATGTGCCAAGTTTATTGGCCGCATCCATCACCATACTGCCCTCTTGGACTTCGACTTTTTTGCCGTCTATTTCGATTTCAACCATGGTCTACTCTGTGTGTGCTAACCGAAGCTGGCTTACATGTAAGTGGGAACCAAGCAATGCTTATGCTCGATGTGATATTCAAATTCCTCGCGGAAATTCTTGATAAAAGCGCGTACTGGCATCGCTGCAGCATCACCGAGGGCGCAAATTGTCTTGCCCTGTATGTTGTCTGCGATCGAATTGAGCATATCGAGATCTTCCGGACGACCTTGACCGTGTTCGATTCTGTGAACCAAACGATAAAGCCAACCTGTACCTTCACGGCACGGCGTACATTGACCGCAGGATTCTTCAAAATAGAAGTAAGACAAACGTAACAAGGATTTGACCATGCAGCGCGTCTCGTCCATCACAATTACCGCGCCCGAGCCGAGCATAGAGCCGGCCTTGGCGATGGAATCGTAATCCATGTCGGTGGCCATCATGACCTCACCGGTCAAGACCGGCATCGATGATCCACCTGGAATGACGGCTTTGATTTTTTTACCATCGCGCATGCCGCCGGCAAGTTCCAACAGCGTGGCAAACGGCGTACCCATTGGCACTTCGTAATTACCCGGCTTGGCGACATCGCCCGACATCGAGAAAATCTTGGTGCCACCGTTATTCGGCTTACCGATGGCAGCGTATTTTTCACCACCCATCGCCAGCACAAACGGCACGGCAGCGAAGGTTTCGGTATTGTTAATCGTGGTCGGCTTACCATACAGGCCGAAGCTGGCCGGGAATGGCGGCTTGAAGCGCGGTTGACCTTTTTTGCCTTCCAAAGATTCCAGCAAAGCCGTTTCTTCGCCGCAGATGTAGGCACCGTAACCGTGGAAAGCATGCAGTTGGAAGGAAAATTCCGAACCGGCGATGCGATCGCCGAGCATGCCGGCGGCGCGCGCTTCTTCGAGCGCTTCTTCGAAACGATCGTAGTCGGCGAAAATTTCACCGTGAATATAGTTGTAGCCGACCGTGATACCCATGGCGTAAGCGCCGATGGCCATACCTTCGATCAAAGCATGCGGGTTGTAGCGAATGATGTCGCGGTCTTTGAATGTACCCGGCTCGCCTTCGTCGGTATTACAGACCAGATATTTTTGGCCCGGAAATTGACGCGGCATGAAACTCCACTTCAAACCGGTAGGAAAACCGGCACCGCCGCGACCGCGCAGCGAAGACGCTTTAAGTTCGGCGATGACTTGTTCCGGCGTGATTTTTTCCGACAAAATACGTTTGAGCGAAGCGTAACCACCGCGCGCGACATAGTCTTCCAGATGCCAGTTTTTTCCATCAAGGCCAGCCAAGATCAAAGGCTGAATATGGCGATTATGCAGACTCGTCATTATTTACCCGCTTCTTTCAATTCAGTGACCAGGCCATCGATTTTTTCATTCGACATCCAGCTGCACATGCGTTTATTGTTGACCAACATGACCGGCGCATCGCCGCACGCGCCCATACACTCACCTTCGACCAGCGTGAACTGGCCATCGGCCGTGGTTTCGCGGTAATCGATACCGAGCTTTTGTTTCAGGTAGTGCGCAGCGCGCTCCCCACCCGACAAAGCGCACGGCAAATTGGTGCAGACCGAAATCTTGAATTTGCCGACCGGTTTGGTATTGTACATATTGTAAAACGTCGCTACTTCCTGCACTGCAACAGCGGGCATGCCGATGTAATCAGCCAGAGTTTGCAAGATTTCCGGTGGCAACCAGCCGGTTTCATCTTGCGCAATAGCCAAAGCGGCCATCACAGCAGATTGCCGCTGGTCAGCCGGAAACTTCGCGAGTTCGCGATCAATTTTTTTAAATGCCTGCTCGGATAACACCATAGCTCGCCTCAAATCAACGCCAAAAAGGCGTTCTTATCTGTCAATCTCACCAAACACAATATCTTGAGTACCGATGATCGTTACCGCATCAGCAATCATGTGACCCCTAGCCATTTCATCGAGACCCTGCAGATGCGCATAACCTGGCGCACGGATCTTCAGACGGTATGGCTTATTGGCCCCATCAGACATCAAATAAATACCAAATTCACCCTTAGGATGCTCAACCGCCGCATACGCTTCACCAGGAGGAACATGAAAGCCTTCGGAAAAAAGTTTGAAGTGATGAATCAACTCTTCCATATTCGATTTCATATTAACACGGTGCGGCGGAGCAACTTTATGGTTCGCAGAAATCACTGGCCCTTGGTTATTACGCAACCACTCAACACATTGCTTGATGATACGGTTCGATTCGCGCATTTCTTGCACGCGTACCAAATATCGATCGTAGCTATCGCCATTGACGCCCACAGCGATATCGAAATCAAGCAAATCGTAGACTTCATACGGTTGTTTCTTGCGCAAATCCCACTCTATGCCGGAACCGCGCAGCATAGGACCGGTAAAGCCCATGGCCAGCGCACGCTCAGGCGAGACGACGCCGACACCAACCAAACGCTGCTTCCAGATACGGTTATCGGTCAGCAGAGTTTCGTATTCGTCGATATATTTTGGAAAACGATTGGTGAAATCTTCGATGAAATCGAGCAGGGAACCCTGGCGATTTTCATTGAGTTCACGCATGGCTTTGGCGTTTTTCAATGCCGATGCCGTGAATTGTGGCATTTGCTCAGGCAAATCGCGATACACGCCGCCCGGACGATAGTAAGCAGCATGCAAACGCGCACCTGACACCGCCTCATAACAATCCATCAAATCTTCACGTTCGCGGAAGGCATACAAGAACACCGCCATCGCGCCGACGTCGAGCGCATGCGCACCGATCCACAGCAAATGGTTGAGTACGCGGGTGATTTCATCGAACATCACGCGAATGTATTGCGCGCGCATTGGCACTTCCAAACCGAGCATTTTTTCTATCGCCATCACATAGGCGTGCTCGTTGGCCATCATCGACACGTAATCGAGCCGATCCATATAGGGCACCGACTGCAGATAAGTTTTTTGCTCGGCCAATTTCTCGGTCGCGCGATGCAGCAAACCGATATGCGGATCGGCCCGCTGTATCACTTCGCCATCGAGCTCCAACACCAGACGCAATACACCATGCGCAGCCGGATGTTGCGGACCAAAGTTGAGGGTGTAATTCTTAATCTCAGCCATTATTTCATCCCGTAATGTTCTTCACGAATCACGCGCGGCGTGTTTTCGCGCGGCTCTATCGTGACCGGCTGATAGACGACCCGTTTTTGCTCGGCGTCGTAGCGCATTTCCACATACCCGGAGACTGGGAAATCTTTGCGGAATGGATGACCGATGAAACCGTAATCAGTCAAAATACGACGCAAATCGTTATGCCCATCAAACAGAATACCGAATAAATCGAAAGCTTCGCGCTCATACCAATTGGCGGCATTCCAGACATCGATCAAGGAGGCGACCAGCGGCATCTCATCATCAGTGGCAAACACGCGCACCCGCAAACGCCAATTATGCTTGACCGATAACAAATGCGTGACGACCGCGAAACGCGCGCCATCCCAAATACCATCACCGTAAGTCGAGTAATCAACACCACACAAATCGATCAATTGCTCAAAATGCGTGTCAGCGTGATCACGCAAGTCGCGCATCACTTGCAGATAATCTGCCGACGAAACGACGACGGTGAGCTCACCGAGCGCATTACTAAGCTCTGCGATGCGCGCACCCAAGACGACATGTAGCGCGGCCTCGAGTTTTTCTATTTTGCTTGTCATATTTAAAGGCTGCCTTCGCAATCACACGCTCAGCGGGCGATGGTGTTAGTACGTTTGATCTTGTTTTGGAGCTGAATGATACCGTAAATCAGCGCTTCAGCCGTCGGCGGACACCCTGGCACATAGATATCGACTGGGACAATACGGTCACAACCACGCACCACAGAGTAAGAATAATGATAATAACCACCACCATTAGCGCAGGAACCCATGGAGATTACCCAGCGCGGCTCAGCCATTTGGTCATACACTTTACGCAAAGCTGGGGCCATCTTGTTACATAAGGTTCCAGCCACAATCATCACATCCGACTGCCGCGGCGACGGGCGAAACACGACACCGAAGCGATCGAGATCGTAACGCGAAGCACCGGCATGCATCATTTCAACTGCACAGCAAGCCAAACCGAATGTCATCGGCCACAGCGAACCGGTACGCGTCCAGTTGATCAGCTTATCGGCCGTCGTCGTGACAAAGCCTTCGTTCAATACACCTTCAATCGACATAATCCATCACTCCCAATCAAGAGCGCCTTTTTTCCAGATGTACCAGAATCCGACACCGAATTCGAGCACAAAACCCAACATAATCAAGAAGCCCGTCAAGCCGAGATCGCGCATGGCGACGGCCCACGGAAAGAAAAATGCCGTCTCAAGATCAAACAGAATGAACAGAATTGCGATCAGATAATAGCGCACATCAAACTTCATACGCGCATCCTCGAAAGCTTCGAAGCCACATTCGTACGGGGATGTTTTTTGAGAATCCGGCTTATAGGGAGCGAGAATGCGACCTAAAAATTGCGGCACCACACCAACAGCGATACCAACCAGAATAAAGAGAAGTACGGGGAAATAATTTTCGAGGTTCACGTTAGGCCACCTGTAATTGAACGCCATATTGAAGCGGATCATTTATTGACTATGCCAGTCAACAAAATGACCGCTTCCTCGACAAAGCCAGTAAAGATAACTGACTTATTTTTTGGTGCCGACGACGAGACTCGAACTCGTACAGCTTTCGCCACTACCCCCTCAAGATAGCGTGTCTACCAATTTCACCACGTCGGCCTAAGCACAGCATTCTACTCTGATTGCCCTCATTGTTCAACGCACAATCGAGAAAAACCAAGGTTTTTTTGCTGCAGAGTACAAATTTATTTCGGAATCTGGTTTACTTGCGCAGCCGATGCTGGCACTGCTGCCGCTGGTGCTGCCGGCGCCACCGCTGCCGCACTGGCCGGTGCTGTTTTTACCGCACCCAAGCTATCCATCACGCCAGTACTGGTTTTACGGTTGCCGTTAAGCACGCCGAGCGCCAAAGTCGCGATGAAAAACAAAGCCGCTGCCACACCGGTGGAACGCGACAAGAAGTTCGAAGAACCGGTGGCACCGAACAAACTGCCGGAAGCACCGGAGCCGAAAGACGCGCCCATGTCGGCGCCTTTACCGTGCTGCAACAACACCAGGCCGATTATCGTCAATGCTGACAAGACCTGAACTACTACTATCAAAGTAAAAAAAGTTTGCATCAAAACACCCTAAAGATTAAGCAACACCAACAAACAAATTAAATTAGCCGCAAGCAGCTATGATCGCCAAGAACTCTGCTGATTTCAATGCCGCACCACCGATCAAGCCACCATCGATATCCGCCATCGCCAACAAGTCTTTGGCATTATCCGGTTTCATACTGCCGCCATACAAAATTTGCATGCCTTGCGCCGCTACCGGATTGACCAGAGCAACTTGGGCACGCAGGAAGGCATGCACATCTTGGGCCATTTGCGGACTGGCAGTTTTACCCGTGCCGATCGCCCACACTGGCTCATAAGCAAGCACGATACGAGTAATCTGATCGGCGGCCAATACCGCCAAAACTGCCTGCAACTGCTGAGCAACCACCTGCTCGGTCTGGGCCGATTCGCGCTGTTCGAGAGTTTCTCCGACGCAAACGATCGGGGTGATCGACGAACCCAGTGCCTGCAATACTTTTTGCGCCACCGTCGCGTTAGTCTCCGCATGGTAAGCACGACGCTCAGAGTGACCAACGATCACATATGCGCAACCGCAATCAGCCAACATCGATGCCGCCACTTCGCCGGTAAATGCGCCATGCGCATGCGCCGACACATCTTGCGCGCCACAACGGATGGCGGAATCGGTCAATAACTCCGCACACTGCAGCAAATATGGTGCTGGCGCGCAAACGAGCACATCGACCGAGGCCTTGGCCGGCATGCCAGCTTTAATTTCTGCCAGAAGCGAATGATTCGCAGCCAAGCTGCCATTCATTTTCCAGTTACCTGCTATTAGAGTGCGTCGCATAGTGTTCACAGTATAAATAACCGTCTATTGTATCTTGCAGTGACGTACACGGTCAAACCAGACACGTCAGATCGCCGCTTACACAGCGAAAAGTCGGCAAAATATTACAATTTCAAGATGATTTTACCGATATGCGCGCCCTCTTCCATCATGCGATGCGCCTGTGCCGCTTGATCCAAGGGAAACACCTGATGAATAATAGGGGCAATTTCTTTACTCTCAAGCAATGGCCAGACCCGATTTTGCAGCTCTGCCGCCACGATTGCCTTGAAAGCCACCGAACGCGGCCGCAGTGTGGCACCGGTGATAGTCAAGCGTCGACGCAAAACTTGCGAAAAATCAACATCAGCATGTGTCCCACCCAGCAAAGCAATAATGGCAATGCGACCATCATCAGCCAGGCAAGCAATTTCTTGCGGAATATAGCTACCGGCAACCATATCGAGAATCACATCGACACCTTTGTCATCCGTCAATTGCTTGACCACATCGGCGAATTGCTCGGTTTTATAATTGATACCGCGCTCGGCACCGAGACGCTCGGTTGCGCGGCATTTCTCTTCACTACCCGCAGTGGCAAATACACGATGACCAAGTGCGCGGGCAATTTGTATTGCAGCTACACCAATACCGGAAGTACCGCCCTGCACCAGCAAACTCTCTGCGCTTTGCAAGCGGGCGCGCTGAAACACATTCGACCACACGGTAAAATAAGTTTCTGGCAACGAAGCCGCTTCTAACATCGATAAGCCGGCCGGGACTGGCAAGCACTGCCCCAGCGGGGCCACACAGTACTCGGCATAGCCGCCACCCTGCACTAAGGCACAGACCTGATCACCGAGGGCAAACTGACTACCAGCGAGATCGCCGCCGACAATTTCACCGGCAACTTCCAAGCCCGGCAGATCAGAGGCACCGGGGGGCACCGGGTAAAAACCGAGACGCTGTAAGACATCAGGACGATTGATGCCAGCCGCATGGACTTTGATCAAGACTTCACCGGCACCGGCTTGCGGCTGCGCGCGTTCGCATAATTGCAAGACTTCGGGACCGCCGTACTGGCTGATTTCTATGGCACGCATGGGCACACTCCGGGTAAGTTAAGGCTCTATTGTATGCGAAGAAAAAAACACCCGTGCGCGAAGCTCGGGCACGGGTGTCTGAGGCAATGCCGACTGCTGCCGGCAAAGCAAATTACTGCTGTTGCTGTGGCTGCGCGTCGACTTCGGCCAGCGCGGCTTTCATCGACAGTTTGAAACGACCACGGTCATCCGTTTCAAGTACTTTGACACGCACTTGCTGACCTTCTTTGAGGTAGTCAGCAACCGCATTCACGCGCTCGTTGGCGATTTGACTGATGTGCAACAAACCATCTTTGCCTGGCATGATTTGTACAATCGCGCCGAAATCGAGCAATTTCAAGACGGTACCTTCGTAGACTCTGCCGACTTCCACTTCCGCCGTCAATTCTTCGATACGACGCTTGGCTTCTTGACCAGCCGCTGCATCGACGGAGGCGATGGTGACGATACCTTCGTCGCTGATGTCGATTTGCGTACCGGTTTCTTCTGTCAGTGCACGAATGACCGCGCCGCCTTTGCCGATGACATCACGGATTTTTTCCGGATTAATCTTGACCGTGATCAGGCGTGGTGCGAAGTCGGACAATTCCGTATTGCCAACTGGTACGGCAGCTTGCATGATATTGAGGATATGTACGCGGCCTTCTTTAGCTTGCGCCAATGCGACCTGCATGATTTCCTTGGTGATACCTTGGATTTTGATATCCATTTGCAGGGCCGTGATACCGGCAGCGGTACCGGCGACTTTAAAGTCCATGTCACCCAAGTGATCTTCATCGCCGAGGATATCGGTCAAGACAGCAAATTTATTGCCATCTTTGATCAAGCCCATGGCGATACCGGCGACGTGCGCCTTCATCGGTACACCGGCGTCCATCAAGGCCAGGCAACCGCCGCAGACCGAAGCCATCGACGAAGAACCATTCGATTCCGTGATTTCCGATACCAAACGGACCGAGTAGCTGAAATCTTCCGGATCTGGCAAAGCAGCAGCCAGAGCACGTTTAGCCAAACGACCATGACCGATTTCACGACGCTTAGGCGTGCCGACGCGACCAGTTTCACCAGTAGCGAACGGAGGCATGTTGTAATGCAACATGAAGCGATCGGTGTACTCACCCATCAAGGCATCGATTTTTTGTTCGTCGCGCGCAGTACCGAGCGTGGCGATTACCAGCGCTTGGGTTTCGCCACGAGTAAACAAGGCAGTACCATGCGTGCGCGGCAGAATGCCAGTGCGGATCGTGATAGGACGGACCGTGCGTGTATCACGGCCATCGATACGCGGTTCGCCGTCGAGGATCTGGGAACGAACGATTTTCGCTTCGAGGTCGAATATGACATTGCCGACTTCACCCGAATCAGGCGTAGCCTGACCGCTGGCGGCTGCTTGTGCAGCCAAAGCAGCGGCGACCGCCGAGTTGGCCGCCTTGAGTTTTTCAGTACGCGCTTGCTTTTCTTTGATCTGATAAGCGGCGCGCAGCAGTGGCTCAGCCACGGCAGTGACAGCAGCGATCAGCGGCTCGTTTTTCGGTGCTGGTGCCCATTCGACTTCCGGCTTACCACCGTCACGTACCAAGTCATGGATCGCATCGATGACGGCTTTCATTTGTTCGTGACCGAATACCACGGCACCGAGCATGATTTCTTCCGACAATTGCTGGGCTTCCGATTCCACCATCAAAACGGCTTGTTCGGTACCGGCGACAACCAAGTCGAGCTTGGAAGTTTTCAATTGGCTGGCAGTTGGATTGAGCACGTACTGGCCATCGATATAACCGACGCGCGCAGCACCGACCGGGCCACTGAAAGGAATACCGGAAACTGAAATAGCGGCCGAAGCACCGATCATGGCAGCAATGTCCGGATCGATTTCCGGATTGACCGACAAGACATGGATGATGACCTGAACTTCATTGAGGTAGCCTTCCGGGAACAACGGACGGATAGGACGGTCGATCAGACGCGAAGTCAGCGTTTCTTTTTCGGAAGGACGGCCTTCACGTTTGAAAAAACCACCGGGAATACGACCGGCTGCATAGGTTTTTTCCATGTAATCAACGGTCAGGGGGAAGAAATCCTGGCCTGGTTTGGCATCTTTTCTGGCAACAACTGTCGCCAATACCACGGTATCTTCTATCGATACCAGCACGGCACCCGAAGCTTGACGGGCGATTTCACCGGTTTCCAGCGTAACTGTGTGCTGACCGTACTGGAAGGTTTTAGTAACTTTATTAAACACAATGTGTCCTTTCGAATATGCCGACAGATTTTCAGGGGCTGTCGTTCACCTCACCGCGAGCAATCGATCAAGATTGCTTTTTTGCTGATTTTCAAGCCAATAACTTGAAAACTTCACCAAAACCACTTATTACCATACTGCTCTGTACTGAAAAGCAAAAAGCCTGCGACAGTCAACTGACGCAGGCTTTTTACTATGAATTATTTGCCAGGTTAAGCAAAAATTACTTACGCAAGCCGAGTTTTTCGATCAGCGAACGATAGCGATTCAAGTCTTTACCTTTGAGGTAAGACAACAGGCTCTTACGACGGTTGACCATCATGATCAAACCGCGGCGGGAATGGTGATCTTTACCATGCGCTTTGAAGTGACCGTTGAGGTCATTGATACGTGCTGTCAACAGAGCGACTTGCACTTCCGGTGAACCGGTATCATTGAGGCCACGTGCGTTATCGGCGACGATAGCGGCTTTTGCATTTTTTTCAATAGACATTATTTTCCTTTACATGCGATAACAACAGTGACCGTGTCGGTAATGACCGACACCATCGTCATGACCTTGCCAATACTATGGCAATACCATCATTATCGTGAGCTTCAAACCCCGTCGGATTGACGGGACCGGCAAATATAACATGAAACGATGTGAAAAATCAAACCTGTGGATTGAGTTTCTCGGATTTCGATTCGAGTTTATTCAATGCTGCCAGATAAGCCTTGGTCGAAGCGACCACGATATCCGGATCGGCACCAACGCCGTTAACAATCCGACCAGCTTTCGACAGACGCATCGTCACCTCGCCTTGCGACTGGGTGCCGGTGGTGATGGCATTGACTGAAAAGAGCAGCAATTCAGCACCGCTGGCGACTTTCGATTCGATCGCGTTGACAATCGCATCAACCGGACCATTGCCACTGCCTTCGCAATGGACTTCGCTACCCTGATTCGAAAACACCACTTTCGCGTGCGGCATTTCACCGGTTTCCGAGTGCTGGGCCAAGGAAACGAAATGATAGGCTTCCTTATCATTGGCTTGCTCTTCATCCGACACCAAGGCCAGGATATCTTCATCGAAAATGTCGGATTTGCGATCAGCCAGCTCTTTAAAACGCGCAAACGCGGCATTGACTTCGGTTTCCGACTCTAAAGTGATGCCAAGTTCGTCGAGACGCTGTTTGAAGGCATTGCGACCCGATAATTTGCCGAGCACAATTTTATTCGCGCTCCAGCCGACATCTTCGGCACGCATGATTTCATAGGTGTCACGGGCCTTCAAGACACCATCTTGATGGATGCCGGAAGCGTGGGCGAAGGCATTGGCACCGACCACAGCTTTGTTCGGTTGTACCGCAAAGCCGGTGATTTGCGACACCAATTTCGAGGCTGGCACGATTTGCGTGGCATCGATACCGAGTTCGAGATTGTAGTAATCTTTCCGGGTACGGATAGCCATGACGATTTCTTCGAGCGCGGTATTACCGGCCCGCTCGCCCAAACCATTAATGGTGCACTCGACCTGACGTGCGCCACCGATCATCACACCGGCCAAGGAATTGGCGACACCCATGCCGAGATCGTTATGGCAATGTACCGACCAAATTGCTTGGTCCGAATTCGGGATGCGCTCGCGCAGAGTTTTCAGCATGTGACCATACAATTCAGGCACGCCATAACCGACGGTATCGGCGAAATTGATCGTGGTCGCGCCTTCTTTGATGACGGCTTCAATCACGCGGCAAAGGAAATCCATTTCCGAGCGACTGCCATCTTCCGGGCTGAATTCGACATCATCGGTAAAATTACGCGCATAGCGGACCGCTTGGATCGCTTGCTCAAGCACTTGATCCGGGCTCATGCGCAGCTTTTTCTCCATGTGCAAGGGCGAGGTCGCGATGAAGGTATGAATCCGCTTACGCTGGGCGCTGGCGAGTGCTTCAGCCGCGCGCGCGATATCGCGATCATTGGCGCGCGACAGCGAGCAGATGATGGAATCTTTGATGGTCGAGGAAATCGCCTTGATCGACTCGAAATCGCCTTGGGAAGCGGCAGCAAAACCGGCTTCGATGACATCGACTTTCAGTCGTTCGAGCTGCTTGGCGATACGGATTTTTTCATCCTTGGTCATCGATGCGCCAGGGGATTGCTCGCCATCACGCAAAGTGGTGTCGAATATGATGAGTTTGTCTGCCATGATTTCTCCTGAAAATGATGCGAAATGTAAGTCGTTACTGAATTTTGGCTATTCTCGGCCCCATCCTTGCAGCGCGCACAGGGATAAGCAGGGACTCGAATTGGGGGGGTATGAGGGTGTGCGCGTTACCGCACTAGAATGAATGCCGATAGCGATAGCAGACGCGTGGCGCCGACTAAAGGGGATGCTGCAATGATCGCTATAGGAAAGTTCATGTGAAAGACTATAAGCGCGAAAACAAAAAAGTGCAAGAATTTAGAGCAGGCAAAACCTAATTAAATCAGGCTGGAAATTAAAAAAGCCACAATGCTGGGGCTGCATTGTGGCTTTAAGGAAAGAATGCCGAATTTTATTTCTCGTCGCCATGTTCGACGCTGGTCTGGATGATGCTGATCGGACGGCCCTTGCGCCAGCGCCATAACAGCACGGCATAACCCGACAAACCATACAAAACAAACAAACCGAACAACACCTTTGGTGGATCGCTGACGACCACCACATAAATGAGTAAGATCAGCAAAGGTGCCATGAATGGCACCGAACGCTTGAGGTTAACATCTTTAAAACTGTAAAACGGCACATTGGTCACCATGGTCAAACCGGCGAACAAGGTGATGCTCCAAGCATACCAGTGCAACTCGGCACCAGAAAAATGCAAGTCATTCATCAGCAAGATGAAGCCGGCCACCAAGGCTGCTGCTGCTGGGCTGGGCAAACCTTGAAAATAACGCTTGTCGACCACGCTGATATTGGTATTGAAGCGCGCCAGCCGCAGCGCCGCCCCGGCACAGTAAACGAAAGCGGCCAGCCAGCCCAGCTTATCCATGCCGCGCAAAGACCATTCGTAAGCCACCAAGGCTGGTGCCGCGCCGAACGAGATCATGTCGGACAAACTGTCGTACTGCGCCCCGAATTCACTTTGGGTATTGGTCATGCGCGCGACCCGACCATCGAGGCTGTCGAGTATCATAGCGATGAAAATCGCCACGCTGGCCTTGTCAAAACGCTGATCCATCGCCATCACGATAGCGTAAAAACCGCAGAACAAGGCGGCAGTGGTAAACGCATTGGGCAACAGATAAATGCCGCGGCCGCGTTTGACGCGCTCAAGCGAGCCGCTGAGGCCTTCGCCTTCGCCGCGTTGCTGGGCCTTGCGCACGCCTTTTGGAAAGAGCTTGAAACTACCCTTGGGTTTACGTCGATTAAAAGATGGCATGCTTGTCTGAGATGAGAAAAACCGCCCGCGCGTGGCGGGCAAGGACCTGCTGTTGTTGGCGTCAGTATAACCGCGTTTGCCAGTCAGGAAAACCGACAAAATCATCCGCCCCGGCTATTTGATGATTATTTTACCGGCCACCCGTATCGACAGTTGCGTCGTACCCGGCTCAAAACTGGTCTCGGCCACGGCATCACTTTCCATACGACTGGCCTTCAACATACGCGGCGCGGCGACGGCATAGGTTTGCATTTCATTGGCTGCGCCATCAAAGGAGAGTGAGGTGATCTGCACATCTTCGATTTTCTTGCCCATGGCGGCCGTTACCATGCGCAGTTTTTCGGTAAAATTACGATAGCCGGCGGCGATACGCTCAGCTTCGAGACGCGTAGTGGCCGCCTCCGACAAACCGAAGCTGATACCATTCAAGGCCAGCACTTTCTGCGCCGCCGCCGCGGTGGCCGGCAATTGCTGCAGCTTGGTGGTTTTCAATTCCAGATACTGCCCACTGCGCCAGCCAATCTGCTGCGGCTTACGGGCGGCACCGACGGCACCCGGCGGCACCTCGGCATACACCGGGTAGCTGTAATAAGCGCGGGTACTGTATTGCCCTTGCGGATCTTCGCGTTTCAGAATTTCCGTGCCCAGTTTCATCTTCTGGTTGACCCGCGAGGCTGCCACAGCTTTGTCTTTATCTTGTTCTTCTACCAAGAAGGTGACGATGGCCTGATCGTTTTCGGCGCGGATATCGGCGCTGCCGGCCAGACTCAGCTCGGCACCGCTCAGGCTTTGTGCCAGCACGGGCATGCTGCAGGCGAGTGCAACACAAGTGAAGACGATTTTTTTCATAATTGTTTTCCTTAAAAAATGCCAACAGGCGTCGTTGAGACCGGCGGCACAGGAAAAAGTTGCGAACCGTTCAAGCCAAGCTGATGCGATTGCGCCCGCTCTGCTTGGAAATATACATGGCGGCATCGGCGACATCAAATAATTCATCGGCATCGGTGCTCGCTTCGAGATCGGCTACCCCACCCGAAAAACTGACCGAGAATTCCACCTCTTCTGCATGTTGGCGGATGTTGGCAAACGCCAGCCGCACCTGCTCGAGCACGCGCCGCGCGGTGCTGGCGGTAGTGTCGGGGAAAATGATGGCGAATTCTTCGCCGCCGTAACGACCGACAATATCGCTGCGGCGCAAGCGTTGACGCAACAGGCGCGCCAGCGTGCGCAGCACTTGATCCCCGGTAGCATGCCCATAGTTATCGTTGACTTGTTTAAAATTATCAAGATCGATCATGGCCAGTGCTAAGTGCGCACCATTGCGCCCGGCTTGCAGAATTTCCGAGGCCAATTGTTCTTTGATGGCGGTATGGTTGTACAAACCCGTCAAGCCATCGCGCATGATCAGCGCACGCAAGGAACGATAGCGTTCGGCCCGCGTCGAGAGTGAAGAAATCAGGTATTCCGGTGCCACCGGCTTGGTGATGAAATCATCGGCACCGGCACGCACGGCCAGCAATTGCTCACCGAGATCGGCTTCGCTCGATAAAAATACGATGGGCACATCGACATACGAATTATCTTGGCGTATCAAGTGCGAAAGTTCGACGCCACTACAGACCGGCATATACACATCAAGCAGCAAGAGTTCCGGACGAAATTCGGTCATCACACCGAGTATCTGGGTAGGATCATTGAGCAGACGGACATTCATGCCGGCATCACGCAAGATCGCCCCATAAAATTTCGAGGTAACGGTATCATCGTCGACGATCAGAATTCGGTAACCATTGCTGACATCACGCTGCAGTATCGCATCGATGCGTTCGGTCAGCGTCACCACATCAACGGGCTTGGTGAAATAGCCGTCGCCTCTGGCGCGCACCGCCAACAGCCGCGATTCGAAACTACTCGATTTGGATACGAAGATGGTCGGTATGCGCAAACGCTGCAGTTGTTCTATTTTTTGAATTTCTTCAGCACCGGCCAAGCGCCCTTCGGGGAAAATCAGCTCGATAACGATGACATCGGGGCGGCGCGTCGCCACGGCCAGCGCCAAGTCTTTGAGCAAGGCGATGCGCACGACTTCGTAACCGAAATGTTCGAGTTGTACCGTGATCGCCTGCTGCTGGCAACTGTCTTCATCGACCAAATAGATCAGGCGCGCCGAATCAGCCTCCAGCGTTTCCTCGGCATGACTGCGCGGTAGCTCTGCACTGTCATGCGCCGGTGTTTTGAGCGCTTCCAGCGCGGTTTGAAAATACTGCTTCATTTGCGCCGCAAAGGCCAACAGTTCACCGTGACTGGCCACGACTTGATCCAACCATGGTTTCATCTGTGACTCGAACACGCGCGCCTGCGCGCCGATGGCATCAAAGCCGAAAGTACCGGCGGAACCGGCCATCGTGTGTAAATGGCGGTGCAACACCACCAAGGCATCGCGGTTGCTACGATCGGCAATGTAAAGCTGCATGGCAGCAGAAATTTCTTCGAATTTAGACGGTAATTTCTGAACGAAAACGAGCTCAAGCGCGCGTAATTTTTCTTGCAAGCTGTCGATTTTTTCCGTCATTTACGCTCTTTCTTGCCATAACTTTAACACCTGAGCCGATAATTCCATGGGGTCGAAGGGTTTGGCGATGACGCCGATTGCGCCTAGGGATTTGTACAATTCCACTTCTGATGACTGTACTTTAGCAGTCATGAATACCACTGGGGTATTGCTGGTAGCAACAATGTTGCGCAATTCCAACAACGTGGTCGGGCCGTCCATATTCGGCATCATCACATCAAGCAGGAGTAAATCGGGACGGCAGTTGCCATGCACTTCGGCCAGCGCAGCGGCACCGGAACTGCAAATTGTCAGGCTGAACCCGCCGACGACTTCGAGCGCGATCTGCGCTACCGTTTGAATATCAGGATCGTCTTCGACATACAAAATATGCTTGAGGCTTGCAGATACCATGGAAACTCCTTATGCGAAAACGGCTGACTCGTTGAGTCAAGCATAAATCAAGATGGCAGGCATCACAATCAGATTCCTTGCGCAGTCTTGATATTGAATGAATATGGCGGCAGCGCCGCCTATTTGATCTCGAAATCGACCCGATTCGGCTGGCCGTGGTCGCTGATGCCATCGGCACTCAGTTTCGGTGCGATCAAGAATAAGCGTTCGCGCTCGATATGCTTGACCTGCTCGAGATAATCACGCACGCCATCGGCGCGTTTCTGCGCCAGCACGCGTAAGTCTTCGGCCGATACGCTGAGGTTTTTCAACAGCAGCTGTTCGGCTTCGGCGGTCGGCAAGCTGCGCGCTATACCCAAGACATTGCGCGGCTTGTCGAACTTGGCGGCGCGGTACAGCAGTTCTATATATTTACTGCGTTCGCTGTCTTCGAGCGTCAATTGTTCGGCTTTGATGCTGCGATCTTTCTGATGCATATCGCGCCATTTTTGCTCACGCAATTGACTGTCCAACAAATTGCGCCGCACGCCCTCGGTGTCGCTGGCGGGATCAACGCGGCCGATGATATCGAGCTTGAGGCCGCTGCGCTGCGTCAGTGCCTGGGCCAGATTGCCGAGTTTTTCCGTAGCCGCCGCGGCCAAGATGGACTGCCCCGGTTGAAATTCGATGTAAGCGAGTTCCGCACCACCGCCGAACATCGAACCGAGTAAAGAAAACGGTGAGGTGACGGCTTTGGTGATGACATTGACCAAGACTTTGAAGATGATGCCACCGACTGAAAACTGCGGATCCGATAAAGTACCGCTGATCGGCAGGTTGATCGCGATGCGCCCCTCATTATCGCGCAGCAAGGCGATCGCCAAGGTCAATGGTAATTTGGTCGCGGTTGGGCTATCGATACGCTCACCGAAAGTCAGTTGATCGAGATTGACCGAATTATTGGCATTGAGTTGGCCCTTCTCGATATGGTAGCTGACTTGCATAGACAGCTTGCCTTTTTCTATCGCATAACCGGCATACTTGGCCGCATACGGCGTCAAACGAGTCAGCTCCAAACCATTGGCACTGCCGGTGATGTCGATAAAAATCGGTGCCGACAGCGGATTAATGGCACCGGCAATCAGCAAGGGCGCGTCATCATCTACTTTGCCATGCAACTCCACATCGGCAGCTTGCGGATTGTCCGAGGCGATCAAGCCGATGTTACCGCTGAGATTGGTGAGATTGGCGCGGTAATTCGGTTTAATGAAATGATCGGTGAAGTTGATATTCCCGCCGAGCAGCGCGGTTTGGGCGATGCGGATGATGGCCGGTGCCGACGCTGGTGCCGACGTGGGCGCTGCTGCGCTGCTCAAAGCCGGCTGCGGGACAATGATATTTTCTAAATTCAAGCGCCCTTTATCAGACAAGATAACGCGGGCAAAAAAGTCATTCAAGGCCAATTTTTTTACACTTACCAGCGGCGCTGCCGCACCGAAACGCGCATGCACACCATCGAGGAGAATACCCTTCCACTCGAGGAAATCGTCATCGCTGCCAGGTTCAAACATGCGGAAGTCGTTCAAACTGAGGGCACCGTCGTAGCCGATTTCCGGTGTGGCTTGTAACAGCTTGCGCACTGTGAGCTGGCCTTTGGCATTGGCATCACCCTTATTCAATTCGACATTCAAATATTGGGAAAAATACGGATACAAAGCAGCTACCGGTAAGCTTTGTGCATCGATGGCAACATCGAGCGCCTGCCAGGCGCTGCCGAGCTGGCCCTTGAGATTAAACTTACCCTTGCGATTGAGCTGAGATTGCAAGCTGAATTGGGTCGCGCTCGAGGCATCGCTGCTGATGCCCGTCAATTGCAATCCGATCGCCTCGGCGCTCAGCGCCACCTGCGGCTGCACCGCATGGTCGGTAAAACGAATTTTCCCATCTTGCACAGAAAAACCGGCCAACATGACTTTCCAGGCCGGACTGGCAGGCGCAGTAGTGGCGGCCGACTTGCTGGCAGCCGGCGCTAACCAGTTCAGCATGCCCAAACGAGCTTGGGCATCGCGTTGTACATCGAGCTGCAAACCATTGACGGCCAATTTTTCCATCGTCACGCTGCGGGCACTGCTGTCAAGCGCCAAACCATCGAGCGCCAAGCTGGACCAGGCCAGACTGCCGTCGGCCGGTTTGCCTTGTACGCGCAATTTCTCCAGTTGCAAGGATAAAGCTTTGAGAGATAGATTCTGCTCATGCACGGCCAACTCAGTGCTGGCGTTGAGTACCCCACTGACTTGCGCGTGCAGGACAGGAGCGAGAAAACTCTGGTACGAAGCCAAAGCGATTTGTTTGAGTACCAGTTTGCCATCCAGACTGCCAGCATGCGGGGCAAACTGGCCACTGAATTCGAGCTGCCCGGCATCGCCGCTGGCCAAGCTCAGTTCGATACGTGCCGGTGCCGCCGTAGCGGCGCTGGCCAGCCCCTGCAGGTGCAGCGATATGTTTTGCAATTCGACTTGTTGCTGCGGTTGAGCATGCACATCGTCGCTGAAGTGTAATTGACCATCGGCGATGACGAGATCCTGCAGTTTTAGATTTGCTAAGGCCGACGGACTGGCCGATGGGCTGGTCGGTGCAGGCTTGGCGCTGCTGGCAGGAGCAAGGCTAGCCCAATTAAGGCCGGCTTTTCGACTGATCGCTAACCACACTTGCGGAGATTGCAACTGCAGCCGATTGAGTTCGAGCGCAGAAGTGAGTAAGTCAAGTGATTTGATATCGGCGCGTAATTCAGCCACTTGCAGCAAGGGTGAAGCATGCAAATCATTGAGCAGCACATCTTGCAAGCGCACCGCGCCGCGCAGCACTATATGGGCTGGCTTGGCGCGACTGAAGACCAAATCAAGCTGGGTACTGAGGACGGCGCGACGTATTTCCAGCGGCAAGCTGATCGGTAGATAGCCAACAAATTGCGCCAGATCAAGCTTTTTCAGATCGATGGCGAGACGGGTTTCCAAGCTGCTGGCAAACGGTGTGCTTCTGGCATTCATAGCAAAGCCGGCACCGTTGATACGGGCCGACAATTTCGGTTCCACCACGCTGTTGATCGCCTTGGGGAAATTCGAAATGAAAGGCAAGCCCAGCTCCAGCTCGCTCACGCGAAATTGCTTGTCGAGTACATGGTCATCGAGTTCAACACTGCCGCCATGCAGCTCAATGTTGGCGATGGCGAAGCGCAGCGGTGCGCCGCTGCTCGGTGTGGCCGCCAGTTTATCCAGAATGTCGCTGAGATTGTAGCGGCCATGGGTATCGAGTCGTTGCAGATGCAGCGACGGTTTGCTCAGTTGAAATTCCTCAACCACCAGCGCTTGGTGAAACAAGGAACTCAGGGACAGATTGAGTAACACGCTCTGCGCCGAAAACATCAGGGTTTTCGCATCGGCTTCATACAGGCGCACACCATCGATACGTAAAGTTAATTGCAGCGGGGAAAAATTGAGGGTATCAAGTTCTAATTTACGGCCGATTTGCTGTTGCGTTTGTTCAATCGCAATCCGTTTCACATAGCCAGGTAAAAAAGCCCAACTCAGCACTGCCGATAGCAAAAAAAGTACAGCGACACCAATTAGCCAAGGCTTTAAGCGCGGCACAGCGCGGAGCAGAACAGGGAAGGGATTTGTCACGGGCAACCTCGGCATGTGTGCGACTTTCAGGCAGATACGAGCATTGTGCAGCTTGCTGGAAGGCGCAATCGGCGTCGGCATCAAGGCCGCGACACCTTGCCGTATCTATAATTCTTTACATTATACGTCCTGATAGCAAATTGCAAAAATAAACCCCCGCACCTTGAGGTAAACAATTGCAAAAAATATATTACGTATTAGCTACACATCATTGCTCACTGGCTGCGCCTTCCCAGCCACAATGTTTCCCGCGAATACAGTACACAAGGGCCCGGGGCCAGCAATCCGGTAAGCCAAGTCGGCCGGCCGTTCAATTTGCCACAAACCGAAATCGGCGGCCCGACCGACAACCAAGCTGCCGCACTCAGCGGCCAAGCCCAGCGCACGCGCCGCATGACACGTGACGCCTTGCAAAGCTTCCAATGGTGTCATGCGAAACAGCGTGCATGCCATATTCATACTCAAAAGCAAGGAAGTCAGCGGTGCCGTGCCGGGATTGCAATCGGTCGCCAAGGCTATCGGCACGCCGGCTGCGCGCAAACCCTGCAGCGGTGGCAATTGCGTTTCACGCAGGAAGTAATATGCACCGGGTAACAACACGGCCACCGTGCCGTACTCGGCCATCGCGGCAATTCCTGCCGGCGACAAATATTCGAGATGATCGGCCGATAAGCCACGATACCGAGCGGTCAAGGCCGCCCCGCCCTGATCCGATAATTGCTCGGCATGCAATTTGACTGGCAAACCATGCGCCTGCGCCGCTTGAAATACCCGTTCGGTCTGCCCCGGGGTGAAGCCTATGTGCTCACAAAATGCATCGACGGCATCAAGCAAACCATCGGCCACCAAGGCTGGCAGCATGACATCACAGACCAGATCGATGTAGGCATCGGCGCGCCCCAGATACTCCGGTGGCAGCGCGTGCGCACCGAGAAAGCTGGTTTTCACACGCACCGGGAAATCACGGCCGATGCGGCGCGCCACGCGCAAGATCCGCGCTTCGGTCGCCACATCGAGACCGTAACCGGATTTGATTTCCAGCGTAGTCATGCCCTGTTCCAGCATGGCATGCAGACGCGGCAAACTGGCCGCCAACAATTGCTCTTCACTGGCGGCACGGGTGGCGCGCACGGTAGCCAGAATGCCGCCGCCCTGACGGGCGATGTCGGCATAACTGACGCCATTGAGGCGCGCCTCAAATTCATCGCTGCGGTTACCGGCATACACGAGATGGGTATGACAGTCGATCAAGCCCGGTAACAGCCAGGCACCGCCGCCTTCATACTGCGTAGTGGCGCGGCAGTGCGCGGGTAAATCACTGTGCTGGCCGATCCAAGCGAGCTGTCCATCCTGTACAGCCACGGCGGCGTCGCGCACCACACCATAGCCATCGACCATCGTGGCGACATGCAGATTAGTCCACAGACTGTCCCAATGCGGCATCAGCTTTCTCCTTGCTTGAAAAAATGTAATCGTATCAGCCAAGCTTGCGCCGTTTGCGCGACCTGACAGCGCTGTTTCAAGCCCGCTGCGGATGGCGTCAACAGGCAGACATCGCCGCTACTGAGCGAGCACTCAGCCGGCTCGCTGGCCGCTAAGAGCAGCTCGCCGGATACGCAATAGAGCAACAGCTGCTCGGCCGCTGTCGCCGCCAGCACATGCTCACCGACAGCTAGCCTGTGCAACTGATGCACGCAGTGGCTGCGCCTGGTCATGATATTGAGATCGACCACGGCAGACTCCAGCAAGTGCGCATGCACGGCGCGTTCACCGGCAAAAACATGTGGCGCACCGCCGACCCGCATGCTCGTGGCAGTGCTGTCGTCCTGCAAAACCAAGCCATCGCCGGACAAGAGCGCCAAGCTGCGATCAATACCAGGAAAAAACGAAAATGGCCCGTCACGGCAGATCTCGGCCCGACTCAAACGCCAAACAAAATCGTCGAGCCCGGCCCCGGCCGGGAATACCGCCAACTCGGTCGTACTGCCGCCGCCGTTTTTCCAAGGCATGGGGAGACTATCATGGGATTTCCATACCTGCATGAGCGCTGCGCCTTAAGCCAGATACAGACGTTGATACAGCGACTGACAAGCAGCACTGACCTGCCCGGCCATCACCAAGCCTTTCGCGGCTTCGATATCGGGTGCAAAAAAGCGGTCTTTATCGTAAAACGCCACTTTCGCGCGCAGTAATTTTTGCACTTGCACCAGCATTGCCGAGGTCTGCAAAGGCGCATGGAAATCGATGCCTTGAACGGCTGCCAGTAATTCTATCCCGATGATGGTGCCGGTATTGTGCGCCATTTCGTGCAGACGGCGCGCCCCGAAGGTCGCCATACTGACATGGTCTTCCTGATTGGCCGAAGTTGGAATCGTGTCGACGCTGGCTGGGTGGGCGTGCGATTTATTTTCTGAAGCCAGTGCCGCCGCCGTCACATGCGCAATCATGAAGCCGGAGTTAAGGCCCGAAGACGGCACCAAAAACGGCGGCAAACCGGAAATCGAGGCATCGATCAACAAGGCGATACGGCGCTCGGCGATCGAACCGATTTCGGCAATGGCCAAGGCCAAGCTATCGGCGGCAAACGCAACCGGTTCGGCGTGAAAATTCCCACCCGAAATCACTTCGCCAGTCTCGACGAACACCAGCGGGTTATCGGTGACGGCATTGGCTTCAATGAGCAAAGTACGCGCCGCATTATTGATGAGATCAAGACAAGCCCCCATGACTTGCGGTTGACAGCGCAAGCAATAGGGATCTTGCACCCGTTCGTCATTGACTAAATGTGAGCGCCGAATTTCACTGTCCGCCAGCAGGGTACGATAAATTTCCGCGGTAGCGATCTGCCCCGGCTGACCACGGCTGGCGTGAATGCGCGAATCGAACGGCGCGTCGCTGCCTTTGGCCGCGTCGACCGACAAAGCGCCGGTAATGGTAGCGGCTTCGAGCAAGCGCTCGGCCAAAAACAAGCCGTTCAGCGCCAGCGCGGTCGACACCTGCGTGCCATTGATCAGCGCCAGCCCTTCTTTCGCTGCCAACACCACCGGTGCGATACCGGCCGCAGCCAGCGCCGCAGCGGCCGGCAGCAAGCTGCCATTCACCCGCACCATACCCTCGCCCATCAAGGCCAAGCTCATGTGCGAGAGCGGGGCCAAATCGCCGGAAGCGCCGACCGAGCCTTTGACCGGAATAGCCGGCATGATGCCGGCATTGAACAAGGCAATCATGCTGTCGATGACACTGGCACGGATGCCGGAATAGCCGCGCGCCAGGCTGGCGATTTTCATCAGCAAAATCAAACGACAAACATCGTCGGCAATCAACTCACCGGAGCCAACCGAATGCGAGAGAATTAAATTCCGCTGTAACAGCTCGAGTTGTTCGTCAGGAATGCGGGTTTTGGCCAGCTTGCCAAAGCCGGTATTAATACCGTAGGCAGCCTCGCCCTTGGCAACGATGCGGGCAATCGTGGCAGCGGCGGCATCGATGGCCGGATACGCCTCGGCGGCCAATTGCAAGGGGGCGGCGCGCTGCCAAACCGCGCGTAAATCGGCCAAACTCAAGCGGCCTGCTTGGATGGTGAAAGTCGGATTAATCGTGTTATTTGTATCGTTCATAAAAAACCTGTTCTGGGTAGCGGTAAGTGGTAGCTGCCGTGCTTATTTCAACATTGGTAACTGCAAGCCGGCACGCCGGGCGCACGCCTGTGCCTGCGGATAGCCGGCATCAGCATGACGCATCACACCCGAGCCACAATCATTGACCAACACCCGTGCCAGCCGCTTATCGGCGGCAGCACTGCCATCGGCCACGATGACCATACCGGAATGCTGCGAATAGCCCATACCAACGCCGCCGCCATGGTGCAGCGAAACCCAGCTGGCACCGCCGGCGGTATTGAGCATGGCATTGAGCAAGGGCCAATCGGACACGGCATCGGTACCATCCATCATCGCTTCGGTTTCGCGATTCGGGCTCGCCACCGAACCGGTATCGAGATGGTCGCGGCCGATCACGATCGGTGCACTGAGTTCGCCCGTGCGTACCATTTCATTGAACGCCAGACCAGCTAAATGACGCTCACCCAAACCCAGCCAGCATATACGCGCCGGCAAACCTTGGAAGGCAATCCGCTCGGCTGCCATATCCAACCACTTGTGCACGCCTGTATTTTCCGGAAACAATTGTTTGATTTTGGCATCGGTCTTGCGGATATCCTCAGGATCACCCGACAGCGCCACCCAACGGAACGGCCCCTTGCCATCACAGAACAGCGGCCGAATATAGGCCGGCACAAAGCCGGGGAAATCGAAGGCTTGCGTCAGACCGTGATCGAACGCGACTTGGCGAATATTATTGCCGTAATCAACGGTAGGAATGCCCAGCGCATGAAAATCCAGCATCGCTTGCACATGCACAGTACACGACTGCGCGGCGGCGGCGGTCAGTTCGGCATGCCGCGCCGGATCCGGCTGCGCCGCCTTCCATTGCGCCACCGTCCAGCCAGCCGGCAGATAACCATTGATCAAATCGTGCGCCGAGGTTTGGTCGGTCACCATATCGGGCCGCAGGCCACCGGCTTGGGCGCGCCTTACCAGTTCGGGTAAAATCTCGGCGGCATTGCCGAGCAAAGCAATCGAGATCGCTTCCCGCCGTTCGCAGTGGTAGGCCACCAGCGCCAGCGCCTCATCGAGATCGGCCGCCTGTTTGTCGACATACCGGGTACGCAGACGGAAATCGATGCTGGCTTGCTGACATTCGATATTGAGCGATACGGCACCGGCGAAACTGGCGGCCAGCGGCTGCGCGCCACCCATGCCACCAAGACCGGCGGTGAGTATCCAGCGCCCGCCCCAATCGCCCTGATAATGCTGACGCCCGGCTTCGGCAAAGGTTTCGTAGGTACCTTGAACGATGCCCTGGGTGCCGATGTAAATCCAACTGCCAGCCGTCATTTGACCGTACATGAACAAACCCTTGCGATCGAGTTCATTGAAGTGTTCCCAATTGGCCCACTTCGGTACCAGATTCGAATTGGCGATGAGGATGCGCGGCGCATCGGCATGGGTTTGAAAAATCCCGACCGGCTTGCCCGATTGGATCAGCAGGGTTTCGTCTTCTTCCAAGTCTTTGAGCGAAGCCAGAATCTGATCATAGCAAGCCCAATCGCGCGCCGCGCGGCCGATACCACCATACACCACCAGATGCTGAGGATTTTCCGCCACCGCCGGATCCAAATTATTCTGCAGCATGCGGTAAGCGGCTTCGGCGACCCAGGTCTTACACACTTTTTCGGCACCGTGTGGAGCGTGGATAACGCGACTGGCGTCCCAGCGAGGATCATTGTCTAAGGCGTGCGGCATGCGGAGTCTCCCGGTCTTGATGAAATTAGAATTGGACGGCATGACAACAAGCGTCCGGCTTTTTCTGAAGTGTAAGTTGTATATACAACTTTTGCAAGCGGATTTTTAGTGCAACTAATGCGACAATAGGGCAAATTCATCAGCAGGAATCCCGTGTTAAAAAAACCAACCCCCGCGCCGGCGTTTCAAACCATCAAAGACTATCTGTTACGCGAAATCCAAGCCGGCACCTGGAAAGAAGGTGCGGCCATTCCTTCCGAAGCCATGTTGGCCGAACAATTCCAAGTCTCGCGCATGACCGTCAACCGCGCCGTGCGCGAACTGAGCAGCGAACAAATCTTGCAACGTATTCAAGGTTCCGGCACCTATGTCGCGCAGCAAAAGTACCAAGCCACGCTGGTCGAAATCAAAAGCATCGCCGATGAAATTCGCTCGCGCGGCCACCGCCACCGCAGCGAACTGCACGAATTGAAAGAAAAACCGGCCAATGAGCAACTTGCCTTGGAATTTCAGGTCAAAGCCGGACACGCCCTGTATCACTCGGTGATTGTGCACTTTGAAAACGATCTGGCGATACAAGTGGAAGACCGTTGGGTCAATTCGACGGTCACACCGTTTTATCTGCAGCAAGATTTTACGCGTATGACACCGAATGAATACTTGGTGGCAGTGGCACCGTTGCAAGGAGTCGACTACCGAATCGAGGCATTGTTGCCACCAAAACAGATCGCCGCCATGTTGCATATCTCTGCCAAGGAAGCCTGCTTGGTATTGCACCGTAAAACGCGTTCCCAAGGTAAAATTGCCAGCATTGTCACGATGTGGCATCCGGGGCAACATTACCAATTTGCCGGCAGTTTTTAATCAGCGAGCACTGACTCACCCTATAAGGAAGCAATATGGCCAAAAAAATTGAGCTCGATCCCGACGAAGAAGCCTTGATCGCTTGGTGTATCGAAGTCGAAGCCTTGCTCGTCGCCGGCGGTGCCAGCGTCGCCCAAGCGCAAGATCACATTGAAGAAGAGATAGAATGGTTCACCGATTTGTTTTTTGACGGTTTGAGTCCGCAACAAGCCGCCGCCGAAGCGCTGGCCTGAAGTTCAGCTTACTCAACCAGACACAGCGCCCGATACCACCGACCGGCGGCATCGGCGCTTGTCAAACTTTTGCATCAACCTTGGTACTGACTCAATGATGTGTCGTCGCTTTTTATTGTTACTCCCCGTTTTACTCATGCTGGCTGCCTGTTCGACCAATAACTCCTCAAAATTGCAGCATGAAGAATTCGGCCAAACCAATGTATTCACACGCAGTTTTGCCGGCACCGATCAAAGCGCTTGCGAAGCGGCACGGCGCGCCCTGCTCAGCCAAGGCTATGTGATTAATGATTGGCAAAAAACCTTAATCAAAGGCCGCCGCAAATACCAGCACGATGCCGATGTGCATTCCGAAATCGAATTCAATGTCGTTTGCGTGGCCGATAGCAAAGGTAGCAACAGCACGACTGTTTTTGCCAATGCCATACGCGACCGCTACTCGCTCAAAAAGAGCAATAATTCCGCCAGCATCGGCGTCTCAGCGATCGGCTCGGTCTCGCTGCCCTTCGGTTCCACCGATGATGCTTTAGTCAAAGTTGCCAGTGAAACGATACCGACCGGTCAATTTTACAATCAATTTTTTGACTTGCTCGATCGCTACTTAGACAGCACACGCTACCCGAATGAAAGCGACACCGACAAGAAAGATATGCTGCTGCCAGAAAATCTCGGCCCCACCCCGAGCCCCCCACCGGAACTGAAAACCCCGGCCCCGCATGAGGCAAATTGAATATGTTTGATAAAGCCAGGCAAACCGATGACCTCGCGCGACTGCAGAGTTTCAAAATGCCATACGGAAAATATCAAGGCCGCGTCATCGCCGATTTGCCCGGCCACTATCTGGGCTGGTTCGCACGCGAAGGTTTCCCTAACGGCGAAATTGGCCGACTGTTGGCCCTGATGTATGAAATCGATCACAATGATTTGCGATCGCTGTTGCTGCCTTTGCGGGCTGGTGAAGGCTTGGTAGCGCCGCGTTGAGTGGGGGATGCCCTCGGTGTCAGGATAGTTGCTAAGTTGCATTCACTCTTACTGATATTACAATCCGGCCACAAAAATCGGGAAAGCGAAGGAAAACATGAAGGTCGGCATACTGCTGCTGGTCGCACTGTTGTAGCACGGCTCCGTACAGGCAGACCAACATACTCTGGCAGGCTGGCAAGATGGCGCAACTACCCGCCTCAAAGCACTTGCTCTGCTACAAACCCTCAACGTCACCCTGCTCAGCAACCCGAGCGCTACCGTCACCCTGCAAAACTGGTGTGCGGACCATAAGATGGCTGGCGCCCCCCGCATCCGGGCCCTACGCGATCAGACTACCCACAAGCCCACCGATGCAGCCATCCGCGTGCTGCTCAAGATCGATGCGGATGAACCGGTGGACTATCGCCGAGTGCGGCTTGCCTGCGGTGATGAATGTGACATGAACTGACAGGGCGAGGACGAACGGCTGTGTTGAGCGACCGACAGAAATTGATCGTGCCGATTCGTGTCGCGTGCGACCAAGGTGCGCGCTTGTTTGAAGCTTGCGAGGTCGCGCACATATCCCTATCTCAGTATCCGTCTCGTTAATCTGTAGGCCACCAATCGATTCCATACCAGAATTGACAAAACAATCCTCGCGATACGCAAAAACTTGTCTGTTTGTGGCGGCTTGCCGGGGTGTAGACATCCCAAAAATGGCGTGAATTAACACACTGTCTCGCACGATTGACATAGCATATTCTGGCACATACAATTTTGCATATACATTGAAGAGTAATACCATGCCTACCCTGTCGATACCATCGAGGCCCAAGGAGGCCAAGCTGTTTCGCAACAACCGCAGCCAAGCGGTGCGAATTCCCGTAGAGTTCGAGTTACCGGGGGATCGTGTAATGATCCACCGCGAAGGTAGCAAACTCATCATCGAACCGGTGACACGACCAACAAACATCGTCGAACTGCTGGCCGAGTGGAGGAAGGAAGTGCCGCTTGGACCAGACGATCAGTTCCCGACCATTGAGGACATGCCCACCCAGCCTGAGGACATATTTTGAGTGCTTATCTGCTGGACACGAACATCATCAGCGATATGATACGCCACTCGGACGGACCTGCCGCACGTCACATTGAGCAGGTCGGACCGAAGCAGATTTGGTATGCGAGACATGTATCAATCCTGCCGCCGTAATAGTTGGAAAATGCCGAAATCGGCAACTTACCAACTATCCTGACACAGAGGGGATCTGCTGATCGCAGCACAAGCGTGTGCGCTCGGCCTGACACTCGTGACGGACAACACGCGCGAATTCAGCCGCATCCGTGGTCTTAAGGTAGAAAACTGGCTGGAAAGGTAATCAATTTTCAGGTAACGGGCCGGAGAGATCCCTCTGTGATGAAAGTATGCCGGAATTGGTGATCGGCTTGGCGAACTATTTTATGTTCTACAACGCTGAACGTAAACATCAATCATTGGGTTATCAAACACCAGAAACGGTGTATAGCTCAGGCGTGGGCGGCGGTGCCAAGATCGTAAACAAATTTGGTACTGAACTGCCTGATTCAAAAATGCTAGAAAAGAAAAGCACGGTAATGATGTAGTGCGAATAACGGGGCAGCGCCGCGCAGCTGTGGCAGAAACAGGCACTATCTTAAACTCTTTGGATAATTGTCTGGACTTAGGGGGCCACTTTACCATCTATTTTTCGATAATATGCTCCGCCACCTTGAGACCAGTATGCCTCCCCGGCAACGCAACATGAGCCAGTAGTACATCGCCAGGCTGCAGCAACGTTGCATGCCGTACTTTTCCATCGCCCCCCATCAGCCGAACATGCCAGTCGTTTTGCAAGAATGTGTTCAGATAAATCCGGTTCGGATCCTCCAGCGGCGCAGCCTCGTTGGTCGGCGTTACCTCAATCTGCGCCGCATTGGCCAGTTCGACTGCGCGTCTCAGTTCGAGCGAAACATCGTCGAGCGCGACGCTGCAGCGTATCTTAAGCAAGGGCCGACGCTCGATCTTGGCTCGGCCCACCGTGATGACGCGGCATTGACCATACAGATCGACACACAGCACCTCGGCACCGCCCTCCATTTCACTCAGATACATCACATTGTCGTTCGGCCCCCATATATAAGAGTGCACACCACCGGCATTGACGCGGAATTCACGCAAGTTCATATGCGGCAGATAGTGGGTTTCTGAACAGACGAACAGACCACCCCAGCCGGTCGAACCGACGATCATGCCTTCCTCCGCCGTCATCAGCGAGGTCGTATCGACGCAAACACGGTGCCCAATGCCAGTGTGCTGAACTTGCTCGACCCGGGCTTTCACTAGCGTCAGATGGCTATCCTGGCGACGCGCCAGGCCGCGCGTCAGGTTGGCAATGACTTCCGGTTGTTCAGTGCGCATCAACACGCCGATGCCGTGTTCCATCGTCGCGAACGCATTCAGCGATTGGTTGACGTCGTCGACCACGCCATCGAGTCCCTTAATCGGGACGTTACGCAAAATCATGGTGGCTTTGCCCTCTGTCTTTGCCAGCAGCAGTTCATAGGGAATATAGGTCGCGTGTTCAATGTCGATCACAACGAAATCGTCGCCTCGCTCACATACGGCGATGCAATGGGGGAACTCCGTCTCTAGATTCATCACATCGATGAACAGCCCGGCCTTGTGTCCCAAGGCCACCGCCTTCAGGCGGATCGCCTCGTCCCTGGTCAATACCCAGGCGCCTGGCTCCAAGTCCTTCATTTGGGCCGCACTGTCAATAGCCACCACCTTGCGCTTGGCGCTGATGAAAGAGCGGTGCTGCGCATGGTCGAGCACAATATGGGTGCAATTGCTCTCTTCCACTGCTGGCAGAATTTCCTTGCTAGCCAACTGTCGTGCGTCGAACCACCACTGCGTTTCGCCGGCACCGAGCGCGGCAGACGCCACTTCTGCCGGGGCTGTTGGCTGCGGCGTGGCTAGCTCGACCATTTCAGGAGTTAGGGATGAAGTAGTGTGTTCTGCTAAATCTAACATGTCTAACGTTCTCAAAAAGGATGTATACACCTGTCTCTGAGCGGCACTGACGCCGCCTGTCTCAGGCTTCTTCGCGCAGTGCAATGCCGAGGTTTTGCAGATGCGGCGCGTTTTCGCACGCCAGATAACTGGCCTTGTCGCTGACGCTCACGTTGATGTGCTCATGCCATGCCCACACGGGTACATAAAAAGCGTCGCCACGCTGCCACCTTACCTCGCTCCCGCCGATGATGGACATGCCGCTGCCCTCGAGCACATAGATCAGGGTTTCGTAATTATGACGGTGGCGCCGCGTGCTTTGGCCGGGCTCCAGGCCTCCCACCGTCATGCTGATCACACGCGACGGCAGGTCAACAATATTGACTTGGTGCTTTCGGTCGTGCGAGAAGGCCTGCTCGTCCTGATTGAGATTTCCGGTCACGTTAGTATGGATCAGACGCTGCGGCAAATCCACGCTCAACTCGGACGGAACACGGCCGAAGTCAGCCGACGAATGGCTGGTCAATGACATAACTGCTGCGCTCCTTTCAGTACGCCGTTGAAGAACGTAAGGCGCGCCTCGATCATTGCCTGCGCACCCTCCATGATCCGTTCGGCCTGCTCGGGATTGTCCTGCTGTAGACGAGCCAGGATGGCGCGCATAGTGTCGGCATGGTCGTCGTCGCACTCGACGTGGATCTGGAAGAAACGCAGCTGCTCGGCCCCAATGCCATTGGCGACGAAGCCGCTGATGATGTCGCTATACAGCGGCGGCACTATCGCCTCGGCACCCAGGCACAACGCGCCCAGTCCATACGCCGGGTTTTGCTGCTTGCAGTAGTGGAAGGTAGTGGCGATCAGCTGCTCCGTTTCTGGAAACATCTGGATTTGCCGCAGATCGATGCCGAAGTCGTCGACCATACGCGCAAAGATACGCGCATGCGGCTCGCCCGATTTCTCGCCGAAACCGAGTTCTTCGGAAAGGTTTTCCGCCAAGCGCAGCACGTCGTCCGGATCGTGCAGATTGGCGATCAGCGCGCACAGGTAGCGCGTGAAGTAGGCGCTGTATTTCGCGTGTTGCGCCACAAAGACGTTCAGCTCGTGACGCGTGATCGTGCCGTTGCGGCAGCGCTGGATGAATGGGTGGCTGCGCAGGCGTTCAATATAGTCTTCGGTGACACGTTGATACATGATTTCCCTTTTTTAATTAGTGTGTAGATTGTTTTTGGCTAGGCCGGTCAGGAGCGTGCCTGGTCCCACTTCCTGGAACAGCATCGGTCCGCGCTGCGCCAGATAGGACAGGCTCTGGCGCCATTGCACTGGACTGGTCAGATGCTTCGCCAGTTTCTCGGCCCAGCCGGTGTCGCCGTGCGGCCGGGCCGACTGGTTCGAGATCACCGGTAGCTGCGGTGGCTTGAACGAACACTGCCGGCAGTACTGCAGGAACTGCTCTGCCGCGTCGGCCATGAAACGGGTGTGAAAGGCACCGCTGACCTTGAGCGGTATCACCTTACCTGCGTTCAGTGCGGCGATCTTCTTGCTGGCCGCGTCGACTGCCGCCATCGAACCGGCGCACACTAACTGGCTCGGCGCGTTGTCGTTGGCGATGCAAAAATCGTCGCCCAGTTCGGCCGCGATAGCCTCGAGCACTGCACGGTCGGGGTCGAGCACGGCGATCATGCTGCCCTTGCCGTTTTCACGCGCCATCAGCTCGCCACGTTTCTTCACCAGATCTAGTCCGGTCTGAAAATCAAACACGCCAGCGCTCAACAGGGCGTTGTATTCCCCCAGACTGTGACCGATTACATAGTCCGGCCGCACGCCACTGCGGCGTGCAATGTCCATCTGCATCAGCGCATTGACTGTGTACAGCGCTGGCTGGGTATAGGCGGTATCGTTCAGACGCGGACCGGCCTGCTCGCACAGATCCTTGAGTTCATAGCCCAGAATGGCTTTGGCCTGTTTCATCTCGTTGGGGAACAGATCGAACACCTCGCGTCCCATTCCCTTGTGCTGCGCTCCCTGTCCAGGAAACATGAACGTAATCATTGCGATCTCCTAACCGTATCTAGAATACGGAGCAAGTTGTCAAATACCGCCGCTTGGGCAGTCTTCAAGAAAAAATGGTCGCCGGGGAACAGGCGGCCGACAAAACTGCGGCCGGCAAACGTATCCCAGCGGTAAATCCGTTCGATCGACACTTCCGGATCGTCAGCCCCGCCCCAGACATGCAGCGGACATTGCAGAAGTTGCGGCCGGTCGCAGAAATGCGCATCGACCACGGCAAAATCGGCTTGGAACGTGCCCATGAACACATCCATGAACGGACCGTCTTCGATCAGTGCCGGGTCGGTGCCGCCAAGACGCTGCAATTCGCGCACGATCTTCTCGCGCGAGAAGGCACCGCGGGTCAGAGCTGCCGTGCGCGGCACCCCGCGCGCGGCCAGGATCAGCGCCGACGGCGCGCGCAGGCCCTGCTGCTGGCGGCGCAACGCCAGCTCGAACGCCATGATGGCACCCATGCTAAAACCGAACAGCACATACGGACGGTCGAGCAAGGGTGCCACACCCTGTTCGACTGCTTGCAGCAGCGCCGGTAAATCGTGCAGCGGGGGTTCCGACAGGCGCCGGCCGCGCCCCGGCAGCTGGATCGCGACAAATTCAACCCAGTCCAGCCCTTGAAAATATTTCACCCAAGGCTGAAAGAAGCCGGCATTGCCGCCTGCATGGTGAAAGGCGATCAGCTTCAAGCGCGCTTGCGGTGCCTGCGTCTGCGCGCCTATCCAGGGCGACTTGGCAATGTGCGGACGCGCTACTACGCCCGGTACTACGACATTCAACTCCAACATATCAAAATCTCCATCCATTCCATGACCAGCGCCGCATCACCAGCGCTGGTGCGCTTGGGCTGGCCAGTGCCACCGCGCCGCACCAGCCAAGTTGCTGCAATGCCAGCGACTGCAGATGCAAGCCCTGCAAGGGCACGCTCGCCTCCATCACGCGCGTCGCATGACCGGGGCGGAACTCGATGCTGAACCCATCCAACGGGTAGCGCAGCCCCAGTCCCGTCGCTTTCAAACAGGCCTCCTTGCAGGTCCACCAACGATAGAATCCTGCCAGTTGCTGTGGCTCGCCCAGCCCCCAGAAGGCATCCTGTTCAATCCGGCTGAAATGGCGTTCCACCAGCGCCAGCAACTGCGGCATCGGCCTACACTGCTCGATATCGACGCCAACGTCAGCTTGAGTCGACAGCGCGACGAGCGCCAAGTCGCCTGAGTGCGACAGATTAAAAAACAGCGGCAAGCCGCTCTGCGCCAGCCTAGGCTTGCCGTTGGCGTCGATACTCAGTTCGATCCGGCACGATGCCTGACCCAGCACATGCCCCAGAACGCCACGCAGCGCGGCGTGCGCCGCAAGGTAGCGCCGCCGCAGGTGCGGAAAGGCAAAACGCTCGGCGCGTTCACGCTCGGTGTGGTCAATCACGTCCAGGCAATCCTCGGCACGCACCAGCTCGTCGTCGAGTCGCACCTGCCAAACATGTAATTCACCGTCCGGCAGCGCGCCCGGACGGACGGCGACAACGCCGCTAGCCCGATTGACTTGCGCATCCATCATTGCTTTTCCTTACTGCCAAATATCTTGAGCGCACGCTACCCTGGCGGCGGCGCGGCGCATGCGATGCTGCTGGCGTAATCGCGCGGTCCACACGACTGCCGCACCGCATTCCACGCTGCGGCGGCGTCCTTCATTGTCTTGCCCGCGTTACGCTGCTTGTCGCGCATATAGTCCCTGACAAAGGTGTTGTATTCCCATGTGTGCATGATGGTCGGGGTGTAGCTCTTGTCCTTGCGACGCTCCAACTCCTCCACCCACTCGCGCGCCAGGTCGCCGTACGTCAGAGCTTGCTCCGCACGCGCCCTGCGAAAGCGCTGCAAATGCGCGGTGAAATGAAAGTGCGGACCGATCACGGACTCGAAGAAGGCACGCGTTTCAGCGTCGCACTTGTAGTTGGGGCCGATCGGCTCATCCAGTCCGAATTTGCGCACGACGACCTCACCGGTTTTTTTGCGCGCCACCACCGCCACCTTGCACAGATCCGGCTGCGCGCGATGCTGCAACTGTCGGCGCACCCGCTCGATCACCTCGTGCTTGTGCCCGGCCGTGGCCAGTCCGGCCGCGCGGCAAAAGGCGACCAGTTCCTCCATATACCAATAGAACTGGTCGAGCGCCTCCGGCACCATGCCTATCTCCAGCGCGGGGCGGTCCGGATGGACTTTGAGCATACCGGTCTTTTTACGCACAGGCTGTTGTGTAGGCCGCATCACTGCCTCACAGCCACATAGATGTCCGCGCCATCTTCACCAATCACTTCAAAATCGCCGCTATAGCTGCGCACCAGATCGTCGCGGCTCCAGATATGCTGCCAAGCGCTGCGGATCGCCTGCGGATTATTGATATGGAACTTGGCGTAGTTCGCCGCCGGCAGGGTGCAGGTCTGTAAACCGGCGACCGGTTTCGCCGACGGCTCGATCCGACTGCCCAGCATCAGCGTGTAGGCACCGTTGGCGTCGCTTTCGTAGTCGAAATAGGCTTCGCAGATCGCCGACTCCTGCTTGCCATCGATCTTGCCCAGCACGTCCTGCTGAAAAAAATTGCCCCAGTGCTGCTGGATTTTCTCCATGCCGGCCCCACTATTGTTGGTACGCAGGCTGATGCCAGCAATCGTTATAGGTTCCAGCGAGACCAATTCGTATGTCATTTGTTCCATCTTGAGTTTCTCCAATTGATGATTAAAAGTAATGTAGTGTGGGTAGTATTAGCAATGTCGGGGTCGCGACGCCGCCTCAGGCGATCACTGATTTGGCTTGCCAGACACCGGAATTCCAGCGCAAGTAATTGATCATGCCGCGCAGACCCTCGTCGACCACCAAGCCGACCCACAGACCTGCCATGCCGACGCCGGCATACAAACACAGATACAGCGCGAGAGGTACCGCCACCAACCAGGTCACCCCGACGCCGACCATGGCCGGGAAATTAGCGTCGCCTGCGGCCTTCAGCGCAAAGCTGGACAAGGTGCCGAAGGAACGGGCAGCTTCCAGTACGATCCCCACTGCCAGCAGATCGAGGCTGATGGCCAGTACTTTTGGATCCTGAGTGAAGATGCCGATCAGCTGCGATCCGAACAGACGCAGCATCACTGCAATGATCAGGCTACCTGCAATGGCGATTTTCAGATTCTTGCGCAGCACGGCGTCGGCCGCCTGAGGCTGGCGGGCGCCGACCAAGATCGCTACCAGCACCTGATTGCCGATCGATACGGCTGCGGCCCAGCAGATCGCTACCGTGGCTAGGTTCATCACGTAGACCCGCGCCGCCATTGCCTCGGTGCCGAGGCGCACCGCAGCCGCCGAGATGACCAGCATCGCCACTTCGGAGGAAACCGGCTGGATCACCGACGGCACACCGATCCGCAGCACCGTGCGTACCGGCGTCGCCACGTCACGCAGGAAGGCCGTCCAGTTATAGCGCACCCGCATGACGCCGGTCACGATCACCACGTAAAACGCGATCACCGCCACCTGCGCCAGAATGGTGGCCAGCGCGACGCCGAAGATACCCATCTGCATGCGCTGAAATGCCACGTTGAGCACAATATTGACGGCAATGGCGATCAGCCCGCCGAACATATTCCATACCGTTTTGCCATGCGATACGAAGGCGCAGGCCAAGGCGTACTTCACACTGATCAGCAGCAGCGCCGGTGCAATATCGCGCATGAAATCGGCCGCATTCCCTTGCGCGCTGCCTTCCAGTCCAAGCGCGGCGGCGATTGGACTGGCGCCCAGGCCAAGCGTCAGCGCGGCAGCAGCGCCGAGCAACAGATTGATCAGCAAGGCGGCGCAATAGACCCGCGCCACTTCGCCGTTTTGCCTGGCGCCGAGGAACTGGCCAGCCACATTGCTGGCGCCTTGGGCCATCATCATGAACACCAGCACGCACATCATGAACAATGGAATCACGGTGCCGACGCTGGCCGCCACTTTGTCAGAAATACGGCTAAGGAAGAACGAGTCTGAGAAAAAGACCGAAAATGTCAGCAGCAGTTCGATGAACACTGGTATTACGATGGCCCAGACCGGTGGCAGATGCTGCTGCTGGTTGGAAGACGATTTTTGCTGATTAGTCATGCTATTTTCCTTTATTGGATGAGAGGTCAGCGGGGCCGACGTCGGCGACGACGTGGACCGGGCGTTGTTGGTGTCCGATCTGGATCTGCGCAGCGGTGAACGGAATTGCCCGCGTCGGGTCCATCGGACTGGCCTGCGCCGGCGGCACTGCCGGTGCCTCCGGATCAGCAATCGCGTCGAGAATGCGCTGGCCGAGCTCGCTGCGATCGAACTGCTTAAACAGGGCGATGCGGTTGCGCGCCAGATCGCCGCGATTCCATTTTTCGTACAATTCTTGGCGCATGCCGTAGCTGTCGCAGGTCAGGTCCCAGGCCATGCGGAACAGGCGCGACTTGCGATTTACATCGATGTCCTTACCGCGCATATAGCGTTCCAGCAGCGGCCGCAGTTCTGGGTTGGCTAGGTCGGCCTCGCTCGGTTGCATCAGCAAACCCGAAGCCCCCAGCTCGCGCAGAATTTCGCTGGCGCGGGTACCGAACTGAGCCGCAAAGGTATCCGGTCCCAGTGTCGAGCTCGGCGCCAGCATACCGCCAGCAGTGCGTGAGCACTCCCGCTGCATGCCGAGCAGAGCCAGACGCGCCATCTCAACATAAGTGGTCAACTCGCCCAGCTTGCCCTGCACCTCGCGGAAGTCGCTCACGCCGATGGCCTCACATACCATCGCCGCCACCGCCAGATGGGTGCGCATGCGATGATAGAAGCGGATCTGACCGACGTACAGCGACCAAGCATTGAGGCGGCGGAACCCATCGAACGCGGTCTTGCTGTCGTTGAGCAGGAAGATGCGGTTGCGCGGCACAAAAACGTCGTCGAAAAACAGCATCGCGTCTTGCTCGTCATAGCGGCTGGCGAACGGATGGGAGAAGCTGTTCTCGGGTCGCGCCAGCGCCTCCCTGCACATGATGCGCAGGCCGGGCGTTTGCATCGGCAGCGCGCACCAGATCACGAATTCAGGTTTGTCGCGCATGGCGAAGGTCGGCGACATGTAGATCAGCACCTCATGGGCGAACGGCGCCATCGTGGCCAGTTGCTTGGCGCCGCGAATCACTACGCCTTCCGGCGTCTCCTTGACCACCCGCAAGGCCAAATCGGCGCTCTCGAGCGGACCCGACGAGCGGTCAATCTGTGGGTCGCCGATCGCGTGGGTGATGCTCAGATCGTGTCGACTACAGTAGGCGTGATAGTGAGCCGCATTGGCACCGAACTGCGGATCGACCACCGCCAATTCGGCGCGGTAGTCGTACAGGCCAATCACCACGTTGGCCATGAAGTCCGGCACCCGTGGCAATTGGCCCCAACTGTGTTTCATCCACAGGTGAGAATTTGCCCACTTAGCCTCCAACCGCTGCTCGTCATGCGGCAGCGAGTAGGAACGACTGACCCGATAAGGGGTGTCGGCCACAGTCTCTGTCATGGCGTCGCGGCAAGCCTCGCTGTGCTGCAGATCGTACAGGCGTGCCATTTCGTTGCGCAGCCCGGCAAATGCCGGGTGCTCGGTGACGCGCACGCGCTGGCCATCGAGCCAGACCTCGCGCGCGTCATCGAGACTGTCCAGATACGCCGGGCCGGTCAGGGCGCCGCTGGCGTGATCCAGTCTCATATCGAGTTGGTAATCCAGTTGGCAAAACGGAGTAGTTCTCATTTGAGCAACCTTACGTTGAGAAATGATCGACCAGCGCCAAGCCAGCATCGGCAGAACCACGGTCCTGCTGTTCGACTCGCTGTACGAACTGCGTCAGCAACTGGTCGAACTGAACGTTGTGGGTTAAGAACGGATAGTGGCCGGAACCGCTCAAATCGATCAGCGTCGAGCCAGGCAACTGCTCGTGCATGGTGTGCGAATGCAGAGGGCGGATCACTGTGTCGAGATCGCCAAACAGGAATTGCACCGGCGTCTGCAACTGGCGTACCCAGTCCAGTGTCGACAAGGTGGTCATCTCGTTCAGATAGCGCATCGCCACCAGAGGATTGGCGCACTGGCTGCCAATCAGCAAATTACCCATACGCTCGGTGTTCAGACGCAACGGATCGGCTTCCCCCCACTGCGCGGCGACCATTTCGAAGTCGATCTTGAGCGAGCCGGAGACCACCTTAATCATCTGCATGATTTCATCGATTGACAGGTTGTCGCCGGCAACCGGCGGCAAGTCGAGAGCGTCGTAGAAGCCGCCAACCATGGTTAGCGAGGCTACCTGCTGCGGATAGAAGCGTGCGATGTAACTGGCTGCGATCGAACCGAAGCAGGACGACACCAGATGCACTGGCTGGTCCGTCAGTAGCACCTTCAGCACTTCGGAGAAGACGCGCGACACGCCTGCTGTGGTCGACTCGCGGATACCCTTGCTCAGGCCGTAACCTGGCGCATGGATCACGATCAGGCGGTAATGCGCGCGCAGCGACTGGATCTGCTTGAGCCAGACCGGAATGGTCAAAGCGACCGCCGGCATGAACAGCAGCGGTGTGCCCTGGCCGGTGACGAACACCTCGACCTGTGGGCAGGACGGCACGTCGAACAGCAGATGCTGTAGGTCGTCCGGCGACGCACTGCACAGGTCGGCGCTGTCTGGTGCGTCGGCGGTTGCCACCGCCAGCTTGCCGTCGCGGTACAGGTCGCCGTACGAGAACAGGAAATCCTCAATGTCGACGCCAGCTACGGTGCGCAGCAGCTTGGCGCCGGGATATCGCTGGGTAGCAACTGGCGGTTTTGGCGGTGCGGTTACCACAGCCGACGAGTGCTCTACAGCAACAGTGGCGGCCGTCGTGGACCCATCGCTGACTTTGCCGCCTAATAACTGAACCGCCTGCTCGACATGGTTGGCGATCAGGTACTCGGCCACTTCGCGTACCGACTGATAGTTCAGGAACAAGGTGGCAGGTAGAGTGCCAGCCAGCTCTTCCAAGGCTCGGTGCAGGTTGACCACAATCAGCGAATCGACACCAAAATCGCTCAGATCGGCATCGATGTCGATTTTCTCACGTGCAATCATCAGTGTATCGGCAACGATCACGCGCACGCTCTGTGCCACCGCGTCGAGCGTCAGTGCTGCATCCACGTGCGCTACTTTGCTGTTTTGTGCAATCTGTTCGATCACCTGCTCGGCCTGAGGGCTAACGGCGACTTGCGGCAGCGGCAGCGGCACCGTCGGCCTGACGGCTACGGCAGTTTCGAGTATGGCTGGCTGCGGTAACTTGACGCCCATCCGCTGCAGCACGACATCGCTGACATTCAGAGCCATCGCTTGGCCGAGGTTAGCGGCGACGATGCGGGTGATCGCCTCGCCGCCCTGTTCCGCTTTTAGGGGGAAGATGCCCTTGGCGCGCAGCAGTTCTGGATCGCCGCGGTCATTACCCTCCCAGAAGCCCCAGTTGACAACATGCACCGGCCAGTCGGTTTCCTGGCGCAGATGCAGCGCGAAGGCGTCCTGGAAGTTGCATGCGACCGTGTAGGCACCCCAGCCCTTGTTGCCGACAAAGGTTTCGCCCGACGAGAAGAACATCAGAAAGTCCAATGCGCGACCGCGCAGTGCGCGGTACAGGGTATGTGAGCCGACCGTCTTGGCCTGCAGCGCGTCAACGAATTCGCTGTCGGTCAGCGTCGCCAGACGACCACCGGCAAAGGTCATGGCCGAGTGGAACACGGCACGGATCGGTCCCAGCTCCGTTTCTGCCTTCTGGATTGCCTTCGACAGTTTCTTGTCGTCGGAGATATCGGCAGGGTAGTAGCGCACCCGCGCCGCATCGTCCGACACCGTCGCCAGCTTGGCTGCAATCTCGTCGTCGGACGGACGGCGGCCGATCCAGGCGATGTTGGCGCCACAGGCGCTGGCCAGGTACTGGCTAATGCGTACACCGACGTTGCCAGCGCCGCCGATGATCAGGTAGACACCAATGTCCTGCAGCACCGGTTGAGTTGCCGCAGGCAGTGCCAACGGCAGTAGGTTGCGGCGAAACGCTTTGCCACCGCGCAGCGCCAGTTGCTGGTTGTCGATGGCACCGCTGACGACGCGATCAAGGTCGGCCAGCAGCGCCGGTGTCATCTCATGGCTGCCTTCAGCCAAGGCTATGTCGAGCAGCTGCGTGCTGACGTGCGACAGCTCGTTCGGCAGGGCCTTGGCGAAGCCGACCAGGCCGGCCGTGAATGGCTGGATGATGTCGTCCGTTTCAACTTGGAACACCGCATTTGTGACGATGCGTAAGGCCCACTGGCGGCGAGCCTGGTTGCCCTTCTCAATCGCCTGCACCAGACGCAACAGCATCGTCACGCTGCCCGTTTGCAGGTCGCGGAAGTCCTTGCTGGTGCGTGGATGCCACTGGCTCAGATTCACTCCGCCCAAGAAGTACACGGACCCCACCTGACCGATATGCTCGATGCAGGCCGGCAGCGCCTGCGCGTCGGCCGGACCGACGCTCCAGGACTGCGCCGACAAAACTGCGGTCTTGACGTCCAGCACGATCTCATAGACATTGGAGCCTAGGCGCGCCTTGAGGGCGGTGGCCACGAAGCCAGCCGCCGCCGGGTAGACCAGCAGCGTCGCGCCTTCCGGTGTCGATGCCGGCATTGCCAGCGGAGCCAACTCGTCGGCCGGCACCACCTGCCACTGCGGGCGGTAGAACATGCGATCGAACACCGGCTCGCTAATCTGCGCGCGCATGCCCTGCAAGGTCAGGCAGATGCTGCCTTGTGCATTGAGCATATCGACTGCGAACGTACCTTTCCCACTCGGGCGCAGGAACAGATAGCCGTCGGTCGTAGGCACGTCGACTAGGCGCAACTGCTCAGCGCGGAACTGCACGCAATCACCGATGCCGTCTTGCAGATGGGCTGCGGCGATCAGCTCGATCGCCGCGCTGACCAGCAGCGCGGCCATTTCCCACGGTTGTTGTACAGCGCCGGTCACGGTGTAACGGGCCAGCGCAAAATCGTCACCGCAGCCCAGCTCGCTTAGCGAGCAGCTGTCGGCACCGGTGCCTTTCACGCTCAAGCCAGGCAGTTTGTGCCGGCAGTTGCGATACCAGTGCGCCACGTCGGTGATGGCCGATACCGGGCCATTGCCGCCGCTGGCGGGCCGCAGCTCGGCGCAGGCCAGTTCGGCGTTCTCGGCGCCGCTTAGTTGCGCCACCGGACCCTGCGCCGTGGTGCCGATCGTCATCGCCAACTGCTGCGGCGCTGCGCCGGTGGCGCGATGCTGCCAGCGCAGGTCAGCCAGCGTCCGCACTCCCTGGAAGTAGTCGGCTGCGGCGCCCAGCAGTGCCAGCGCACGGCCAGCGCGCAAACTGCTTGCGAGCTGCTCGCCTTCTTGTGGGTCCAGATCGGCCGCCGTCAGCGGCAGCTCGAAGGTTAGCGCGCCGCCCATGCTGCGCTGCGGATTAAGGCAGGAGTCGAGCGTCGGACTTGCCTGACTGGCGATGGCGACGGTGTGTGCGGCCGCAGCGGCAATGGCCGGCGCGGTCGGAACCCAGCAGCGTTCCTTGGCAAATGGATACAGCGGCAGGTCGATCCGACGCAGGCCCAGCCCGCGATAACCGTCCACCCAGGGTACTGTAGCGCCCTGGCACCACAGGCGTCCCAGCTTGCTCCAGCGGCGGCCTTGCACCAGCATGCGCAGGAACTCGCGGTCCTGTTCCCCGTCGGCCTGGACTCGGTCGCGGTTGTACTTCGGACTGGTCCAGCAGGCATCAATGCTGTCGTCACCGGCTAGGAAGCGTTCCAGCTTGCTGCGCAAAATGTCGAAGGAATCGGCTTCCAGAGCAAGACGGCGCGACAGCGCTTCGCGACCTACCTGCAGGGTGTAGGCAATGCGCTCAAAGCGCTCTGCGTCCGAGGCAGAGCTATCGAGCGTGGCCGCGCTGCCGCTGCGAACCCGTGCGCTCAGTTGGCCGACATTGGCTGACTGCAGTACCTCGTCAGCAGCCAGTGCGCAGTCGAAGGCTTGGTTTAAACGTTGCGCCAGCCTGTCCGCCGCAGCGGTGTCCACCGCTAGGTCGTCCCAATTGTCGTCGGTGTCCAGCAACTGCGCCGACACGCCGAGCGCATCAGCCATTACCGCCATCACCTCGGCGGCACGTTGCGCCGCGTCGACCGCGCGAGCAGCCTTGACTGGTGCAGCGACCGGTTCGAATGATGCCAGGAACTGGCGCACCACGGCGTGCATCTGTTCATGGTTCTTGGCGGAGAAGACGAATAGCTGTTTCACTTCCGGCTCGCGCGCCGACGGCGCGGCCGATGCGACATATTCTTCCAAGATGACGTGGCCATTGGCACCGCCTGCGCCGAACGAGCTGACGCCGGCACGGCGCGGAACGCGGATGTCTCGACCGTCCTGCCGCAGCGTCATCTGATTCCATGGTGCCAGCGTGCGCTGCACAACGAACGGCGTCTTGGCGAAATCAATGTTCGAGTTCAGTACCTCGGAATGGATCGACGGCACCAGCTGGCGGTGACGCATCTGCAGCAGCACCTTGGCAATGCCGGCAAAGCCAGCGGCCGATTCCAGGTGACCGATGTTCGACTTGATTGAACCGAGCGCGCAGAAGCCCAATTCATCGGTGTGTTCGCTAAAGGCCTGGGTTAGCGCACGTACTTCGATCGGATCGCCTAGCGCGGTGCCGGTGCCGTGGCCTTCCATGTAGCTAATGGTGCGCGGATCGATGCCGGCAGTGTGCAGCGCCTCCCGGATCAACGCGGTCTGTAGTTTTGGATTCGGCACGGTATAGGCATTGGCCTTGCCGCCGTGATTGATGGCGGTACCGCGAATGATGCCGTAGATGCGGTCGCCGTCGCGTTCGGCCGCACTCAGTGGTTTGAGCAGCAGCGCGCCAACGCCGTCGCCCGGCACATAGCCATCGCCGCCCTCGCCGTAACTGCGGCACAAACCCTCGGTCGAGGCAAAGCCGGTTTTGCTGAGGAATAAATATTTGTTTGGATGGACGGTGATGTTGACGCCACCGGCGATGGCCAGCTCGGTCTCGCCGCGTTTCAGGCTCTCGCAGGCCAGATGCACCGTGGTCAGCGACGACGAGCACATCGTGTCCAGTCCGATGCTCGGGCCGATGAAGTTGAAGTAGTACGACACCCGATTGGCGATCGAGCTGTAGGAAGAGCCGGCGTTGGCAGTATCGGTGCCATACAACTGATACTGACCCCACATCGCGCCGGCATAAACGCCGATCTTCTTGCCCGACAGCTGCTCGCGCGCATAGCCGGCATCTTCGATCGTATGGTAGACCGTTTGCAGGAACAGGCGCTCCTGCGGATCGAGCGACTGCGCCTCGAGGTTGGAAATGTTGAAGAACAGCGGATCGAACTTGTCGATGTCGTTCATGAAGCCGCCCCAGCGCGTATAGGACTTGCCTTCCACGCCCTTCTCAGTGGTCCAATATTGGCACCAGTTCCACAATGTCTCTGGCACTTCGGAGATGCAGTTGCGGCCTTCAACCAGATTGCCCCACAACTGCTCCATGTTGTCGGCCATTGGGAAGCGCCCGCTCATACCGATGATGGCGATATAGTCCTCCTGCACGGGCGCGGCGACGCGAGCGACGGCACCAACCGGTACGGCGGCAGACGGTGGTGGCGCGACCGACGAGGCCGTCACCGGCCATTGCAGAGCCATTGCTGGCGTGGCACTTGCAGGGGGAGCCAACTCAGCCTGCGTCGTTACCGGTGCGCTCGTCGTCGTGGTCTGCGGATATTCCTGGGCTAGGTAGGCAGACAGTTCGCCTATGCTCTGGAACTCGAAAAACAACGTCTTGGCCAGCTCTCCAAAAGTTTCTTCTAGGCGGCGTGTGATAGCGACCACCATTACCGACTCAATCCCGTATTCCTCGAATGCGGTATCGCTTCTGAGCATTTTTTCATCAAGCTTGGTCTCCAATGCGATTGCCTGCCCGACCAGATGCTCTATCTTTTTTTGCCACGTGGCGCTAATGCTTGCATCACCGATTGCCATACCATCCCTTGTTCATCAAAGTTGCCCGCGTTGTGCAGGCGCTACTGCGCGTTTTCAGCGCTTCAGGTTGCCGGATTACCCAGCAGTGCGCGATCAATCTTTTGCTTGTCCCCTACCGCTAGGGCGACGTTTTCGTGCTCACCGCCAAGAATGGCGAACAGGCACTGCATCGCCGCATCGGTTCCCAGTTCTTCCATGCCGTACAACTGCCTGATGTAGTCGCGCTCTTTGTCATCCATGCGCATGCCGCCATCGCGCCACAACGGCCAGCTAACTGCGCAACTGAGCCCGCTGCGCTGGCGTTCCCTCGCCATCTGATTCCTCGCTTGCGTAACGCCATTCAGGAAGGCGTTGGCGTACACGTAGTCGGTCTGCCCAACCGGCCCCAGATACGACGCCAGCGACGAAAACGACACAAAGTAGTCGAGCGGTTCAGCGCGGGTGGCGTAGTCCAACACCACCGCGCCAGTGACCTTGGCGTCGAGCGCGGCGCGTTTGTTGGCGCTGTCCTTGCTCAGCAGCAGACTGTCGGTGCGTGCTCCGGCAGCATGGATCACTGCACGCAGCGGCCCCCATTCGGCACGGATCTGTTCCAGCGCGCGCCCGACTTGGGCGATGTCGGTCACGTCCGCCTGGAAATAACAGCAATCGGGGTGATCAGCCAAGCCGCCGACTCGCATCTGTTGTAGCGCAGCGTCGGGCGCGGCGCGTCCCAGCAGCGCCACGCGACAGCCGCGCGACAGCAGGAAGCTAGCGACCAGCCGCCCAATGCCGCCAGCCCCGCCGCTGACCAGCACCACGCTTCCGTTCGGCAGTGCCGCGCCGAACGCGCCCGTTGCGCTGATCGGTTCCAGTGTCTCGGCCGACATCTCCCCGCTGTCTGGACGGTAACGATAGTTCACGGGACGGCCAACGCCACCCTGATGTATGCCGATGAGCAAGTCTGCAAGCTGAGCCAAGTCCACAATGGAACCATCAGGCACCTCGACCGCGCAAAAGCGGATCTTGGGCGACTCGCTGCTGATGGCGCGGCCATACGCGCCCAGAGCCTGCACCGCCGAAGCCGAGAACGAACCGCCACGTGCACTGGTCAGTGCGATCACCGTCAGCGGCTGCCGCAGGCGTAGCCGCATTGCCGACCGGGCTAGTGCGAATGCTTCATCGAACGGCTGATAGAGCGTGTCATTGGCTTTGCACGCTGGATCACGGCTATCCTGCGCAGCGTTCCATTGGCGGTAATCGAGCACAATCAAATCGGGCGCCGGGCCGGCTGCGATCAGCAAACGATCCCAGTCGCTTTCTTTGCACGGATCTAAACTGCATGCGGCCGGGCCATCTACACCGTAGACTGGTGCCCGGCGCGCGACGATCCAGTGCGACGGCGCCGCCGTCGGCTGAGCGGTGCCGCCATCTAACACGCCATGCACCAGCAGGCAGCGCAATGACGCTGACGTTGCCGCCGACGTGGCAGCGAGCCGACGCCATTGCGGTGCATAGTGGTGCGTTACCTCTGCCTGGAGAGTCGGCACGATGATGGACGGTGCCGACCGCGACGCTACCGGCATGGGCAAGTTGAGTACCTTGCCGGCGCAGGCTTCGATCCAGCCGATCTGGCGCCCATTGCCGTCGAACAGGCGGGCGTTGTAGATCGGCAAGCGTGCCGGAGTGCAGCTAGGCGAAACCTGTACTTGCAGATGAACCATCGCTTGCGACGGGCAGTCGGCGACCAATTGCAGGCGCTTGATGTGAAACGGCACGCTCGGTCCGCTACCGGGCCGGGCCAGCTTGTTATGCAGCGCGATCGCCTGCAAGGCACCGTCGAGTATCAGTAGACTACGCGCGGCGTTATCATTAGCTCGCATATCACACCGCAACTGCGCCAAGCCGGCATCAACGCTGAACCAGAGCTGCTGTACGGTACGGTACAGTGCGCCCAGCTGAATACCGCTGCCTTGAAACAGTGCATAGCACTCGGACGGGGACAAGCAACTGGCATTGGCTGGCGACAGCTGGCGCAAGTCGATCACGTCGGCGACGAACGGCTGTGATGGTGCCAGCAAATCGATGCTGCAATACTCGACGCGTTTGCCGTCACTGTCGCTAACAAAACTGCAACGTGTGCCGCCTTGGCGGCCAGCGCCAAATTCCATTCGCAGGCTGCGCTTGCCGTCGGTAAGCACGAACGGCTGCATCCAGACGATGTCACTGAAGCCGACCACGCCATACGCACCAGCCTGTGTTGCTTTGCTATGGTCGCGCAGCAGCGCCAGGTAGGCGGCGGCAGGCAACACACCCTGCCCGGCAATCACATGCTCGCTCAGGATCGCATCGACTGCGTTCAGTTCAATATCATCGCCGGTACGATTCGCCACAGGCAGCACTACCTGGACAGCGGCCATGCTTGCCGCGCTTGCTGGCATGGTCGGCAACCAGTAACGCGTGCGGGTGAAGCAGTAGGTCGGCAATGCAATGCGGCGCGCTTTGCCAACCTCGCCGACTGGTAATAGGGGCCAAGCGATGTCGCCTTGCTGGGCCCAGCGCTGTGCCAGCACATCGACTATCTCTGCCGCCTGAGTCGAGGCGGCTCCGACATCTCTTGCAAGCGCCGCCTTGCCCACGCGCATAGGCGCGCTTTTCACTGACCCTCGCCAGCCGCCAGCCGACACCGTGCCCGACTGAACGTAGGCACGCAAGGCGGCCAGCAGTTGTGGCAGCGAAGCGGCACACAGTAGCAGCCGCTCCTGCATGCTGTCGCGCGCGGTCTGCAGTGTGTAGGCGACGTCGCCTAAGCGTAGCGTATGGGCCGGCGCGACGGTGATGAAGTCGGCTAGCGAGGATGCCATCTGCACCAGTTGCGCTTCGCTTTGCGCCGACAGCGGGAACAGCCAGCTTGCGCCGTCCTCGTCTGCATCGGAAGATGCCCCGGCAGAGGCTGCAGCAGGCAGATACTGTTCCACCACCACGTGCGCATTGACGCCACCAAAGCCGAAGGAGCTGACGCCCGCCACTCGAGGCAGCTCGACGCCATGGGGATCGCGCTGATTACTCCAACGCACAGCTTCCCGCACTATATAAAATGGGCTACCGTCCAGTTCGATGTTCGGATTAATCTGCTCCAGATGCAACGTTGCAGGCAAAACACCGTGCTTGACGCTCATCACAGCTTTCAGCAACCCGGCAATTCCGGCCGCCGACTCAAGGTGGCCGACGTTCGGCTTCACCGACGACAGCGCGACCGTGCCCGAGGCCACCGGCGGCTGGCCAGCTGCGTTGCGCAATGTATCGAAAGTTTCCTTCAGCGCTTCAATCTCGATCGGATCGCCTAGCGCGGTGCCTGTGCCGTGCGCTTCGATATAACCCAAGCGGCCGCAATCGATGCCAGCGACACGGATCGCCTGGCTGATCACCTGCACCTGTGCATGGGGGTTCGGTGCGCTAAGCGCGGTGGCGCGGCCGCCGTGGTTGATTGCCGAGCCGCGGATCACGCTGTGGATCGGATCGCCGTCACGCAATGCGTCGGCCAGCGGTTTGAGCAATACCAGCCCGACTCCCTCGCCGCGTGCATAGCCGTCGGCGCGGGAGTCGAACGTTTTGCAGCGGCCGTCGGCAGCCAGCATGCCGATCTTGTTCAGGCACACGTGCGGCACCGGATCGATCATGATGTTGATGACGCCGGCAATGGCTAGCGAGCAGTCGCCCGCTAGCAAGGCGCGCACGGCGTTGTGGACCGCCACTAGGGAACTGGAACAGGCGGTATCGACGACCTCGCTCGGGCCATGCCAGTCGAACAAATAGCTGATGCGGTTCGCCAGAATGGTGCGGGACACACCCGACAACGTGAAGCGGTCGATCTCGCGCCCCGGCTGAAGCGACAAGGCGGCGTATTCATCGCCGGTGGCACCGATGTAGACCCCGACCGGGATGCCGCGCAAGGCACTGGGGCGCTGGCCTGCATTTTCCAGACAGGCCCAGACCGATTCCAGCAGCATGCGCTGGCGCGGATCCATCAATTCTGCCTCGCGTGGCGAAATCGCAAAGAACGCCGCATCGAACGAGGACACATCCGTCATGAACGCGGCCCTGTGCACATTGGTAAAGTTGCCGGGGCCGTGAGGATCGCCGTCGACCATGCGCCAATCCCAGCGGTCCTGCGGAATATCCGAGGTGCAATCGTTGCCTTGCTGCAGGTTGGCCCAGAATGCGTCCAAGTCCGACGCCTGCGGCATCACTCCGGCCATGCCGATAATGGCGATCGCTCCATCCGGAATGGTACTTGTACCGAACGCTTGCGCAGCGGGCGACGCCGTCACCTGCGCGTCGGCATGCGCAACGGCCACAGGCACCGACACAGCTGCCACGGGTACCGATGGCGCCGCAGCCGGCACCGCCACGCTGGCGACCGGCAACAGCACAGCGGCAAGATACTCCGCGTGCTGCTGCATCAAGTAGTCTAGTATTTCCGCCACGCTGACATAGCGGAAGAACAATGCCGGATTCAGCGCGATGCTCAGCTCGTTGGCCAGTTTCGCCGCCAGCATGGTGTAGTGGAGCGAATTGAACCCGAGGTATCCCAGGTTGTCGTCCAGCTTCACGTCCGCCAGTTCGGTGCCGAACACCTCAGCCACACCATTGCACAACCAGGTGCCTAGCCGCGTTGCCAGTTGCTGATGATCGAACGCGGTTACGCTTACGCCGGCCACGTACGTGACGGACGCGAGCGCCGAATCGGCGCCGCCGTCCAGTAGGCTGGCCAGCTCATCCTGCGCCAGCTTCTTGCGATCGACCTTGCCGTTCGTCGTGATCGGCAAGGCCGGCAGCACGAACACCTGGGACGGCACCATGTACGCCGACAGCCGGGATTTAAGTTGCTGCCACATGGCTTCATTGCGCATTTCACCGGTTTGACCAGCATCCGCGCTGGCGGCGAAACCGACCAAGCGACGGCCGCCATGGTCTTCGCGCACAACCACGACGGCACGCATCAGACCGCAGGCTTCCAGTGCCGCTTCCACTTCGCCCAGTTCAATCCGATATCCGCGCAGCTTGACCTGCTGGTCGATCCGGCCGAGGAATTCGATATTGCCATCGGTAAAGAAACGGGCGCGGTCGCCGGTGCGGTACATGATGGCGCCAGGCGTTTCGTGCAGCGGATCACGAATGAAACTACACGCCGTCAGTTCAGGCTCATTGATATAGCCATCACTCAGGCACTCACCCCCAATGAACAGGTCGCCGGTCTCGCCCACGCCCAGTGGTGCCAGATGTTCATCAAGCACGTAATAGCGGGCATTCTGGATCGGCCGGCCGTAAGGAATGCTGCGCCAGTTCGGATCAATTTTCTGTACCGGGAAGTAGTTGGACCAGACCGTCGCTTCGGTGGCGCCGCCAAGGCTGATCACTTGCGCTTGCGGCGCGTGCGCTCGCATCGCATCCGGCATCGCAAGCGGAATCCAGTCACCGCTCAGGAACACCAAACGCAACCGCTCAACGCTAACCTTAGTGCGGCCAGTGCCGCCCTCTAGAAAGGGCAATATCATCTGCAGGTAGGCCGGTGCCGAGTTCCAGAAAGTGATCGGCTCGGTGCTAAGGTATTGCGCCACCGCGAGCGCATTGCTGCGTTCCGCATCACCAACAATACGGATGCTGCCGCCATAGGACAGCAGACCAAAGATGTCGAAAATGGCCAGGTCAAAGCTAAGCGGATTGACGAACAGCACGCGGTCTTCCGGCGTAAAGTTGAATTCGCGCGCAGCCCATTCGATCAGGTTGATCACCGGGCGATGCCGCACCACTACGCCTTTGGGCGTGCCGGTGCTGCCGCTGGTGAAAATGATGTAGGCTCGGTCTTCCGGTTGCACCACTTGCTGGGGCTGGAATTGTGACGCCTGTTGCTCGATCTGCGCCGCCTCCGCATCGAGTAGTATCACCTTTCTGACCAAGTCGGTATGGCGGCCGTAATGCTCGCAGGTCGAGACAACATAACCCGTCTGCGCTTGATCCAGCACGCGAGTAAGGCGCTGCAACGGATCGTCGACGTTGAGGGGAATGAAGGCCGCGCCGCATTTGAGGATCGCCAGCAAAGTAGTGATCAGAGGGTGCGAGCGCAACAGCATGACCGCCACCAGCGCGCCACGCACAACGCCGTGTTGCTGCAGATGATGGGCTAGCCGGTTCGCACGGCTGTCGAGCTCCTGGTAAGTCAATACTTCGTCGTCGCTCAGCACCGCGACCGCATAAGGCGTCGCCTTGGCCTGCCGTTCAATCAGGGTGTGCAGGCAGACCTGACGGTCGTAAGGTCGGTCGGTAGCGTTCCAGCGCGCCAATTGTGCCAGTCGTTTGCGATTGACCAGCGCAGCCTGAGGCTCCGGCGCAGTGACGGTACGCAGCCAAGCCTCGGGACTGGCGGCCAGCTCATCCAGCGCGACGCAATAGGCGCGAAAAGACTGCGCCAGCGCATCTAGGTCGCAGCCGTCGCGGCGCACGGTCCAGCATATCGTCAATCCCTGCGACGAGCGGTGCAGCAGGTTATCCAGATCGACGCCGGGGGTATCGGAGGCGGCGTCGATTTCAGCAATACCCGGCCATTGCGCCATCGGCGCATCTAGGCAGTTGGTCAGAACGACACTGCGGGAGACCATCTGGCCGGACTGGGCGATCGCACCGCGCAGCCCCTTAAACGGATCGGCGCAAGCGTGAAAACGGTCTCGCTCGATCTGCTCAGCAAAAAATCGTGCCAGCTTCAGCACCGGCACGCTCTGCGGGTCGCTCACTTCGCCCCAGGCAAAGCGAGTGGCGTCGCCAAAGCCATTAAGCAGCGCTGGCTGGGCCACTCGGTGGCCATAGTCGACCACACCCAGCGAGAAGCTGACGCTGTCGCGCGCCAACACGGCGGCAAAGGCACTCAAAAATACCGACTCGACGCTAACGCGGTGTTGCGCCGCCAATTGTTCGAGGCGAGCACCGGCACAAACGGTATGCGTCCAGCGCACGGTTGCGTGAGCGCCGCCGGCATTTGCCGTTGCCGCCGGCAATACCGGTCCAGGCGCTAGCCGCTTGAATTTGTCGAGCCAGTAGTGCTCATGTACTTCTAGGCCGGGCCGAGCAGCGCGGGCCTGCAGATAGGGTCTCCAATGTGGTGCTTCCTTGACCGCGCCGCGGCCCAGGTAGCGATTGAACAGATCGTCGTAGAAGTTCCAGGATGACTGGCCGTCGAAGACCGCCATGTCGAGCAAGGTCAGTAGGCAAGCGCTACCGTCTAGGCGCACCAGCATGTGCAGGCGCAGATTTGGCCACTGCCGTTCGGCAGCGAACTCGCGCAGCATCACCGCAGTCTCGGCGTTCAGATCGGGCTGATCTTGTGTCAGACGCGTCAGCGGAATGGTGTAGGTCGCGACCGTGTCGAAACATTCGAAGCTGCCGCGCGCGCTAGGGTAGCCACGCAGCATCGGATGGTCGGCCAGAAGACCGTCGAAGGCGGCCTGCAAACGCGACGGCAGCAGCTGTTCGAATGCAAAGCTGCGAAAAATGTAGCCACTGGCGCGGCTGGGCTGGCGAATACGCTCGGCCAGATAGGCCAGTTGCAGCGAGCTCATGGGCACGGTAGATGACGCAGATTGAGCGGGCTGTACCGGTGTCAGCGCCGGCAGGCCAGGCGCGCAGATGGCGGCAGCGCTGCATTGCTCCCAGCAAACCGGATCGAGCGCAGCCTGCGTCAGCGCAGCATGGAACGAGTCCTGGAACTGTTCGACGAAACCGTCGGCGAACCAGGACGGCACGCAGTCGAATGCAATCTCCATCTCGCCATCGATTTCGCGCAGTTGGCAATGCAGCGCGGTACCGGGCGTCTGCGCCACGCTGTACTCGATCGACTGGGTCCAGCTCGGCTCTTGGTCGGATGCTCCCGTCCCCAGCAGGCTGGTGAAGACAATAGGGAAACTGCGCTCAGGTCGGTCTGACCCCAAGCTGCGCAGTGCTGCAATGGCGCTGACATAACCGTGGTTGAGCGCTTCGAGCAGTTGCTCGCCATAGCGCTGGGCGCGCTCGCTCAGCGTTTCGCTGGCTAGGTGATCGGCGTCGAACAAGGCGGTGGAGGTAAACGGACCGACCACACGCGCCAAATCCGCGTGCAGCGGCGGTCGGTTCTGCATTGTCAGGATCAGGCCGAAGCGCTGGCTTGCGCTCCAGCTGCGCATTGCCTCGCAAAATAGCATCAGCATGCCACTGGTGGTGGACAGCTTGCGGGTGGCAAACGCCTCCTGCAAGGCCACCAGCGTCGACGCAGGCAGACGACAGGCCATGCGACGACGATTGCAGCGTTCTGCCGGCGCCTGATGCAGCGCCGCCGAATACGGCAGTGCCGGACCATCCGGGCAGTCGCTCAGGCGGGCCCGCCAATACGCGAGGCAGCGCGCGTAGCCAGCGCTGGTCTTGAAGGCTTCCATGCTGTGCACGAAGTCGCGGAACTCCAGCGCTGGCGGAACCAGTTGCTGCGCGGGCTGGACATAGCAGGCATACCATTGACGGTATATCTGCTCAGCACTCTTGGCGTCGACAATCCAGGAGTCCATGCTGACGTGCACGCGACTGCGGCCTGCCGGTGCATGCGTGACTTGAATCTCATACAGCGGCCAGTCGCCAGGCCAGTACAATTTATGCGACAGTTTCTCGCGCACCCGGTCTACACAATGCTGCGCAGCAGCAGCATCGGCGCTGTGGTCTTCGCAGCAGAATGGTGGCAGAGCGCGCTGCCGCTGGATGCGTTGATTGCCGTTCGACATCACCTCGGCGCGCAACATCGGATGCGCCGCCACAACCGTGCTCCAAGCCTGCTCCAGGCGCGCCGGATCAAGCGCGTTCACGTCGAACTCTAGGTAGACGTGACAACCGGCCTGGTCGACGCGCACCGGATTTGCTTTCGCAGCCAAGTAAGCGCCCTGTAAGTCGGTCAGGGGGAAAGGTAAATCGTCGGCGCGCTCGTCGCGCAGCAGACGCGGGTGACGCTGGTCACCCGGCGCGCTGTCGGCTGAGGTGGCACCGTTGGCGGTGCCGGACTGCAACTGGGCCAGCACGCGCTTCTTGTCAGCCAGGGTCAAATTCTTGAAGTCGTCAATTAACATGGGACTACGAGTGCTCCGGGTTAGTCGCAAATTGTTTGAATAAAGCGATCAGTTGCTCGTCGGAGGCTTGACTCAGGTCGTCGTCCGGCACTGGCACGGTGCCTTGGCTAGGTGTTGCACCGGCCTCGAGCGCAAGCCTGGCTAGGCGCTGGGCGGTATCGGCACTGACGATTTGCTGGATCGACAAGTCGACGCTGAGCCGCTCTTCCAGCCGGAAGCGCAAATTAATTGCCTTGACCGACTCCATGCCGTAGTTCGACAACGGTGCATGCGGATCGATGTCGAATGCCAGCAGACCTAGCTCGTCGGCCAAGATCGCCAGCACCTCGGTCTGGATCGACGCCAGCCGCACTGCGTCCTGTATGACGATGGCTGGCGCGGTTGGGATGGCAGGCACGGTCGGGGTCGGGGTCGGGGTCGGCATGGCAACCGGAACCGCTGGCGGAACGAATGCAGCAGACGGCACAGCCGCCAGCCAGCAACGCTCGGTCTGGAATGGATACGTCGGCAGCGCGATGCGGCGCCGCTCGGATGGCGCGAACCACTGCTGCCACTGCGGCCAGTAGCCTTGCACAACCATGTCGGCGAGCTGGCCGAGCTGGGAGCGACTGGCGCCGCCGACCAGTTCATCCCACAGCCGAGCCGCCTCATCGACCAGTACCCGGTCCGGATTGCGACGGCCCGACATGGCCCAAGCATTCGCGCTGTTCTGACCAGCCAGTACGGTGTCGATGACCGTACCAAGTGTCGTCAGATCCTGGAACGCCAGCAGATAACCGCTTTCGAAACGGCTGCGGCCACAGCTCAGCGTGTAGGCCAGCGCATGCGCCGACTGTTCCGTGCCGTTGCGCTGCAGCCAGGCAAGCAGATCGCTCAGGCGCTCCCGCACTGCTGCTGGCGTGCGCGCCGTAATGGGCACCAGATACCATTCGCGACGCTCCGTAGCCAGTGGCCAGGAGGCGCTCAGTTGCTCCAGCACGCAGTGGCCGTTAGTGCCGCCGATGCCGAAGGAATTGACCGCCGCGCGCCGCACTCCGCCCACCGGCGTCGGCCAGGCACAGGTGCTGGTGTTGACGTAAAACGGTGTGAGCGGAAAATCGATCTTGGGGTTGGGCTGATCGAAATTGATGGATGGAACTAATTTGCCATAATGCAGGCACAGCGCCGTCTTGATCACGCCCAGAATGCCGGACGCCGTGGTCAGGTGCCCGATATTCGGCTTGACCGAACCCAGCGCGCAAAACTGCGTGTTGCTGGTGGCTTCCTGGAAGGTCCGCGTGAGCGCCTGCACCTCGACCACATCGCCCAACGCAGTGCCCGTGCCGTGCGCTTCAACATAGCCGATACTGGCCGGGTTTATGCCCAACCGCTCATACAGGCCGTGTTGCAGGCGCGTTTGCGCTAGGCCATTTGGCGCAGTGATACCGTTCGAGCGGCCATCCTGGTTGAGCGCGGTACCGCGTATCACCGCATACACATGATCGCCGTCATGCAACGCCGACTGGAGCGGCTTGAGGACGACGAACGCCAGCCCTTCGCCATGGACGAAACCGTCGGCAGCAGCATCGAATGCGCGGCAATGGCCACTCGGCGAGAAGATGCCGAGCTTGCTGCTAGCGACAAAGAATTCCGGGTCGAGCGTCAGGCAGATGCCGCCTGCCAGCGCCAGCTCAGCCTCGCCGCTGCGTAGGCTCTGGCAAGCCAGATGCAGCGCCGTCATCGACGACGAGCAAGCCGTATCGACCACCATGCTGGGGCCGTTCAGGTTGAGGAAATATGAAATTCTGGCCGCGATCAACGACATGTCACTGCCCAGCAAGGTGGCGGCGCTCGATAACTGGCCCTGGCGCACGCCGAGGCCAGCGTAGTCCGGCTCGCGCGCGCCGATGAAGACGCCCACCTGCTGATGACTGATACCGTCCGGCGCATAGCCTGCATCCTCCAGCGCGCGCCACGATTCCATCAGGCACAAGCGCTGCTGGGGGTCCATCGAGGCTGCTTCCTTCGGCGATAGATTGAAGAACAGCGGCTCGAACTGGTCGATGTCACTCAGGAAACCGCCCCACTTGCTGTTGGAGCGGCCGGGCGTGGCCATGTCGGCATCGTAATAGGCGTCGCCATCCCAGCGCTCGGCCGGAATCGGCCCGACGCTTTCGATACCCAGCTCAAGGTTGTGCCAGAAGCTAGCCAGGTCGCGCGCGCCCGGCACGCGCAAGCTGATGCCGATAATGGCGATGCCGTCCTGAACCGGCGCCGCATCCATAGCCGGAGCTGGGGTCGCAGCCATGGCCGCCAGTGGGTTTGCCGCTGCGCCGGCGCCGCTGTCGAGGTGGCGCGTCAGCAATGCAATGCTGGGGTGATCGAAGCAGATGGCGACTGGCACGTCAAGACCGGTGAGTAGGGCGGCCGATGTGGCAAAGCTCATCAGCATGGCCGAGTCGAGGCCAAGGCTGTTAAATTCCCGCCGCGTATCGATAAGGTCGGCGTCAACACCGAGTAGTTCGGCGACCACCGCAATCAGAATCTGTTCAGTTTCGCCATGCGTACGGGCCGACTTGACCGATACCGCGCCTCTCAGTTGCTGCTGCAGCGAGACCCTGTCGATCTTACCGTTAGGCCGACGCGGCAAGGCCAACAGTGCGGTATAGATTCCCGGCACCATGTGCGCCGGCAAGCGTTGCGCCAGGAAGTCGCGCAACGGGCCATCGTCAGCAGGCATGCCCGGACGCGCCACCCAGAACGCCACCAGTCGGGTATGCAAGTCCGACAGCGCATGCGCCACCACCGCGACCTCACCCACGCCAGGATGGTCGCCAAGCACCAGTTCCACGTGTTCGAGTTCGACGCGCAAGCCATTCACCTTGGCCTGATGATCGTAACGCCCGGTCATGCGGATGGTGCCGTGCGGCAGCATGTGCGCCATTTCGCCGGTGCGGAACAGGCGGCCGGAGACCGGACTGTCAGCCAGTCCGCCGCTGATGAAGCGCTCGACGCTCAGTTGCGGCTGATGCAGGTAATCGATCGCCACGCAGGGGCCTGCAATGTAGACCTCGCCTTCCACGCCGGGCGCGACAGCACGGCCGGCGGCGTCCAAGATATGGATGCTGGTATTGGCAATGGGTAGGTAGCCGCCGGGGCCGAGCGCGCGCTGTTGCTCCACGCCGCCGATCGCCTCGTGCAAATAGGTATTGGTTTCGGTACAGCCGAAATCATGCAGCAGTGTGGTGCCCGGGAATTCCTGGCAAAAGCGCTGTTGCAGTGCGGCGCTCAGCGGCCCGCCGTTTATGACTCGGCGTAGACGTTCTGGATGGCGCGCGCCGTTCTGCTTCAAATAGAGCAACAGCTTGATCAGTTGCGGCGTCAGCGTCAGATGGCTCACCTCGTTCTGCGCCAGCCACGCGAACAGCGCCGCCGGCTCGCGCACCATGTGGTCCGGTGCGATCACGGTCGTGATGCCACTCAACACGCCGCCCAGCAATTCCCACATCGACGGCATCACGTTCATGGGCGAACGCTGGGCGATCACGTCGCCAGACTGAAACGGATAGTCGTGCCACATCCAGTGGAAGCGGTTGATCAACTGCAACTGGCTGTGGCGTACACCCTTGGGCTGTCCAGTTGAACCGGATGTGAACATGATCAGCGCGGGCGCGTCGCTGGCGTAACTACCAAAGCCAGAGCCACAGGTATCGGCATCGGCCACCGGCCAGCCGAAGTCCAGGGCTTGCAGCGACAGTTGTGGAAAACCCGCTCCGCCGATTGCATCGGCATTGCCTTGGGCGATCAGGAAGGCCGAAGGCCGCGCGATCGCACACAGCGAGGCAAGATAGGCTTGCGGAAATGCGCGGTCGAGAGGCAGGTAGACCGCCCCCACCATCCAGATCGCCAGAATCGAGACGATCAGATCGCTTGATCGCTCCATGTGGACACCGATCACCTGCCCAGGCTGCACGCCCAGTTGCTGCAGATGATGCGCCAGCACCATCACGCGGTGACGCAGCGCGCCATAGGTCAGGAAACCCGTGGCACCGTGCTCGGGCGCATCGATAATCGCGATACGCTCAGTCCAGGCCACGCTAAGTTCGAAGAACCGGCGCTCCAGCCGTTGCTCGAATGGGAACGACAGATACGGTCCGACGCTCACGCTGCGCTGTGCCGACAGGTCAGATAAGGCCGCCGATGCGGGCGGCCCGACCTGCGCACCGGTCGAATTGGTAGCAGCGGACGCCACACCGAGCCGCATGACGGCGCGCATTTCTTGTATCCAGTTCAGTATCGTTCGCATCATCGCGCCCTATGCTTGCGCCAGTAGCGACTCGACGCGGCCTTGGACCGACACTTGGATATTGCCCACCACCGCTTTCGACACTATGCAAGCGCGCTCAGCCTCCAAGAAGCAGCTCTGCACGGTGCCGCTGAACAGCATGCGCGCGTCCGGTGTCATGTATACCACCGGGTTGTGCCGCAGTTGCGTAAAGACCGGGCCGGACGGCGTGGCGGCAAACACCGCGCTGCTGCTGTTGCGTAATTCGTCAAAGGCGATGCCCTCGAGTTGCAGCAGTGCGGCCAGCGTCATTAGGTAGCAAGAGTTGGCCGCTGCCACCAGCAGCTCTTCCGGGTTGGTGCCGTGGCCAAGCCCCCCCATCTCGCGCGGTACCGAGAAGGTGTTCTCGATCTGTCCGGCTTTCAAGCTACCGGCCCCTTGCATCAATTCCCCGCGCCATTGTCCGGCACATTCAAACGAGTGTTCTGTTGCCATTTTTTTCATCCAGTGATCTGATCATTCAAAGGAGATGTCAATGTATGCTCGCCTTCAGGCGAGCTGCGCCAGTTGCTGCCTGAGCGCCTGTTTCATGACTTTTCCGGTGACGCCGACGGGAATCTCACCGTCGCCCACGATATGCACGCGCGCCAGCATCGGGCGCTGTTTTTGCCGCTGATCGGCGTTGATTCGTTCGAGCAACTCGCCCTCCTGTACGTGCGTACCGGAATGCAGGAACACGAAAACGACCGGCACGCAGACACCGGTTCCGGTGCGCTCACCAGACAAGCCCAGCACGGTGCAATCGAGCAGCTCGGGCTGGTTCTTCAAAATCAGTTCCTCCGTCTGCAGACTGTACAGCACGCCCTCTGCGGTGGTGATGGCATCGCTGATGCGATCGACGTGATAGAAGCAGCCCATGCTGTCTTTGTAGACTAGGTCGCCGGTGAGCCAGTAGCCAGCTAGCTGGCTGCGGTGAGTCAGCAGCGAATCGTTCCAGTAGCCACTGGTGACGCTGGGCGACTTGATGCCGAGCTTACCAACCCGCCCGATCGGCTGCTCGCTGCCATCGTCCGCCAGCACGCGCGCATCGACCCATTCTTGCGGAAGGCCGACGCAACGGTCGAAGTTCTGATCGCCAGCGGTATAGACCACACGAAAACTCGAATGGCCCATTTCGGACGAGCCGAGGCCGTCGATGAACTGCGATCCCTGCACCTTCTGCTGGCCGCGGTAGTGATAACCGTGCCGCACCAGTTGGCGGATATGGGTTTCATGGGCAGCGTCGCCACTGTTGATCCAGTTACTCACCGAACCAAGCGCACGCTGCTCCATGCCGCAGGCCACCATCTCCACATAGGTGGCCGGGAACGACACCACGGTGGATGGTTCAAACTGCTCGATGCTGTCGAGCACTGCGGCGCCTTGCGGCCGCGATACGATCATCAGCGCCGAGCCACACAGGATGGCGTGCATGGCGTAGGCAATAGCCGCGTTGTGCGAGACCGGCAGGCTAGACAGATAGCGTTCCGCGCCCTGAGCCGCCGGCAATCCCAGCAGATGGCGGATGCCATGAAACCATTTTCCATGTTGCAGTAGCACCGGCTTTGGCGTGCCGGTGGTTCCGGAACTGTGGGTAATCATGACCGGATCGAGATGATCATGCTGGAACGGGTAACTTGGGGGCAAAGCCGCGTCGGCCAGCGGCACGATCTCTTCCATGCGACACAGGAAGAGGAACTCGTCCGGCTCGCACAGCGCGATGATGGTATCAAACTGGGCCTGATCAGCCACCACTGCGAGCGCGCCGACGCAGCGAAAATGCTGCAGCGCCACCTGCGGCTGCATGGCACCATTAGTCAGCACCGGAATCGCTCCCAAGCCGGTCAGCGCCATGTAATGGAGCAGGTAGTGAATGCCGTTGCTGCCATACACCGCGATCGGGTCCTTGGCGCGCACGCCCTGGGCCGCGTACCAAGTGGCGAGCGCATCGGTTGCCTGCTTCAGCGAGCGCAGCGACAGCGGCTTGGTGCTGGCCTGCCCCATCAGATAATAGGGGATGTCGGACCACACCTGCGGCTTCGTGCTATCTACTTTAAGGCCGGCGGCAACATGCAGGAAGTTACCCGCGCCCAGAGCGGGATTGAGCTTGAGCCAGTAGCGCTGTTCGGCGCTCAGTATCGATGGAGATTCCTTCATGGTCGCTCCTTATTGCGCGCTGACGAGCGACAAGGTGTCGGAACTATGGTCCAGGCGCATGCTCAGCGCGGTCAGGAAGTGTTCTGGATTCTCGTTCTGGAATACATTGCGGCCGATGCACAAGCCTTTCGCACCGGCTTTCAGGCCGACGGTCAGCAACTTGAGCATCTCGTCGTCGCTGCTACGGCAGCCGCCGGCAAAGAATACATCGATATCCTGGTGCAAACCGTCGAGCAGTTGCGGAATATCGGCGAGCGATTCCGGCTTTTGCAGTTTGATGGCGTCGGCACCCAGTTCCCAGATCGAACGCACCACCTTGCGCAGTGCCGTGATGGCGTCCTCGGCGCTGGCGTTGGTGTGCTGGCATTTGGCCATCACCAGAATCGGCAGGCCGTACTGACTGGCCTGGTCGGCGACCGCGCCCAGCAGACTGAGATTATGGCCATCATTGATGCCATCGAACACCAAATCGAGGCTGAGCGCATCTGCACCCAGGCGCAACGCTGCATCGACCGAAGTGAGTAGCTCCTTGCGATTGGGTTGTACGGAGCTCGACATCGTGCCGTTCATTTGCAGGATAATGCCCTTGCTCAGCAGGCAACCGGTTTCATTGAGGCGCGCAATCATGCCCTTGTGGGCCACCACGGCGGTGATGGCCGGATGGCGCAGCCATTGCGCCAGCTGCGCCGACTGCTCCATCCCCGCCATGCCGCCCGAGGTAAGGCCATGATCGATCGGCACGAGCAAGCCGCGTCCGGTCTCGTGATGGACAATGCGCGACCATCGAGTCAATTTCGTTCCAACCATGATGTGTTTCTCCAAGGTGAATTAGTTGGGCGCGCTGCGAATACCGACGCATCCTGCATCAAGGGCGTGACCTTGATGCACTTCAGACGTCTACCATGATTGGCACTGCCCCCACTGCCATCGTCGCCGACGCGCACGCTACCCAAGTTAAGCCTGGAATTAATACCTCGTCACCCGCGCCAACTCCAAGCGCAAGCAATGCTATTGTCAGCGATGCAGTACCACTTGTAACCGGAGTGCAATATTCAGAGTCACAGTACGCCGCAAAATTTTTTGAGAATATTCTTTCTTTGGTAGTTTCACCGGTAAATGGCCCGCTTATTGTCCAGCGGCCAGAGCGCATGACAGACAGAAGCGCGCGTTCTGTCTCGTCATTATAGGTAGGCCATTTAGGCCAAGCGATTTCGCGATTTTTTTTCCCGCCTTGCAGCGCAAGCCGTTGATCGCATTCCCGTTTATTCATTTTTTTCTACCTGTGAAATAGAATTTTTTAGCGCAGGGCGTGCGGCCAGGCGATGACAGGCAAGCGCCAGAAAACTACAAAAACCTATAGCAAAAGCCAGCGGTAATATCGATGTCACTTTAAAAAAACTTGTTAAGGAAATCGCGACGATACCAATTCCAAACTGAATCGCTCCCATAAGAGCGGATGCCGTACCAGCTTGTTCGGCGTGATGGGCCAGGCCGAGAGCAGTCCCGTTCGGGCTGATAAATCCATGACTGCTCAGAATGCCAAACAGCGCGACAAGAACTACAATCAGCGATGAAAAACCATACAGCTGCGATGCAATTAAGGTAAGTGACAAAACAATTGGTGATAGCAGTGCAATGCCTAATATCCGATCCGGACCAAACCGCTCTACCAATACTGCATTGATCTGTGACCCAACAATCAGACCGGCTGTGTTAGTAAAAAAAACCATTCCAAAATATTGAGGACTGACGCCATATACCTCCATGATAATAAATGGTGCGCAGATCACATAGGCGTATAAGGCAGATTGCATAAGACCAACAACTATGGTGTATGAAAGCAATTGCGTACAACTAAGCAATAACAAATACTGTCTGATAGCGGTCGATGCCGTACTGTGCACGCGCTTTTTTTTCGGTAGTGTTTCTTTGAATGAAAGTATGATGCTGCCAACTAAAAATGCGCCCAACGCTGACATCGCTCCAAATATGGGACGCCACCCAAAGTCTGCCATCCAGCCACCTAATACTGGAGCGATCATAGGACCAGCTAGCACGACCATGAGCATGAATGAAAATGCTTGTGCTGAACCTGTCAAACCAAAACGGTCACGAATAATTGCGCGTCCTATCACAACACCGGCACAGCCGCCCATTCCTTGTACGAAACGCCATGTCATCAGAATCGCAAGGTTCTCTGAAAAAGCACAGCCGACAGATGCAATGGTATAGATCACAATACCAAAACACAGTGGTAATTTTCTACCGATTCGGTCACTCAAAGGACCATATAACAATTGGCCTATAGCCAACCCAGCCAGAAAGACAAGGATGGTGTACTGCACCTGGTTTTGTGGCGCATCAAACTCCGTCATTATTTTGGGGAGAACCGGTAGATACATATCCATTGATATCGGGCCAAGCGCAGTGGCAATGCCTATGAGTAGTAGCCATTTTGGGTAGCGCTCACTGATTAGCTTTGTCTGAGAATACATTAATTTATATCCTTTCCTTTTAAATTATTTCAGCTTTAATTTTTCATTGCGATTAAAAAAATGAGCGAAGTAAAAAAGGTATAGAAACACAACACACATACAGTTGCTGCACCCAATTAAAATTAAATATAAGCAAATATTTTTTTTCAGTCAAATCAGCGGAGGTGCGTATGTTTGTACTTAACTTTCTAAGCTATTTTTTTATCGCTGATTTTTTTTATAAATATCTAATTTAATCAATTTCAATCAATCCCATCTTCGTACAAGTCATAAAAATTGAAACAAATTTAAGCACCTGTTTTTACAAGTATCAAAAATTTCCGACACGTTAATTTATTTTTTTAATGACGATTTTTGTATAAAATTGTGGCGAAAAAAATACGGAAAGTGGATGAGGTATATAGTGGATCCACATATCCGGACCACAGTTTAAACTCGTGTCTGTCGAAAAGAGACGAGGCAGACCATGAGTGAAAATAAGAGAAAAATATTTAGCCGCGTACAAAAAGCCAAGGTGGCAGTTGAGGCGATCAAAGGCGAAAAGACGATCAATCAGATCGCCCAAAAGTTCGGCGTGCATCCGACGCAGGTTAGCCAGTGGAAGAAATAATTATTGGCAAATGCAGGCAGTCTGTTTGAAGGTAAACGTGCTCCGAAACCGGTCAGCACACAGAACGAACCAGACTGTCTCTATGCCAAAATTTGGGAACTGAATATGGAACTCGACTGACCAGTCACGCGCTCGGTCGTGTACGACAAGAAAAAGCGCTTGCAGGAAGAGATCCATCCGTTTGATCGTTTGCTGTTGCAAGTGCTTGGAGATGAATAGTCCAAGCATCCGTTTTACGGCACGCGACGCATGAGGCATGACTTGCCAGGCTGTGGCCATATAGGGCATTGACGCATACATCCAAGGCTTTGAGCGTGTAGATCAAAATACCTGCTCCTGCCGCGACCGAAATAATTGAGTATTTCAGAGCACACGCATGACGGGGTAACGTCGCCATGCCGGTTCGCGATGGCGATGGCAATGCTGGAAAATAAAGTCGAGTACCGCCGTTTGATTACTCTGCAATTCGGGATGGGCCGAACGCCAAGCTTCAAAGGCTGCGCGCGTATCGTCTTCCTCGCGCAAAATCTCGGCGGCGCTGTCTTCGAACACATAGTCGGAATATGCTTCCTTGCGTTCCAGGCAGCTGTTAAAAAATCCCCAGCGGAAAAAACTGTCGTGCGCCTGCGGTTCCAAGGTTTCGATCACATAGCGCGCCTGTGCTTGATCGAGACTGAGCAAGTAATCGCCGGCTTGCGCTTGCACGGTGTCAGCGCGGGCATCGAGACTAAGCTCGTCATGAAACAAATGTCCTTCGTAGGCTTGCGGACGCGATTGCAGCTCAAGAATATGATAAACCTCGACGGCCAAACTTTGCTCTTGCTCCAGCTTTTGCAACTGCACCCCATTCCACTGTAAGCGCTCGATCACGCCACGCCACGCGCAAGGAATCAGGTAAGCGCGCGGCCGCGTGACGACCTCGCTGGCAATGAAGCGGTTGAAATACGGAATCGGTTTTTCCCATGGCTGGCTGCGGTCATACGCCAAGCGTTGGTAGCTGCCGAGCAGGCTGGGCTGGTAACTGGCTTGATAACCTTTGAAGAGAAAACTGACGGGCTGGCTGTGATCGGCTTGCCAGCGCACGATCGCTGTGGCATCGCTGGCCGCGGCGCGGCGCGCGGCGGCACGCAGGCTGCGAATCTGGCTGCCATCGCGTACTGTCAGCGCCAACACCGTTTCCACCAGTGCGCGCATAGCTTCGTAGCGATCGGCAAAGGGTTTGAGCATATGGGTTTCCGGCATGAAGCCTATGCAATGATGCAGGGCCGCATAGCCGGTGGAAAAGCGCGGCGTTTCCAAAAAATCTTCGATGCCATGGTCAGGGATGTCTCGTATTGGATTGACGTACGGACAGGTCGGCCAGCCGCGTTGTTCCATCGCGCTGAAAATCGCCGGCAACATGGCGTGCTTGAGATAGTTGCCGAGCGCGCCGCCGAGCTTGTCGGTCTGGGTTTGAATCAGCGTCATCGTGTATTGGTAGTCGGCACCGTTAGAGGTGTGCGTGTCGACCATGACATCCGGATCCCAAGTACAGAAAAAGCGGTTGAACGTGGCGGCGCTGAGGCTGTCACATTTGATGAAGTCGCGATTGAGATCAAGATGCAGGCTGTTGCCGCGAAACCCGAACTCTTCCGGGCCATCTTGATTCACGCGCGAACTGGCACCACGATCGAGACTACCATCGACATTGTAAAGTGGAATAAAGAGGAACACCGTGTCAGCCAGAGCCGCCAAACGCGCCGGTTGCAGGCATAAGTCACGCACCAAGGCCATGCAGGCATCGACGCCTTCCGGCTCACCGGGGTGAATGCCATTATTATTGAAAAACACCGTTCGTCCAGCGGCGCGCACGCGCTCAGCATCAAACACAGCATCGGCGCTGATGATACCGGCATGAATAGGATGGCCGGCATCGGAGCGACCGATTTCAAAGAAACTCAGCAGTTGCGGAAACGCTGCTGCCAGTTCTTGATAAAACTGTATGCATTGCTGCCAGTTGGTGGTTTGATTGCGGTTACCGGCTTCATACGGTGTGATGAAGGCAGGCGCACATGTCGGCGTAGTGGACATATTGTTCTCAACAAGGCAAAACGACGATTTTAGCCTACATTCATGCGTCTGAATATCTGATCGAAAGCGCGGACTTACTCGGCGTACTTCTGAGCGTTGACGACACCGAATAGGTACAGAGTCGCAAACGCAAGCCACAAAAGGTGCTTCCTGCACGAAGCCCTACCCTGAGATACCGACTTGACAGAGACTCTTTAATACATAGAATGTTCATGGATCACAGATTTTTGATGAAGTAGCACTCGTATTTGCAAAATATGCTAGTAAAATGGACTAAAACAGCGCTTGTCAAGCTTGACTTGATCGCTCAAGCTATCGCAAAAGATAAGCCTGCTCGTGCCACTTCGTTTGGCCAAGAAATCCAACAAAAAACCAAGTACTGAATACGTATTAAATCATAGAATTATTCTTTTTTTTTCCGCAAACAGATACAATCCAAAGCCGTCACCAATGACCTCCGCAGAAACACTCGCCTTAAAAAATACTTGCCCGATTCAACTCGGCGGCCATCGCGCGGCCACGCCGGCCGAGAGTTACGCGCGCATGGCAGAATGGTGCGCGCAGCATGAAGTCGAGCATGATGTGTATGGTGAAGGAGCGCTGGCTCAAGACTTTGAACATAAGATCGCCAGCCTGTTGGGCATGGAAAGTGGCTTGTTCTGCATTACCGGCACGATGGCCCAGGTGACTTGCCTGCGCTTGGCCTGCGACGAGCGCAATAATCGCCTCGTGGCCTTGCATCCGAGTTCACATATTCTGTTGCATGAACGAAGTAATTTTCAAGCACTCGAGCATTTTACGGCGCTGCGTACCGGCCAGCCTTACCGGCCTTGGACGCTGGCTGATCTGCAAGCGCACGGCGAAGCGCTGGCGGCGGTACAGATAGAATTGCCAATGCGGGAAATCGGCGGGCAATTGCCGGATTGGGATGAACTCGAAGCCATCAAGCAATATTGCAAACAGCGCAATATTCATTTGCATATGGATGGTGCCAGGCTATGGGAAGCGGCGGCGGCCTATGGTAAAACGCTGGCGGAAATCGCTGCCGGTTACGATACCGTGTATGTCTCGTTTTACAAAGGCATGGCAGGATTGGGTGGAGCCATGCTGCTCGGCAATGCAGATTTTCTGGCACGCGCACGGGTGTGGATGCACCGTCTCGGTGGCAGCGTGTTTCGGCGCAGTCCATATATTGTGTCAGCGGCGATGCAATTCGATGCCAGACTGGCGGCGATGCCGGCCTGCTTTGCGCGCACACAGCAACTGTATGCTTTGCTAGCCGAGTATCCGCATTTTACGGTCAATCCGACTACGCCACAAAGTAATATGCTGCACTTGTATCTGCCAATCACACGGCAAGCAGCGCAAGCGCTACGCGACCGCATCGCCCGCGAGCATGGCATCTGGCTGTTCAATCAAGCCGTCGACAGTGCCCTGCCACAGCAATGTATGTTTGAGTGGTATGTCGGCGATCAGTTGGTCGCACTCGACGATCAACTGTTACGCCGCGCGCTCGATCTGTTTGCTGATGCGATAGAACAAGCGGCTTGATCAAAAATCTGACCAGGGTTTGAAACTCCGGCCTTCAGAGGCTGTCGCAAAAAGCCTGATGGACGCTTTTTTACACCTGAAACACCGTATACCTCGTCATTCCTGCATGCCGCAGCCTCGTCATTCCCGCATGCTTTTGGCGGGAACCCAGTATCGTTTTCAGCGCTGAAAACACGATCATATCTGGCATTTTCAGTTAAGCACGAACGCCGCTGGGTTCCTGCCAAAAGCGCGCAGGAATGACGTAGCCACCAGTTAGGGTAATGATACCGACTAGCAGACATGGAGCGAACAACTTAATTGATCGTCGCTTGCGACGATCAATTAAGTTGTTCAGCTATCTTGGTCTGCTGCGGCCAGCGCCGCTTCAATGCGGGTGCGGACCAACTGTATGTGGCTGCGTAAGCGATACAATTCTTCCGCATACGACAAGGGTATGCTGATACGGTTAACCTTGACTTCCAATTCATCGAGCAACAGCAATTGTTTACGCAGTAAGGCCGCCCGTTCCGGCTGCGCCGGACTATCGACAATTTGTTCGACTTGGCGCAACTGAGCGTACCAGCGATAGACGCGCGAGCGTATGCGCCAGACATACAGAGGTGGAATAATTTTCGACAGTGGCAGCAGCAAGGCGGCCAGCGGCACGAAAACTATCCACATGCGCTCAAAGAAATTGGCGATCCAAAAACTTAAATAACGCTGCAGCACCGGTGGGCCGTTTTTGTAAAATTTTTCAGCCGCGGCGGCGACTGGAATTTCGCTGTATTTATCGGAGGGGAATTCACCCTGTTTACTGAACCAGTCGGCTTGGCCATGCACTTTGTGTACGGCTTCGAGCATGGCACCCATCAGTGCCGGGTGCAGACTTTCATATGCGACCAAGGTCACGCTTGAGGCGATCAGTTGCACATCGTGCGAGGGAATATCGCGTCCCAGATCGACTACGCCACGCGGTAAGACCACCTTGGATAAAAACGGCAGGCGGCGGGTATACGCTTCGGCTTGCACAAAATTGAACAAGCGTATGCCAGGGGCGCGCATCAATTCTTGTACTAAGGGTGCATCGCCGGCGCTACTCATAACGAGTACATCGAGGTCACCCTTTTGCAGCGCTGCTGCGGCCGCTTCGTCAGTTTGTCTTTGCATGGAGAAAGCGCTGTCATCCAAGCCATTGAGCGCTAAAATCCGGCTGAACAAGCGGTGCATGCCATTGCCTTCGGCACCGAGGTTGAGGCGCTGACCGCGCAGTGCGGTCAAGCTGCGTACTTCCTGTTTGCTGCGATAAAAAATCCAAATCGGTTCGTAAAACAAGCCACCCAGCGAGACTAAGCGTTTTTCCTCGGCCTCTTCGGTACTGGTCGAGCCGCTGCGTACAAAACCGATCATGACAGATGAATCGGGGTCGCTGATTTTTTGCAGATTGTCTTGTGAGCCGGAAGAGTTGGCGATGTGCAGCGTAATCTTTTTTTGTGCCAAGTCGGCCGCATACAATTTCGCGAAATGCGCATACGAACCCTGCGCCGGACCGGCCGCCATCTCGATCACGCGTTTCGGCGCGGGGTCGACCAAATAATAGGCCAGCGTCAGCCCGGCGATCAGAGTGAGTAGCAACGGCCCGAATGCGAGCAACAGATCGCGCAGGGAAAACAAGGTGAATTTCAGCTTACGCATGATGGATGGACCTCGGTATTACAAGGCAGCGGTAACGGCCACGTATTCGGCAGCAAACAGATCGAGTCCGGCACACATGGCGGCATACGCCAATGGCACTTGCGCGGCATCGCCCTTGACACCGAGTTCGATATGGCGGCGCTGGTTTTCGCTCGCCACTGTCGGCAGGCTGAAGACTTTGATCAACGGGTAGTCAGCTTCCAAGCGTTCCATCAAGGGCGTCAAGACCGATTCGATCGCTTCATACACGAACACCGATTGCTCGGCGCGCGCTTGTTGGTGAAACAAATGCGGGTAGTGGGTGTCGAGCACCCACTCTATCATCGGCCAAGCCATCACCGGAAACCCTGGCACGAAGTAATGGCGATCCACGGCAAAGCCGGGAATGCGGTTATACGGATTCGGTATCAATTGCGCACCGAGCGGAAATTCGCCCATTTTCAAGCGCTGCTGATGTTCGGGCGCCGCCAAATTGAGCGTATCACCGGCTTCGGCCGCCATCTCGCGGATGCGTTGCTCGATCAAGAGCTTGGCCCCATCATGTAAGGCCAGTGGTACTTGCAGCGCTGCCGCCGCACCTTGGCGGGTATGGTCGTCCGGGGTGGCACCGATACCGCCGGTAGAAAACACGATATCGTCGCCGGCAAAACTGCGCTGTAGCGTGGCGGTGATTTTTTCGCGACTGTCGCCAACATATTCGGCCCAATCGAGTTGCAGGCCACGCGCATGCAGAATCTCGATGACCTTGGACAAATGTTTGTCTTGGCGTTTTCCCGACAAAATTTCATCACCGATGATAATCAAACCGATTGCCATGCTGTTCCTCTTTTTTTTTGATTAATTCAATGCTGCGGTGGCACGCAAACGCGCCAAGGCAGCCAGGCAGTAGTGCTGAAACCATAAGCCGCTGAATACAAACACCAACACATAGAGCCAAATCGCCAGGGCCGCAAACACCGGCAAAAACAGCATCGATACCACACCACCGAGCCACAATAAGCCCGGTGCCGCACCAAATAGGCCGGCGACGGTACCGATGAGCAGCAAAGACCAGCGATGCTCGCGCAGCAGCAGGCGGCGTTCAGCGGCGTCGGCATGCTCGGCCAGGGCATCATACACAATCACACGATAGGTCAGCCAGCCCCATAACAAAGGCTGGATGATCAATGACAGCAGCGGGATCAAGGTGAGCGGCAAACTGAGTAACCAGAGTGCGGCAAAAATGCCGAACGAGGACAAAGAATGCCACAGACTACCGAACCAACTGCCGCCCCGACGTTGTTCCAATGTCGGGTAATGGCGGCTGCTGACGTGGCGGCTGATGGCCGGCATGGCCAGCGTCCCGATACATAGCAAGGCGGTGAAAACCATCAGCGGCAGCAGCAACCACATCGCCACCAAGGGCACCACCATCGCTTTGAAGGCTAACAGACCGAGCATGCCCAGCACTTCGCCGGCAGTTTGAAACTGGCCATGCACATCAAACCATTGCTGCACATAATCGAGTAAGACTTGCATGCCCAACCACAGTGCCACGCTCCAGATCAGCAGCGCCACCAGAAACGGTAACAACGTCAGCAGCAGCATTTTGATGTGTAATTGGGCAGCGCAGGCGCGACCCCAAGCGATCCCGACATCCACCAGGCGCATTACGAGTTCTCCCTGTCGATGCCGAGCATACGCTTTACGCCCAGATACTGCTGCGACCAAAAGCCTTGGCCATACTCGCGCGCGCGACCTTGAGGTGGCGCTAACTGATCGGCGATGCCGGTGCGGACAAACTCTTGCTGCAGCAAGGCGGTACCGAAGCAGTAATCCCACAGCGGAAATAAGACCGCGAAATTATGCCCGCCTTTGGCCGTATTGGCAGCGCCAGCATGGGCAGGAACGATAGCATGATGTGTGCGATGATAGCGCGGCGATACTAACAAGTACTCGCCGAAGCGGCCGAAATGCAGGCGAACGTTAGCATGCTGCAAACTTTGCAGCATTTGGCTGGCCATCACCAGTAACACATACTGGCCCGGTTCCACACCGATCACCAAGGCGATCAAGCCCATATACACATCGCGTAACAAGTCATCGAGCACATGATTGCGGTTATCACTCCATAAATTCATCTCACGCTGACTGTGATGCAAGCTATGCAAGCCCCACCACCAATCAAAATGATGCGACGCCCGATGATACCAATAATCGAAAAAGTCGAGCACAAACAGGTAAGCAAAAAACAGCAAGGCCGGATAAGTGAGAAAGCCGGACCAGATGTCTTCAAGATTGAAGGGCTGAATGCCCTCCAGATGCAGCCATGCGCTGACTTGATCGAACATAGGGGTCAAGATGAAAAACACCAGTACCGTAAAAGCACCAAGCCGGTGCAATGCAGTGTAGGTGAAATCATTCCAGCGCGCGCGACGGCTGCCGATGGTTTGCACCGGCAACCAAGCCTCGAGTGGGCGCAGGATCACAAACAGCAGCAATAATTGTACCGCGCCGAGCACAAACCACTCGACGCCCTCAAAAGCATCTTCGACGAATTCGCCCAAACCGAGCGCGAACAGGGTCGGCTGCACCAATTGTTCGAAAATCCAAGCCTGTAGCAATGTCAGCTTGTCACTGAAGTGCAGATCGGAACTCATAATGGCTTACCACGGTAAGCGGGATGTTCGCGCAAGGTGGCGAAACAAAAACCTTTTTGTTCCAAGCCGCGGATCAGCGGTTCGAGATTCTCAGGCATCCAGGCCGGCGTGCGCGACCAAATACCGAGGTGGGCCATAAAAATATCGCCATCGCGTAAATTGTCCAGCGCGCGCTGCAGCAGTTGCCGATTACTGAAACGATCGCCCGGCAATTCATCGCCGGAAAAGCCGGCTGCGGCCCAGCCCACATGTTGATAGCCGCAGGCGGCCGCGGCCTTGAGCGCATTCGGCGTGACTTTACCGCCCGGAGCGCGCCAAAACGGGTCGAGTGCTTGTCCGGTCAGCGCCATGAAGCGCTGATCAACACGGCGCAATTCGCTGCAGTACTGGGCCGGCGTCCAGCTGAGTTTTTTGCCGGCCGCGGCACCAAACTGCGGCTTGACCAGCATCTTGCCATCGGCCAGGTCGCCGAGCAGATACACATGATCAAAGCTATGGCTGCCGAAAGCATGGCCGTCTTTGGCTAACGCGCTCCAGTACGTGGACCACGAGGGATCGAGCGAGTAATCCTGGCGCACAGTTTTTTCATTGGCCAGAAAAAATGTCGCGTGAATGTTATGGCGGCGTAAGGTCGTGGCGACCAACTCGGCTTGCGACTGGCTGCCGGTATCAAAAGTCAGATAAATACGCGCGCTGCAGGCCGCGGCCTGCGTGCCGGCGCAGTACAGCGCCAGCGCCGCCGCCAAGATGCCGCGCCAACTGTTACAAATCGGGTGCGCGATTGGCAAAATAGACTCCATGCGGCGAACGTCCGACCGGAATAAGTTTGATGACTTTACGCGTGGCGATATCGATGACCGCGACTTTCTTAATCCAGCGCAGGGTTGCCCACAAGGTCTTGCCGTCGGCACTCACCTCCATGCAATCAGGCCCGCCGGGCACGGCGATGCTGCCGACATTTTCCAGAGTTTGTTGATCGACGATGGTGATTTCATTCGATGTCCGGTTAGAAACAAAGATGTGACGCTTATCGCCGAGTGCACGGAAATTGTGTGTGCCGACGCCGGCTTGGATTTTTTTGACGGTTTTACGAGCGCGCCAGTCGATGACTTCGACATAATTGCTGCCCATAATGCCGACCAGCAAATATTTATCATCGGCAGTCATCATAATGCCTGCCGGTAACTTACCTACCGGCAAGGTCCATTTGACTTTTTGTGTCGCCAAATCGATCGCGGAAACTTGATCACTGCCTTGCTGAGTGATGAAGACCGTGGTGCTGGCGGCATCAAAAGCCATGTGGCTAGGCAATTTCGCCAAGGGAACCCGATTAATGAGTCGGACTTCTTTGCCCTTCATTTCATAAAAATCGACGCGATCAAGCCGCAGTGAATTTGATATTAACCATTTTTGATCAGGCGAAAAGCCGATTTGATAGGGATCGGCAATATCTTTGACGCGCCGCTGAATTTGCCCGCTGCGCGGATCGAGAAACACTAATTCATTACCGACCGCATTGGCGATAATCAAGGATTGATTATCGGGTGTAGCAATCAGATGATGCGGTTCTTTGCCTACAGGAAATGTATCAATTTCCTGATAGGTTTGCTGATCAAGCAAGCTGACGGTGGCGTCGCGCGAATTGAGCACCACCACGACATTGGCTGGGGCTGCCAGCAAAGGCGACGCAAAGCATAAACACGAGAGCAACAACAGAAAACGACGACGCATGAAAAAGATCGCAAATAAATGAGGGAAGCGCGCATTTTACCGTGCATCAGCATGAGCCGCAGAAAAAATGCTTGTGATTTTTTTTTTACTTTTCAGAGGCTTCCAACAACAGCAAGCCGTGAGGCGGCCCAAGAAATTTATGCAAAAACCCTTGAAAACAGCATGACATTGATGACTTTTTTCAAATTTGCACTACAATTGATCTACATTTTTTTTAAAGTACAGGGGAAACCATGAGCATCATTACCACCGTCAGCGGCTTGCAATATGAAGATAAAGTGATAGGCGAAGGCGCCCAAGCAGAGGCTGGCAATCACGTTGTGGTGCACTATACCGGTTGGTTGCAAAATCCGGATGGCAGCGCTGGCAAGAAATTTGATTCCAGCAAAGATCGCAATGATCCTTTCTCTTTCCCACTTGGTGCTGGTCATGTGATCAAGGGTTGGGATGAAGGCGTACAAGGCATGTTGATTGGCGGCACACGCATTCTGACTATTCCATCGGCACTCGGCTATGGCCCACGCGGTGCTGGCGGTGCAATTCCACCGAACGCGACACTGATTTTTGAAGTCGAATTGCTCGGCGTTTAATAATTTAAAACAAAAAAACCAGCTTCACAGCTGGTTTTTTTTGCAGTAAGGGAAGCTTACTCGCGAATGAAATGCTGACGATAATATTTCAATTCTTCTATCGATTCGGCGATATCGGCCAAGGCCGTATGTTTTTGCTGCTTTTTGAAGCCAGCGAGTAATTCCGGCTTCCAGCGACGGCACAATTCTTTCAGGGTGGAAACGTCAAGGTTGCGATAATGAAAGAATGCCTCGAGTTTCGGCATGCCACGGGCCATGAAGCGACGATCTTGGCAAATCGTATTGCCGCACATCGGCGACTTCCCAGCCGGCACGTAGGGTTTGAGGAAGGCGATCAGCGCGTCTTCGGCATCGGCTTCAGAGACGGTTGAAGCTTTGACTTTATCGATCAAACCGGAGCGACCATGTGTACCCTTGTTCCAAGCATCCATCTTACCGAGGGTTTCATCAGACTGATGAATCGCAAATACCGGGCCTTCGGCCAGCACGTTGAGCTGCGAATCGGTGACAATGACGGCGATTTCGATGATGCGATCACCATCCGGGTCGAGACCGGTCATTTCCAGGTCGACCCAGATCAGATTGAGTTCGTTCGGACGCGCTGGAATGCGCGTGTTTGCTTCAATGTCGGTCGCTTGTGACATAATTACCCCTTGATAAAGCGCCGGCAGTACCGGCAGCCATGATTTCTTTGTGTTTTCTCACGCAGTGCGAGCCTGTGTGAGATTGATAATAGGATAAAACCGAGATTTTATCTAAGTCCGGCTTGATCGGACAATAAAATACTTCCCCAGCTTTTTTTGAATGCGTCATTTTCCCATGAATTCAATTACTTTTTCGGTTTTCTTCGTCGCCTTTCTATTGCTCACGCTGTGCGTGCAATTTTGGCTGGGGTCGCGCCACATCCGCCATATTCTGCGCCATCGCACCGTGGTACCGGCCCGCTTCGCACAAAAAATTGCCCTGCCAGCCCATCAAAAGGCAGCCGATTACAGCATCGCCAAAACCAAACTCAGTCTGCTGAGTTTGCTGTTCAATGGCCTGGTGCTGATCGGTTTCACCCTCTTCGGCGGCTTGCAATGGCTGTCCGTGCATTTACTGGAACTGATAGGTTCCGGCATGCTGTACCAAATCGCCCTGCTCGCTGCCTTCGTCGTCATCAGTAGTGTGCTGGAATTACCGTTTTCTTATTACACGCAATTCGTGTTAGAACAAAAATTCGGTTTCAATAAAATGACACCGGCACTGTTCTTTGGCGATATGATCAAAAACAGCGCGCTCGGCTGCGCCATCGGTTTGCCGCTGATCTGGGTCGTGCTCAGCTTGATGGAGCAAGCCGGTGCCAACTGGTGGCTCTATGCCTGGCTGGTATGGAGCGGTTTTCAATTGCTGATGATGTCGATCTATCCTAGCGTAATCGCCCCGCTGTTCAATAAATTCACCCCGCTCGACGATGCTGCGCTGCGCACGCGGATAGAAAATCTGATGCAACGCGTCGGTTTTGCCTCCAAAGGTTTGTTCGTCATGGATGGTTCCAAGCGCAGCGCGCATGGCAATGCTTATTTTTCCGGCTTCGGGGCCGGCAAGCGCATCGTGTTTTTCGATACGCTGTTGGCACGTCTGGCCCCGCAAGAAATTGAAGCGGTGTTGGCGCATGAACTCGGACATTTCAAACTCAAGCATATCGTCAAGCGCATGCTCGTGATTTTTACGCTGTCGCTGGGCTTTCTGGCGCTGCTCGGTTTTCTCAAGCAGCAAGTGTGGTTCTATACCGGCCTCGGCGTCGACCCGATGTTGTTGGCAAAAAATGATGCCATGGCCTTGATTTTGTTCCTGCTCTGCATTCCGGTGTTCGGTTTTTTGTTTTCGCCACTGAGCGCCATCAGCTCGCGTCGGCATGAATTCGAAGCCGATGCCTTCGCTGCCAAGCATACCAATGCTAACGACCTCGTCGCCGCGCTGGTAAAACTGTATGAAGACAACGCCGCAACGCTCACGCCCGACCCGCTGTATTCGTCTTTTTACGATTCCCACCCGCCGGCGACAGTGCGCATCGACCATCTGCTGGCTGCACACTGACTACTCTTTAAGGACCGACCATGATTAAAACTACCGATTTACTGGCGAGCACATCGCAGCACACCGAAACTGCGCTGCCACAAGCGGAGCTGGCTGCTTATTTTGCCGCCACCCCGGGCTGGAGCCAAGATGGCGCGCGCATCGTCAAGACCTACCAATTTAAAAATTACTATGAAACTCTGGCCTTCATCAACGCGATTGCCTACGTGATTCACGCCCAAGACCACCATCCGGAATTAGTCGTCAGCTTCAACCGCTGTGTCATCAAGTTTGACACTCACACCGTCAACGATGGCCATGGTGGTATTTCGGTCAATGATTTCATCTGTGCGGCCAAGGTTGATGCCGTGTTCGAGCAAAGCTTTTCCTGATGGCGCATCAACAAGGTCTGGTCATCGCCGCGCATGGCCGTCATTATTTAATCCAAGCCGAAGTGGCTGGTGAAACGCTGAAACTGCACTGCGTCACGCGCGGCAAAAAAACTGATGTCTCGGTCGGCGATGTTGTCGAGTTAGCGCTGACATCAAAAAATCAGGGGGTCATCGAAGCGATCACGCCGCGTAAAACGCTGCTGTATCGCTCGGACCAATATAAATCGAAAATGTTGGCCGCCAATTTAAGCCAATTGGTGATCGTGGTTGCCACCGAACCGAGTTTTACCGATGATTTGGTTTCGCGTGCACTGGTGGCAGCGGAATCATCGGGTATCAAGCCGCATATCATTCTCAACAAGATCGATGTCACGGAATCGCTGGCCAAGGCGCGCCAGCGCGTCGGACTGTATGCCGGCCTCGGCTATCCGGTGCATGAAGTGTCGGTGCGCGCTGACCCCGAGGGTACCCGTGTAGCGATGGACCAGTTGATGCGTGGCCAAAGTACGATCCTGATCGGCCAGTCGGGCATGGGCAAATCTTCGCTGATCAACCTGCTGATACCGGATGCCGAAATCGCCACACGCGAAATTTCTGCGGCGCTCGACACCGGCAAGCACACCACCACCTTCACCCGCTTGTACCAGATGGATCAAAATTCGTATGTGATCGATTCGCCCGGCTTTCAAGAGTTCGGCTTGCATCAGCTCAGCGAAGGCATGCTGGAGCGAGCTTTCCCGGAATTTTTACCACATCTGGGGAAATGCAAATTCTATAATTGCCACCATCACAGCGAACCGCAATGCGCGGTGCTGGCGGCAGTTAAGGAAGGCACGATTTCGGCCATGCGGCACCAACTATTTGAACAACTGGTGCATGAATCGGCACAAACCATCGGTTACTGAATCAGTTTTACAATTGTCCTTGCTTGAGGCGCGCATACCAACTCAGTTCGCCGGCGCTGAAAGCGTGTTGCAGCATCCGCTCAGGCACTTCCCAAACAATCACCTTGGGAGGTGTCTGCTGCAGTGCCGGACTGTGCAGGTAGGCCGTGGCGGCACCGTCAAAGTCGCCGCCATCTTTGGCCAGATTCGCCACCGGTGCGGCCAGATGTTGGCTCAAAAAAGGCACGAAGTTACCGCGTAAACTGTAGGAAGTGCCGATCACCGCCACCGTCGGCAAGCCGGCATCACCAAACAAATCATCGCTGGCCACCGCGACCGCAGCGACCTTGCTTTGCGCGCTGATTTCTATGCTGGGACGCAATGCCGCCGGCAAACCCTCGAGATTCGCGACCCGCATCAAGTCGCCGGGGCGTTCAGCTTGTATGGTGCTAACCGCACCGGTCGGCAGCACGGCGCGCTGACCCGTCACCAATTGCAGAGCCTGCAGACGCGCGGCAATAGCGGCGGCGGCGGCATTCGCGCCGGCTTCATTCCAATGCGAATCGCTGCGATAGTAACGTTCGCCGGCGAGCGCCGTCAGTGGCGTCGCCAAATCCAACACCTCAACACCATTGCCGCGCAAGTTACTTAGCCATTGCCGGGTGCGTGGCGCGAAACGCGCCGGCCGCGCCACCCCGCACAGATGCGCGGCTTCGATGCGTGATTTATCGGGTACCAAGGCGACCAAGAGTGCGATGCCGCGTTGTCGCAGCAAACCCGCCACTTGCGCCACCATGTAAGCACGCGCCGCGGCATTCTGCTCGCCACCCGGATACACAGTCAGTTCATCACTGAGAAAAAACCAACCGGGACAACCGGCGGCCACCGACGGCCCGCTGTCATGCGCGAGGTTCCAATCGACCGCGCGCTCAATCTTGGCGAACGGCTGGCTCCATACAAAATGCGTATTCAATTCGCTGGTAAAGCGTCGACTCGCCGTGCCATCGGCAATCCGCTGTAACACTGCCATCTCCTGCCAAGCCTTGCTCGGTACCGCCCGTAAGGAAGTCAAGGCCACCACCAAACCGATCAGCAGGATAAGGCCGAACGCCAGCGCTGGCAAATAGCGCCAGCGGCCGGCAGTGTGGTGATCGAAAGAGAAGGATTCGCTCATGAAGGGGTCTTTTAAAACTGAAAATATAAAAACGGAATCGCTTTTTGTCCGGCCAGCACAATGAGCGCATACATGAAGCTCAAGACCGGCCACAGCATGCTCCACCAAGCCAAGCCAAGGCCGCCGCGGCGTGCTACTGCCGTGGCTGGATAGAGTAGCAATGCCACAGCGAGGGCGAAGGTAATCAGGATGCCGGGGCGCAGCGCCAGTTGTAATTCATCGCCTAGTCCCATGCCGTGCAGACCGAATTGTCCGGCCCACATCGCCATGGCATTGTCAAAGCCGGCGGCGCGGAAGATGGTCCAAGCCAGCATCACGACCAGTAAAGTGGCCAGCCGTCCCAGCCAATCGGGCAATTGCCAGCCGCGCTGGGTAAATGCGCGATCACAGCACAAAGCACTGCCATGTATCACACCCCAGATCAGGTAATTCCAGTTTTCACCGCCATGCCACAAACCGCCAATGGCCATCGTCAGCATTAAATTGACGTAGGTGCGCCCAGGTCCTTGGCGGTTGCCGCCCAGACTGATATAGAGGTAATCGCGCAGCCACGACGACAGCGTCATATGCCAGCGCCGCCAAAAATCTTGGATCGAGGTCGACAAATATGGATGATTGAAATTTTCCGCAAAATGAAACCCGAGCATGAGACCGAGACCGATCGCCATGGCGCTGTAGCCGGCAAAATCAAAATACAATTGCAGCGTATAGGCTAAGCAACCGATCCAGGCGTCGCCAAAGGCTGGTTGCTTCAGGCCGAAGGCCAGCGTCACCACGGGCACGAGCGTATCGGCAATCAGCACTTTCATGGAAAAGCCGAGCATAAAACGGCGTGCGCCGGCGCTGAATTTATCGAGCGAGAGCACCCGTTGGCGCAATTCTTTGTCGATGATTTTGTAGCGCACGATGGGCCCGGCGATCAAATGCGGAAACATCGCCATGTAGGCGCTGAAAGAAATGAAGCTGTACTGTGCCGGCACGACTTTACGGCGCACATCGACGACATACGAAATCGCATGCAAAACGGTAAACGACAAACCTATGGGTAGCATCAAATTCACCCACGGCAGCGGCGGCAATTGCTGCCCCGTCAGCAGGGTATTGAGCGAGGCCACCAGCATATTGGTGTATTTATACCACACCAGCGCTGCCAGATTGAGCACGATGGTGGCGACCATCAGGCGGGTCTTGTCTTGCTCGTGACGACACTTGTCGATCCAGATCGCCGCCAGCCAAGCCAGTATCGTCAAGGCGATGATCAGCAGCAGAAACTTCGGCGTCCACCAGGCATAGAACAACCAACTGCCGAGCAGCAGGGTATGGTTGCGCCAGCGCTGAGGCGTGAGCCAATACAGTGCAAAAAACACTGGCAAAAACAGGCAGAGAAATTCCAGTGAGGCGAATACCATGGCGAACTCTCAACTCAAGAGGTCGAATCGCGCACAAAAAACGCCTGACGGCCCTTCTTGGCAGGAATCAGAATCACGCTGTAGCGTTCGCCCGCTTGCAGTTGCGATAAATCGATCACGCTACCGACCGCCTCGGCAGCACAATTGACTTGTACCTTAAGGCTGACTGGATTGAGCAGACGACGCTGCGTGCTCGCGCTCTTCACCGCTTCAAAAATCAGTGCGTTTTTCGGCCCACCGGTCAAGCCGGCAGCGGCACACGATGGATCGGCATTGAGCAGCGCTAAGGAGGCACGCATGGCATTGAAATCGGTCGGGGCTTCGCGTACGATCAAGCTCTCTATACTCGCGCCTTGGTTAAGCAAGGCCACGGTGACGAATTCACCGGGTTTCGCCACCACCTCGATGGTGCTCTTGGATTTACCGATCTGCACCGTGGCAGTCAGCTTGTCGCCGGCCTTGACCGGATAAAAACGCGACACGCGACCGACCGCTTTCGCGTCGAGCGACAGCTTGGCACTGCCGTTGACGATGCTGGCTGCTTCGCTGCCGGCGTTGAGAAAACGGACGAAGGAAGAGTCTTGGCCAGGGCCGGTTTCATATAAAGGATTGTCGGCCAGCGCCAGCGCTGCGGCAGTCGCCAGCAGCACAGTGAGTAGAATTTTTTTCATTTTTGTTCTCTTCATTCATCACAAACAAGGCCTGCCCCCAATCGAGTGCAGACCCGCTTCCATCAGTGTTTGATAGTTTTTAAAATCGTCGGGGTGGCGATGGCGTTGCCGATCGCTGCGCCCCAAGATTGGTAACCGGCACCGTCGAAATGCTGACCGTCGATGGTGCCCCACTCACCCGGTTGCGACAGGCTGAGCGAATCAACATAGGTGCACGGAGCCACGATGTCGGCCAAATAGCCGGACATTTCTTTGGCACGTGCATAGGTTTTGCCGAATTTACCGCCTTCGGTGCCCCAAGCCGGGCCGACCCAGACGCAGGCCACACCATTGTTTTTGATACCCTTGGTCAGGCGCGAGACTTGTTGCCAGACCCAAGTTTTTTGCAATTCCGGCTGGGTATACGAAGCCATGGTGTCGCCGTTGACGACGACCACCAGATTCGGTTTGTAGGTTTTGACCAGCTCATTAAAGGGACGCGTCATCGCCTCTTGCCCCTCTTTCACTTCCACCGGACCATCCTTGAGGCGCACCGCACCGCCGCAGGATGATTGCGTCTTGACCATCCATTCACCGGCCGCGACACCGCAGGCACCGAAGGAATAGACCACGGCACCCTTGTTCATCAAATCGTCATGCAAGGTGGTGATGAGGTAATCGGGCGTCGACATGTGGCTGTCGCCGATGATGAGGACGGTCAGTCCGGCTAAAAGTGCGCTCATAATGGCTCTCGATTGGTAAGATGGCAGAAATTTCGGGAAGACAAGTTGTCAGTCTGCACATTATAGATAGGATGTTGCATTTTGCTACTGACAGATCGACAAGATTACCAAGCGGATTTAAGTTTTTTTTATAATTGACGAAAATTAACAAATCGCGGTATGGTGAAAGCTATCGGCGTCCGCTTCGTGGCAAAAGCGCAGCAAAAATGCGGACGTTTGATTTTTTTTGAGAAAATTCTGTTTTAATTGCCCATTTCCTGAATTTAATATGGGAACGCGATTTTAATCCCTTATAATTAAGCAGTTATGACATGCGGCGGCAAGCTAAACTTGCTGCCCGTTTTATTTATGGCTATCAAACACTTCCTGCAATTCTCCGATTTCACGCTCACTGAGTTCGACTATGTGATGCAGCGTGCGCGTATCATTAAACAACGCTTTAAGGCGTATCAACCTTACCATCCGCTGCTCGACCGAACGTTGGTCATGGTGTTTGAAAAAAATTCCACGCGTACGCGCCTCTCATTCGAAGCCGGTATGCACCAGCTCGGCGGTGCCGCCATCTATCTCAATACCCGCGACAGTCAACTCGGCCGCGGCGAACCGGTGGAAGATGCCGGTCAAGTGATGTCACGCATGTGCGACATCATCATGATCCGCACCTTTGAGCAAGAAATGATAGAACGTTTCGCCGCCAATTCACGCGTACCGGTGATCAATGGGCTGACCAATCAGCACCATCCATGTCAAGTGCTGGCCGATGTCTTTACCTACATCGAACATCGCGGCTCGATTGCCGGCAAAAAAGTGGCATGGATAGGCGACGCCAACAATATGCTTTATTCGTGGTTGCAAGCGGCGCGCATTTTCGGCTTCCATCTGCATGTCTCTACCCCCAAGGGTTACGACATGGACATGAGCTTGGTCGGCCCGGAAACTGCTCACTACACGCTGTTCGATCAACCATCCGATGCCTGTGCCGGCGTTGACCTGGTCAACACCGACGTCTGGACCAGCATGGGCTATGAGGCGGAAAATCAAGCGCGCTTACAAGCCTTCGATGGCTGGATCGTCGATGAAGCGAAAATGGCACGTGCCCATCCCGATGCCTTGTTCATGCACTGTCTGCCAGCCCATCGCGGCGAAGAAGTCTCGGCCGGCGTGATCGACGGCCCGCAATCGGTAGTCTGGGACGAAGCGGAAAACCGCCTGCATGTGCAAAAAGCCCTGCTCGAATATCTGGTGGTCGGCGAAATTAGCTGAAGCCCGCGCGCCTGACATACATCAATCAGTTTCACTAAAATTTTTTGAAAGCGAACTATGAGTGATATTAAAAAAGTTGTCCTCGCCTATTCCGGCGGACTCGATACTTCGGTCATCCTGAAATGGTTGCAAGATAATTATCAATGCGAAATCGTGACGTTCACCGCCGATCTCGGCCAAGGTGAAGAGCTCGAACCGGCGCGTGCCAAAGCGATCAAATTCGGCATCAAACCGGAAAACATTTACATCGACGATGTGCGCGAAGAATTCGTGCGCGATTTCGTCTTTCCTATGTTCCGCGCCAATACGATTTATGAAGGCGAATACCTGCTCGGCACCTCGATTGCGCGTCCGCTGATTGCCAAACGTCTGATCGAGATCGCCAAAGAAACCGGTGCCGATGCGATTTCCCACGGTGCTACCGGCAAAGGCAATGACCAAGTCCGTTTCGAACTCGGTGCCTATGCCTTGATGCCGGGCGTGAAGATCATCGCCCCATGGCGCGAATGGGATTTGCTGTCGCGTGAAAAATTGATGAAATATGCCGAAGATGCCGGCATCGCCATCGACCAGAAGCATAAAAACGGCGGTGCGCCGTATTCGATGGATGCCAATCTGCTGCACATCAGTTTCGAAGGCCGCCATTTGGAAAACCCAAGCGCCGAAGCGGAAGAATCGATGTGGCGCTGGACCGTCAGCCCAGAACAAGCACCGGACGCGCCGGAATACCTCGATTTGGAATTCGAACGCGGTGACATCGTCGCCATCAACGGCGTACGCATGTCGCCTGCCACCGTACTGACCGAACTCAATCGTGTCGGTGGCAAGCACGGCATTGGCCGGCTCGATCTGGTCGAAAACCGTTATGTCGGCATGAAATCGCGCGGCTGTTACGAAACCCCGGGCGGCACCATCATGCTGCGCGCGCATCGCGCCATCGAATCGATCACGCTCGACCGCGAAGTCGCGCATTTGAAAGATGATCTGATGCCGCGTTACGCCAGCATGATTTACAACGGCTACTGGTGGGCTCCGGAGCGCGTAGCACTGCAAACTTTGATCGACCATACACAACATACAGTCAACGGCTGGGTGCGTCTGAAGCTGTACAAAGGCAATGTCATCACGGTCTCGCGCGATTCCAAAACTGATTCGTTATTCGACATGAACATCGCCACCTTCGATGAAGATGGCGGCGCATACAACCAAGCCGATGCCGGTGGGTTCATCAAACTCAATGCGCTGCGTCTGCGTATTGCCGCCAATGCCCGCGCTAAACGCGGTCAATAATCGAGCGACAGCACTGTTTCTCTCCTGAGCCCGCGCAACACTGATGCGGGCTCTTTGTTTGGATAAAAAATGAGCACACAATTCGATCAAGTCAGCGTCGTCAAAAAAGCCAATCTGTATTTCGATGGTAAATGCATCTCGCATACCGTCCTGTTCGCTGACGGCAGTAAAAAAACCATCGGTGTGATTTTCCCATCGAGCTTGGTATTCAATACCGGCGCGGCGGAAATCATGGAACTCAATGGCGGCCAGTGTCGCATACGCTTGGCTGGTGACAGCGCTTGGCATACCTACCAAGGCGGCGAACAATTCAGCGTTCCGGCCAATTCCAGCTTTGAAATCGAAACACTGGAAACGCTCGATTACGTTTGCCATTTCGTGTAAGTTGTCCTTCACGAATAAGCAAAAAGCGCAGCCACGGCTGCGCTTTTTGCTTATTCAATCAGATCTCAATCGCGATGATCGCCACGGCCGCCACGGTCACCATGATCGCCGCGATCGCCACGGTCACCATGATCACCACGGTCATTGCGCCGCTCATCACGTCGTTCATCATGCCGTTCATCACGGCGCTGTTCAAAATGCTCTTCGCGGCGTTCCTCATGACGCTCTACCGCGCGGCCATTGTTCCACTCACGCCCACGTTCACGGTACTGCGGTACGAATACATTGTTGTACCAATTATTGTGAACGAAATACACTTGACGGCCGCATGCACCGTAATTGCCACAATACCGACGCCAGTTACGCGACTGCGCTTCCGGTACCCGCAGATACATTGGCTCTTCAACATATCCATACGATGGGCGAGCAATCAAGATCGGCTGATTGTAAATCAACTGCGGGCGACCGCCATTGCCGATATCGATTTGTCCATAGAAACCCGGTTCACCGATAGACACGGAAACACCGACGTTACCGGCAAATACAGGGCTGACTGCCAAAACGGTCAAGGCAGCAAGTAGTAATTTTTTCATGATGGTCATCCTTTGACTGGTTATTGACTTAACGCAACAGCAAGGCAATCCGATGACAAGAATGGAAAATAAGTGCCTCGGCATAGCGGGTCAGGACCAAGGGATGTTGACGTATTGCTGCCTGCAGGAGTAGGATTGAATCCTATCGAATCGGAGATTCAACATGCGAACTACCCGGCAATTGAATATCACTTTGCCAAATGAACTGGCGGATATCATCAAAACGAAAGTGGCGGCAGGCGAGTATGCCACCGAGAGCGAAGTCATCCGTGACGGCTTGCGCGCCCTGATAGCTCGTGACCATGCTGTGGATAACTGGCTGATCCAAGAAGTGGGACCCTCCTATGATGCCCTGAAAGCAGACCCGGCACGGGCAGTAACGATCAAACAATTACGGGCATCCCTCGCGGCGGAACACAAAAAGGTCAAAGCAATAGTGTGATGCAATCTCAGATCTTGGCGAGCTTACGGAAATCGCGCGGCCGAAAGCCCATCACACCGAGCGCCGCAAAATAACTGCCGGCAGACGCCACGATCAGCCCCAGCAATATCGCCGCGCGCAGCAACGGTGCCTGCTTCATACCCAGCCAATCGACTTGATCTGAAATCAGCGAGGCTACTGCCGCCATGAGCATGAGTGCGGCAGCCAGCTTAAGTAAAAACATAGGCCAGCCTGGTTTCGGGGTAAAAATGCCGCGTCGACGCAGGCCGATGAACAAGAACAAAGCATTGATACAGGCACCCAAACCGACCGACAAAGCCAGGCCGGCATGAGCAAAGCGCGGTACGAAGATGAGATTCATCAATTGGGTGGCGATCATCACCGTAACAGCAATTTTCACCGGCGTGCGGATGTCTTGACGTGCGTAAAATCCCGGTGCCAGAATTTTCACGACAATCAAACCGATCAAGCCCAGACCATAGGCGACCAAGGCATGCGACGTCATCTGCACCGCATGGGCATCAAATTTA